>CAMWKM010000014.1 GCA_947174835.1 uncultured Prevotella sp.
GCGCTTCAGGATGGGCTTGAACCAACGACCCCCTGATTAACAGTCAGGTGCTCTAACCAACTGAGCTACTGAAGCAGTTTTTGCGTCATTTCTGATTTGCGAGTGCAAAGGTAATGTGTTTTCGGGAAATATGCAAACTTTTTGAGAAAAATTTTCTCTAAAAAGTGATTTTTTTATAAAAAGTCGGTAAAAAGGACGGATTTTTAAGGATAATACTTTAATTTTGCAGGCAAAAAGAATAAAAACGACAGATGACTATGATGCGACAATTCCGACAGGCTGTGCTGGCAATGTTTCTTATACCTATGACCGTACTGGGGCAGAACCATAATCTGGAGGTAGGGAAGAATCTCGATATCTTTAATGCCTTGTATAGCAACTTGGATCTTTTCTATGTGGATACGCTGAACCCCGGACAGACCATGACGGCTGCCATTAATGGTATGCTGAACACGCTGGATCCCTATACGGAATACTATCCGGAAGAGAAGACAAAGATGCTGCAGATGATGCTGACAGGAAATCAGTATGCCGGCATTGGGGCGTTGGTGAAATATCACCAGAAACTGAAGCGGGTGGTTATTGATGAGCCGTATGAAGGGATGCCTGCTGCTGAGGCCGGTTTGAAGAAAGGTGATATTATCTTGAGCATTGATGATACGTTGATGACGGACAAACAGGTGGCTTTTGTGAGTAGTCATCTGAAAGGTGACGCAGGTACGAGCTTTGTTCTGAAGGTAAAGCGTCCCTCTACAAATCAGGAGATGAAGTTCAAAATTACCCGTAGGAATATCAGGTTTCCTGAGTTGCCTTATTGGGGGATGCGTCCGGACTCCATCGGTTATATCTGTCTGAATCAATTTACAGAAGGATGTGCCCTGAAAGTGCGTCGTGCTTTCGTGGACTTGAAGAAGCAGGGAGCGAAAGGGTTGATATTTGATTTACGTGACAATCATGGCGGTTCGGAAATGGAGGCGGTAGACGTTGTGAATATTTGGGTTCCGCAGGGTGAACTGGTAGTGGAGAATCGTGGTAAGGTACGTCAGGCCAATCGGAAATATGAAACGTCTTTGGAACCGGTGGATACACTGATGCCGATGGTGGTGTTGGTAAACGGTGAGTCGGCTTCGGCCAGCGAGATTGCCAGTGGCGCGTTGCAGGACTTGGATCGTGCGATTATATTAGGTTCGCGCACGTATGGAAAAGGATTAGTACAGGTGCCGCTCGAACTGCCTTATAATACAAATGTGAAGATCACGACATCGCATTACTATATTCCCAGCGGTCGCTGTATTCAGGCTGTGAATTACAAGCGTGGTCGAGAGGAGCGTATCGCTGATTCGTTGACGAATGTATTTTATACCCGCAATGGAAGAGAGGTGCGTGATGGAGGCGGGGTTAAGCCTGATGTGGAATTGAAGAATGATACCCTATCGAATATCGCTTATTATCTGTCGGGCAGTGCTCTGGATTCTACGGAGGTGATGTTTGACTATGTGATGGACTATATAGACCGTCATCCAACGATTGCACCGGCCCGTGATTTCCGTTTAACAGAGCAAGATTGGCAGCAGTTTTGTCAGCGTGTGGTGGAGAGTGGCTTTACTTATGACCCGTTGAGCAAAAAACAACTGAATAGTTTGATAGAGACAGCGAAGTTTGAGGGCTACTATGATCAGGCTAAGGATGCTTTCGGTGAACTGGCCAAGAAACTGGAACACGATGTGGCGACTGATTTGGACAAAAACCGCAAGATCGTGCAGCAGATGTTGGAACTTTCGATTGTATCAGCCTACTACTATCAAGCGGGGGCTACGGAGGTTGGTCTTAATTATGATAAGCAGGTGCAGGAGGCTGAGCGTCTGTTGAAGTCGCCGGAGGAATATCGGAGAATATTGTTTCCCAATAATAAATAGAACTATAGACAGGTTAGGCATCTTTGTTTTGAAGATAAACTTTTTTCACAAATAATTTGGCGGAATGGGGAAAAAGTTGTACCTTTGCACCCGTTCAGTGGAATGAGGGGCTTCGCGAAAGCTCCTCATTTCTTTATAAAACAACGTTAGAATGATAACGAAAGAGAAGGTAAATGTATTAGTGGAAGAGTGGTTGCAACAAAAGGGTGACTACTTCTTGGTAGACATTGAGATGGCTAATGACGATCGTATCGTCATTGAGATTGATCATGCAGATGGGGTATGGATTGAAGATTGTGCTGAGTTGAGCCGCTTTCTGCAGGAGCAGTTGGGTGATGAACTTGGTGATTATGAATTGGAGGTTGGATCGGCAGGAATTGGACAGCCGTTCAAGGTGGAACAGCAATATGTGAACCATGTGGGTGACAATGTCGAGGTGGTTGATGCCGAGGGAAAGAAGACTGCCGGTGTACTGAAACAAGTTGACGGGCGTTTGTTCACGGTAACCACTCAGGAGAAGCAGATTCCTGAAGGCAAAAAGCGTCCAGTGAAGGTAGAGGTCGACAAGACGTACTCTATGGATGAGGTGAAGTCGACTAAATATGTATTGAATTTTAAATAAAACAAAATAATGGCAACAAAGAAAGAATCGAAAGGTCCAAGTATGTTTGAGACCTTTCAGGAGTTCAAAGAGACGAAAGACATCGATCGCACCACGCTTGTAAGTGTGTTGGAGGAGAGTTTTCGCAACGTGCTGGCCAAAATGTTTGGCAGTGATGAAAATTTTGATGTGATTGTGAATCCCGATAAGGGCGATTTCGAGATCCATCGCAACCGTGTGGTGGTATCTGATGGTGAGGTGAAGGATGAGAACAAAGAAATCTCGCTGACCGACGCTCAAAAGATTGAACCGGACTATGAAGTAGGGGAGGAAGTGAGCGAAGCCGTAGATTTTACCAAGTTCGGCCGTCGTGCTATCTTGAACCTGCGTCAAACATTGGCTTCAAAGATTCTGGAACTTGATCACGATGCCCTTTATCAGAAATATAAGGATAAGGTAGGTACTATTGTTTCTGGTGAGGTTTATCAGATATGGAAACGTGAGGTGTTGCTGATGGATGATGAAGGTAATGAGTTGCATCTGCTGAAAGGTGACCAGATCCCTTCAGATGGTTATCACAAGGGTGAAACCGTGCGTGCGGTAGTGAAAGAGGTGAGCAACGAGAATAATAATCCGCGTATCATGCTTTCGCGCACCACTCCCGAGTTCCTCAAGCGTCTGCTGGAGGCCGAAGTGCCAGAAATTGCTGATGGCCTGATTGCTATACGTAGAGTGGCCCGTATGCCGGGCGAGCGTGCCAAGGTAGCTGTGGAGAGCTTCGATGACCGCATTGATCCCGTGGGAGCGTGCGTTGGTGTAAAGGGAAGTCGTGTACATGGCATTGTACGTGAGTTGCAGAACGAGAATATTGACGTGATCAACTATTCGAGCAATACACAACTTTTTATTCAGCGTGCTTTGAGTCCCGCTAAAGTGACCAGCATTACGCTTGATGAGGAGAACCACAAAGCTGAGGTTTATCTGCAACCGGAGGAGGTTAGTCTGGCCATTGGTAAGGGTGGTATGAACATTAAGTTGGCCTCAATGCTCACCGAGCACACTATTGATGTGTTCCGTGTAGTCAATGAGGGCGAAAATGATGAGGATATCTATCTCGATGAGTTCAGCGACGAGATTGACCAGTGGGTTATTGATGCAGTTAAGGCTCTGGGGTACGACACTGCCAAGGAGGTGCTGAACGCTCCTCGTGAATTGCTTATTGAGAAGGCTGATCTGGAAGAAGAAACCGTCGACCATCTGCTTGAAGTGCTTCGTGCAGAGTTTGAGTGAGACTGAATATTTGAATTGAACATTGAAATTGAACATTAATGGGCGTAAGATTAAATAAAGTATTAACAGAACTGAATATAGGACTTCAAACGGCAGTTGATTTCCTGAAAAAAAAGAGCAGTCTGGGCGAGATTCGTGATGATGCCACTTCTAACACCAAGATTTCCGATAAGCAGTATGAAGCTTTGGTGCATGAGTTCAGTGGTGACAAAGCCGTAAAGACTCAGGCCGATAAACTTTTCCCCAAGAAGAAGGATAAGAAACCGGAAAAAGCTGTCAAGACTCGGACGGAGGTACTTATGGAACAACAGCGCCAGCAGTTTAAACCTCTGGGTAAGATAGACTTGAATAGCGTCGGTAAGCCAAAATCTGTTGTAAAACCTGTTGATCCGGAGACAACAGAATCCGAAGTGAAGACTACTGCCAAAAGTCAGGCTCCGGCGGAGACTATTAAAAGTCCTCAACCTCAGAAGGTTGAGGAGAAAAAGCCTGAGCCCATTGTTGAGCCTAAAAGTGAAGTTGAAGAGGTCGTACCTGCTGATAAAAACGAAGTGATGCTGCCTGTGGAAAATAAGGCAGAAGATGCAGAACAGTCTACGACTGCAGAAAGTTCTGAGATTTTCACCCTGAAGAGTGAGGCAAAACTGGCTCCGAAGGTGAATGTGCTTGGTAAGATAGATTTGTCTACGCTCAATCAGAGCACTCGCCCCAAGAAGAAAACTAAGGAGGAAAAACGCAAGCAGCGTGAGGAAAAGGTTGCCCAGCAACGACCGGCTCAGGCTCCTGCCGGTGAGAAGAAGAAGCGTGAGCGTATCCGTTCTGGTAAAGTGGATATTGAGGAAGCTGCCAAGCAACAACAGCAGCAGAGTCAGGGCAATGGCAAGAAAAAGAATAAGGGCGGTAACCAGAACTTTCAAGACGCTTCACGGCAGGAAAGCAAGAAAGGTAAGAAGAACCGTCAGCAGGTTGTTAAGCCCTTGGAGGCTAATGATGAGGATGTGGCTCGCCAAGTCAAGGAAACCTTGGCTCGCCTTACCTCGAAGACTGCTCAAAATAAGAAGGGTGCCAAGTATCGTAAAGAGAAACGTGATGCTGTTCAGGAGCGTCTGAGCGAGGAGATGGCTGCTGAAGCAGCACAGAGCAAGGTGCTGAAAATTACAGAGTTTGTGACTGTCAGTGAATTGGCTACGATGATGAATGTACCTGTCGTAAAGGTAATTGGGACCTGTATGTCAGTAGGTATCATGGTGAGTATCAACCAGCGTCTGAATGCAGAAACGATCAATTTGGTGGCTGAGGAATTTGGCTTTACTACCGAGTATGTCAGTGCTGAAGTTCAGGAAGCTATTACCGAGGAGCAGGATGACGAGAACGATCTGTTGACACGTGCACCGATCGTTACCGTGATGGGTCATGTAGACCATGGTAAAACCTCGTTGCTCGACTTTATTCGCAATACCAACGTCATTGCCGGTGAGGCTGGTGGTATCACACAGCATATTGGTGCCTATAACGTGAAGTTGAAAGACGGACGCCAGATCACCTTCCTTGATACGCCTGGTCATGAGGCTTTTACTGCCATGCGTGCCCGCGGTGCACAGGTGACAGATATTGCAATCATTATTATTGCGGCCGATGACTCGGTGATGCCCACCACAAAAGAAGCTATTGCCCACGCTCAGGCAGCCAATGTGCCGATGGTGTTTGCCATCAATAAAATAGACAAGCCAGGTGCCAATCCCGACAAGATCCGTGAAGACTTGGCTAATATGAATCTGCTCGTTGAGGAATGGGGAGGTAAGTACCAGTGTCAGGAGGTCTCCGCTAAGAAAGGTGTCGGTGTTGACGAACTGCTGGAGAAAGTATTGCTTGAGGCCGAGATGCTTGATTTGAAAGCCAATCCTCATCGTAAGGCAACGGGCAGCATCATCGAAAGTTCGCTTGACAAAGGTCGTGGCTATGTGTCTACTGTGCTTGTCTCCAACGGTATGCTGAGGGTAGGTGATGTGGTTATCGCTGGAACGGCTTGGGGTAAGATTAAGGCTATGTTCAACGAGCGTAATCAGCGCATCAATACGGCTGGTCCTGCTGAACCTGCTATCATATTGGGTCTCAACGGAGCACCTACGGCAGGTGACTCGTTCCATGTGATGGAGTCAGAGCAGGAGGCTCGTGAGATTGCCAATAAACGTACGCAGTTGCAGCGTGAACAGAGTCTCCGAACGACGAAGACTTTGGGACTGGATGATATATCCCACCGTATTGCACTGGGTGAGTTCCATGAACTGAATATCATTGTGAAAGGTGATACCGATGGTTCTATTGAGGCTCTGAGTGATTCGTTTATCAAACTTTCTACCGAGAAAGTTCAGGTTAATGTCATTTCAAAGGCCGTTGGTCAGATCTCCGAGAACGATGTTATGCTTGCCTCGGCTTCTGATGCTATCATTGTCGGTTTTCAGGTGCGTCCCTCAAACGAGGCACGTCGACTTGCAGAGCGTGAGGGTGTGGAAATTAATACATATTCTATCATCTATGACGCTATTGACGAGGTGAAATCGACCATGCAGGGTATGCTTGACAAGGTGAAGAAGGAGGTTATTTCTGGTGAGATTGAGGTGAAACAGGTCTTTAAGATTTCGAAAGTGGGTACTGTGGCCGGTGGTCTCGTGACCGAGGGTAAGGTACACAATAAGGATAAGGCTCGTGTTATCCGCGATGGTATTGTGATTCATACTGCTCCGATAGGTGCCTTGAAGCGCTACAAGGACGATGCAAAGGAAGTTGCAACTGGTTTGGAGTGTGGTGTCTCGTTGGTTAACTTCAACGATATTCAGGTGGGCGATATTATTGAGACGTTCACTGAAATTGAGGTAGAGCAGAAGCTGTAGAATGTGAGGAGTAAGGACGAGATCTTGCCCTTTTACCTGTCATGGTCTAATCATGTCGGTTATCTGCTGTTTGCTGTAATCTAAGATAAGACATCAATGGAAGAAAAGAAACAAGAGATAAATCACCGGGAACCGGATGGCAGCAACGAGATGGTGCGTCGCATTGCTGAACAGAAATATGAGTTCGGCTTTACGACCGATGTGCATACAGAGATCATTCCCGTAGGTCTCAATGAAGATGTTGTTCGATTGATCTCCGGAAAGAAAGGTGAGCCTGAATGGATGCTTGATTTCCGATTGAAAGCATTCCGCTATTGGCAAGAACAACAACAACCGCAATGGGGCCATGTCCATATACCGGAGATAGACTATCAGACAATAAGCTATTATGCTGATCCAATGGTTGGAAAATCCGGACAGGCTGGACAATCCGGAACGATTGATCCGGAACTTGAGAAAACTTTCGATAAGCTCGGTATTCCTTTGGAGGAACGTTTGGCTTTGAGTGGAAACACCGCTGTTGACGCTATCATGGATTCTGTGAGCGTGAAAACCACTTTCAAGGAGAAACTACGCGAGAAGGGCGTGATCTTCTGTTCCATTGGCGAAGCTATTAAGGAACATAGTGATTTGGTGCGTCAGTATCTGGGTACTGTCGTGCCATATCGTGATAATTTCTTTGCTGCTCTCAATAGTGCCGTTTTCTCTGATGGTTCATTTGTCTATATTCCCAAAGGTGTGCGCTGTCCAATGGAACTGAGCAGTTATTTCCGTATAAATGCTCGTAACACGGGGCAGTTTGAGCGCACCCTCATCATAGCCGATGATGATAGTTATGTTTCCTATCTTGAAGGTTGTACAGCTCCTATGCGTGATGAGAATCAGTTGCATGCAGCTATCGTCGAGATTGTAGTGATGGATCGGGCTGAGGTGAAATATTCCACTGTTCAGAACTGGTACCCTGGCGATGAACAGGGACGGGGTGGTGTACTTAATCTTGTCACTAAACGTGGTGATCTGCGTGGCATAGACTCCAAACTCTCGTGGACACAGGTGGAGACAGGATCTGCCATTACTTGGAAGTATCCCTCATGTATTTTGCGTGGTGATAATTCTCAGGCAGAGTTCTATAGCGTTGCTGTAACGAATAACTATCAGGAGGCTGATACGGGTACGAAAATGATCCATATCGGTAAAAATACAAAGTCGACAATTATTTCGAAAGGTATCTCTGCAGGTCATTCGCAGAATTCTTATAGAGGTTTGGTGAGAGCTACATCTAATGCTGACAATGCCCGCAATTACTCCAGTTGTGATTCGTTGTTGCTTGGCTCTGATTGTGGTGCACATACTTTCCCCTATATGGATGTACATAATGATACTGCCATTTTCGAGCATGAGGCAACTACCAGCAAGATTTCGGAGGATCAACTTTTCTACTGCAACCAGCGTGGCATTCCCACTGAACAGGCTGTTGGTCTTATTGTCAATGGTTATGCCAAGGAGGTGTTGCAAAAACTTCCCATGGAATTTGCTGTTGAGGCTCAGAAACTGCTTAGTGTCTCGTTGGAAGGAACAGTTGGGTAGTTGTTGCTCCTTTTCGTTGACCTGCGATAAAATTTTTAATAGGGCACAAAAATAATTGGCGACGGGTATTGTGAATTCATAATTCTTTTGTAACTTTGCAGCCTAATCATTATAGCGTTATAATATTTAAGAGTAATTTTCAAGGTATGGCAGAAGTGAAAAGTATTAAGACAGCTCTGATTTCAGTGTTCCATAAGGATGGTTTGGACGAGTTGTTGAAGAAATTGAATGCAGAAGGCGTGAAGTTCCTCTCAACGGGCGGTACGCAGAAGTTTATTGAAGAGCAGGGCTATCCTTGCCAGAAAGTGGAAGATGTCACTACTTATCCCTCAATTCTCGGCGGTCGTGTGAAGACGCTGCATCCCAAAGTATTTGGAGGTATCTTGGGACGTCGTGACAATGAGGGCGATTGCGAACAGATGAAAAAATATCAGATTCCCGAGATAGACTTAGTCGTTGTAGATCTCTATCCATTTGAACAGACTGTTGCCAGTGGCGCTTCTGAAGCTGATATTATTGAGAAGATTGATATTGGTGGCATTTCGCTGATTCGCGCTGGTGCAAAGAATTTCAAAGATGTGGTGATTGTACCTTCAAAAGCCGAATATGGTGTGTTGCTTGATATTCTGAATAAGAAGGGGGTTCAGACCGACATTGAGGATCGCCGTATGTTTGCCGAGCGTGCTTTTGGTGTGAGTTCACACTATGATACTGCTATACATAATTGGTTTGTAAAGGATTAAGAAATGGGCTTTTTTAGCTTTAGACAGGAGCTGGCCATGGATCTTGGCACAGCCAACACGATTATCATCAGTGATGATGAAATTGTAGTAGATGAGCCTTCGGTTGTAGCACTTGACCGTCGCAGTGATAAGATGATTGCTGTGGGGCAGCAGGCCAAGATGATGTATGAGAAGACGCATGACAATATTCGTACTATCCGTCCGTTGCGTGATGGCGTGATTGCTGATTTCTCTGCCTGTGAGCAGATGATGCGTGGACTGATAAAGATGGTGCATACGGGACGTCACTTCTTTTCGCCTTCATTACGTATGGTGATAGGTGTGCCCAGTGGTTCGACTGAGGTGGAGTTACGTGCTGTACGCGACTCTGCAGAGCATGCTGATGGTCGTGATGTCTATCTGATTTTCGAGCCAATGGCTGCTGCTATTGGTATTGGTATTGACGTGGAGGCTCCTGAGGGTAATATGATTGTTGATATTGGTGGTGGTACAACGGAGATTGCCGTCATTTCGCTGGGTGGCATTGTATCGAATAGCAGCATCAAGGTGGCTGGCGATGACCTGACTGCTGATATTCAGGAGTATATGTCACGTCAGCACAATGTGAAGGTATCGGAGCGTATGGCTGAGCGTGTAAAAATTAATGTAGGTTCGGCTTTGACCGATCTGGGCGATGATGCTCCCGCGGACTACGTGGTGCATGGACCTAACCGTATCACTGCTCTGCCTATGGAGGTGCCTGTGTGCTATCAGGAAATTGCACATTGCTTGGACAAAACGGTTGCCCGCATTGAGTCTGCCGTCCTTTCTGCTTTGGAGAATACTCCTCCCGAATTGTATGCCGACATTGTGAAGAATGGTATTTATCTGACTGGTGGTGGTGCTATGTTGCGCGGATTGGATAAGCGTCTGACTGACAAGATCAATATCCCCTTCATTGTGGCTGAGGATCCTTTGCATTGTGTGGCTAAAGGTGCCGGTATTGCTTTGAAGAATGTAGACCGTTTCTCGTTCCTCATGAGATAGGATGCATAACCTGCTGGCGTTTTTCACCAAGAACTACCACTGGCTCATCTTCCTTTTGCTGGAAGTGGTCAGTGGTGTGATGCTGTTTAGCTATAACAGTTATCAGGGCAGTGTGTGGATATCGTCAGCCAATGTTGTGGTGGGCAAGGTCTATGAGTGGGAGGCTGGTATTGAGCAGTACTTCTCGCTGACCTCACTCAACGAACAGCTCTCTGATCGTAATGTTTTCTTGGAGCAGGAGGTGGGCAGATTGCGTCGACAAGTGGTAGAGTTGGGTATTGACTCTACGGAATTAGAGCGTCAGGAAATGGAGCACGTCAATCAATATGAGTGGATTCCTGCTAAGGTCGTGTCGAACTCTGTGAATAGCCTTGATAATCTGATGACTATTAATCGTGGTACGGCTGATGGTGTGGAGGCTGATATGGGAGTAGTCTGTGGTACCGGTCTGGTGGGCGTAGTCTATCAGGCCAGTGAGCATTATTCGGTGGTGCTCCCATTGTTGAACAGACGCTCTCGCGTTAGCAGCATTATACGTGGTAGAGGCTATTTTGGCTATGTCACTTGGAACGGTTTGAACCCCATGCGGGCTCAAGTGGAGGATATTCCTCGCCATGCCAGATTTGAGAAAAACGATTGGTTGGAAACCAGCGGCTTCTCTGCTATTTTTCCTCCGGGTATCTCAATCGGAAAGATTGTTGATGTAGAGGATTCACCTGATGGTATGTCGTACCGTCTGCATATCCTGTTATCGACTGATTTCTCTATGTTACGCGATGTCTGTGTTGTTACTGATAAGGGGATGATAGAACGGATGCATCTGGAAAAGGCTGCACTTGACTCGCTTGAACGCTATAACCCAATCGTTAGGCTATGATCATTGATACACTTCGACGTCTGTCACTGCTCGTACTGCTTTGCCTGTTACAAGCTTTGGTGCTCAATCGCATCAAGATTGACCATTGTGCCACACCTTTGCTCTATGTCTATTTTGCCATTATCTTTCCACGAAAATATCCGAGATGGGCATCCTTACTTTGGGCGTTTCTGATGGGACTAGGTATTGATACCTTTTCTAATACGCCAGGTCTGGCCTCAGCCAGCATGACACTTGTGGCAGTTTTGCAGCCCTATTTACTGGAGTTCTTTCTGCCTCGTGATGCTGAAGAAAACATCAAAGTCTCGTCGAATGCAATTGGCAGAGGTAACTTTGCTGCTCTTGCCTCCATTATGGTGGTTATCTATTGTGTGGTTTTCTTTACGCTTGAGTCGTTCAGTTTCTTTAACTGGATAGATTGGCTGGAAAGTATCGGCGGAAGCATCGTACTTACCTTATTATTGGTATTCACGTTTGAGAGTGTCAGGAAATAAGCGGTGAAAGATCACGGAATAGAATATCGGAAGTATGTGATTGGTGGGGTGGCGATACTTATTGTCACTATTTACATCATTCGCCTTTTCACGCTTCAATTAGTGAGCGATGACTATAAGAAAAATGCTGACTCCAATGCTTTCCTTAGGAAGATTGACTATCCCTCACGTGGTATTATTACTGATCGTCATGGAGAGTTGATGGTCTACAACCAGCCTGCCTATGATATTATGGTGGTAATGAACGAGGTTAAGCGCCATTTGGATACTCTCGAACTTTGCCGTTCACTTGATATCACTCGTGAGGATTTTGATGCGCGTATGGCGGCCATTAAAGACCGTACGAAAAATCCCGGCTATTCTCCTTTTACTCAGCAAATCTTCATGAATCAACTCTCAGACAGGGAGTTCAGTATGTTTCAGGAGAAAATATATCGTTTTCCGGGGTTCTATGTGCAGAAACGTAGTATTCGTCAGTACGAATATCCCTATGCAGCCCACGTATTGGGCGATGTGGCTGAGGTGTCACAAAGTGAGATTGCTGAAGATGATTATTACCAGCCCGGAGACTATATCGGTAAACTGGGGGTGGAACGCTCTTATGAGAAATATTTGCGTGGAGAGAAAGGTGTGCAGATTTTGTTGCGCGATGCTCATGGACGTATTCAGGGTAGCTATCGTCATGGCGAACTGGACCATTCACCTGTGCCTGGGAAGAATCTTACATTGGGCATTGATCTGAAACTGCAGGCTTTGGGTGAGCGATTGTTGGAAGGCAAGATCGGCTCTGTAGTGGCTATTGAGCCTAATACGGGTGAGGTGCTTTGTATGGTCAGTTCACCTGGCTACGATCCCCGTATCATGGTGGGGCGCAAGCGTTCGAAGAGCCAGCGTGAATTGGGGCTCGATTCCAGAAAACCTTTGCTTAATCGTTCCATCATGGGCCAGTATCCACCGGGATCTACCTTTAAGACCACACAGGCACTGACCTTTTTGGCTGAAGGCATTATTACTGACAAAACTGCCTATCCTTGTTATCATGGTTTTGTATTCAAGGGGCTTCGCGTGGGGTGTCACGGACATGGCTCACCGTTGTCCTTAGTGCCATCTATCTCAACTTCGTGCAATGGCTATTTTTGTTGGGGATTGTATCACATGATAGGAAATACCTCCAAATATGGCTCGGTGCAGACGGCCATGAACAAATGGCGTGACTACATGGTGTCAATGGGCTTTGGTTATCAGTTGGGGGTTGATCTGCCTGGCGAGAAACGTGGACTAATACCTAATGCACAGTTCTATGATAAGGCTTACAAGTCTTGGAATGGCCTGTCGATAATCTCTATTGCTATCGGACAGGGTGAGGTCAATGCCACGCCTCTTCAGATTGCTAATCTGGGTGCTACCATTGCCAATCGCGGCTGGTTTATCACGCCTCATGTGGTGAAAGCTATTGAGGGAGCGCAGTTGGACAGTATTTATACGCAGCGACGCTACACGATGGCCGATCGTAAGGCTTACGACTACGTGGTACAAGGTATGCGTTCGGCAGCTTTGGGAGGCACCTGTAAGGAATTGGCTCGTTACGATTTTATGCCTTGTGGTAAGACGGGTACTGCTCAAAACCGAGGTCATGACCATTCGGTGTTTATGGGATTTGCCCCGATGGATGATCCCAAAATAGCAGTGGCTGTTTATGTGGAGAATGGCGGATGGGGAGCTACTTATGGTGTACCCATCGGTGGGCTGATTATGGAACAGTATTTGAATGGAGAATTATCAGAGGTTTCGGTGAAGAAGGCTGACGAAATTCAGAATAAGCGTATAAACTATGGCACAGAAAGCAGATAAAGATCACGGCTTGCTCCGTTCATTAGACTGGTGGACTATCCTCATTTACGTTGCCCTGTTGTCGTTTGGCTGGGTGAGTGTTTGCGGTGCCAGTTATACCTATGGCGATACCGATCTATTGGCGCTCTCTACACGTTCTGGTATGCAGGTCGTGTGGATCGGTACTTCTTTATTATTAGGATTAGTGCTCCTGTTGCTTGATGATCGTTTCTATGGTACTTTTGCCTATGTCCTTTTTGGCATCATGCTCCTGTTGCTCTTTGCTACCATCTTCAATCCCCATAATATTAAAGGCTCACGATCGTGGTTGGTCTTGGGACCGTTGCGTCTGCAACCTGCTGAGTTTGCAAAATTTACTACGGCCTTGGCTCTGGCTAAATTTATGGATAGGTATGGATACAATATTCATAAAGCTAAGGACTTGCTCATAACTTTGGCTATTATCTTTGTCCCAATGCTTTTTATCGTTGGGCAGCGTGAAACAGGTTCGGCTCTGGTCTACCTGTCATTTTTTCTGATGTTGTACCGTGAAGGCATGACGGGCAGTGTGCTTTTTACGGGAGTGGCTATGGTCTTCTATTTTGTTGTAGGCATTCGCTATGCAGAGCCACTACTCTTTGATACCCCGACTTCTCTTGGTAAATTCGTTGTGTTTGTGCTGGTACAATTGTTCTCTGCGACAATGATCGGTATTTATTGCAAGAACTGGCGCGAGGCCTTCAGTGCCATTGGACTTTGTTTGGGTACTACGTTGCTGTGTCTGCTTTTCTCGGTCTATGTCATTCCCTTCGATTTGTTCTGGGTGCAGGTTGGCATTAGTGTCCTTTTAATTATTTATTTGCTGTGGCGAGCTTTAAATGCACAGGTGAGAACTTATTTGTGGATAGCTGGTTTTGCTGTAGGATCGATCTTTTTTTTCAGTTCGGCCGACTATGCGCTGAATCATATTTTGGAAAAGCATCAACGCACTCGTATCAATGTGTTATTGGGTTTGGAGGACGATCTGAAGGGTGCGGGCTATAATGTACATCAGAGTGAGATTGCTATTGGTTCCGGAGGAATGGAAGGTAAAGGTTTCCTGAATGGCACTCAGACAAAGTTGAAATACGTGCCGGAACAAGAGACAGATTTTATCTTTTGTACAGTGGGTGAGGAAGAAGGATTTATTGGGGCCGCAGGGGTCTTGCTCTTGTTTTTGGCACTGATCTTGCGGCTCATTCATCTGGCCGAACGTCAGGCTTCTGTCTTCGGAAGAGTCTATGGCTATTGTGTGTTGTCTATATTCCTATTCCATGTGTTTATCAATGTGGGTATGGTATTGGGACTGACACCAGTTATCGGCATTCCTTTGCCCTTCTTCTCCTATGGTGGCTCATCGCTGTGGGGGTTCACGCTCCTCCTGTTCATTTTCCTGCGCATAGACGCAGGACGTCACCGAGTGAACGATTAAGGCTGTTTAGTAAGCGTAAGGCCTACATCGGTAATGCCTGGAAGGTATTCACGCTTCATGTTATGACGGATGCTAACGAACAATGATTCGCCAGTAAGTAGGGTGATATCGTTTAATGTAATGTCATATTGGAAGTGGTTGATGCCTTTGCCAATGGGTATGCCGTCTGTATCAATGATTGGAATATTGATAGTATCGCAGCGCACCAGTCCTGATGGTATTGCCTCTTGTTCGACAATAAGCGACAGATTCATGAAAGGGAAAGCCTGACTGGCTCTCAGACCAAGTGTTTCACAGAATACATTCCCTTCAACAATGGGACCCAACATGAATTGAACGGTATCTTCGCGATCCCATCCGTCGATAGACACAGGCTCATAATGACTGAAGGCTGCTTTTTGCTGACAGGCAGCCAATGCACAGACTATCAGTCCCAGGAAGGCAGTCTTCCAACTATTCCTTCGATTCATTCTTGGTTTCTTCTTTGGCAGGAGATTCTTGTGGCCGATGTTGTTTCTTCTCTTTGTTGCGAGGTGCCTCTCCGTTCTGAGTTGCTTGCTGCTGAGGCTTTTTCTTCTTTTTCTTCTTCTTGTTCTTATCGAAGCGCGTGATACTGTCACCAGCCAGCAAGTCAACAGGTCCCTCTTGTTTTCTTTTCTGTTGCAGGTCTTCGTTTTGCAGACTGGCGGGCTTTTCACCACGCCGGTTCATCTCAATAATATTCTTTGCCCGCTCAGCTGTAATCGTCTCAAGGTTGGCTGCGATGCGCTTGTCTGTAGAATAGGTGATGAGTCCACCCAAAATGTCGGCTTTGAAATAGAAATAGTCGGCATCAAGTGTTTGCAGCACAATCTCGCGACTTGGCAACTTGCGACCATGTTCAATGTAGTCATCAACCTCGTAGTTCAAACAGCATTTCAACTTGGCACACATTCCAGCCAGTTTCTGAGGATTGAGCGATATATCCTGATAGCGGGCAGCACCAGTGGAGACACTGACAAAATTCTTCATCCAGGTGGCACAGCACAATTCACGGCCGCAGGGCCCTGTGCCACCGATGCGTCCGGCTTCCTGTCGGGCACCAATCTGCTTCATCTCAATGCGTACATGAAAAGCAGCAGCCAGATCCTTGATCAGTTGGCGGAAGTCCACACGCTCATCAGCAATATAGTAGAAGATGGCTTTTTGTCCGTCACCCTGATATTCCACATCTCCAATTTTCATCTTCAGCCCCAGACCTTTGGCAATCTCGCGACTCTCTATCATCGTTTCGTGCTCGCAGGCCTTCGCTTCGTAGAACTTGTCCATATCCACCTGTCGGGCCAAGCGGTAAATTCGTTTAATGTCGTCGGCACTCTTCAGGTTAGCCTTTCTGATTTGCAGGTTCACCAGCCGACCTGTCAGTGTCACCACACCGATGTCGTGTCCTGGGCTGGCTTCCACGGCAACGATGTCTCCTTTCTTCAGTGGCAGGTTGTTTACGTTGTGGTAGTAGCCCTTGCGCGTATGCTTGAACTGCACCTCAACCAGATCGGTAGTCTCAGTATTGCCCGGCACATCGGCCAGCCAGTCGTAGGTATTCAGTTGGCGGTCTTGACGACCCACGGCGGTGCGGCAGAGTCCTCTGTCACAGCCTGTTCGTATCTCATAGGTTCTTTGTTTCTTTTCCATTATTTTTGTATCAAAAGAATAATCACTTGTAGGGCGAAGTCGAAGAATACGATCTTCGCGTTAGCATTCTGCCCAATGTCGCGGATGCCGCGATTGGTCAGGTCGTAGAATTGCAGCACGTTACCCTCATTGATGAAACGGGCGAAGTTGCGGGCAAAGTTCTCCTCTTCTTGTGTCATATAGCAAAGGTCGCTCTGCTGGAAATTGTGCATGAAGTTTTCGCGTATCATGCGGAGGAAAAACTCCAAGAAACGCTTCTGCTTCTCACGGCCAAAGGTTGCCAATGTCTCGCTCCATTTGCGCAATTCTTTCACGTTGCGCTGATAGGCCAGTCGCATCAGCAGAATGAATAGATCAAGAAACTGCTGGTTCTCGCTGCCAGCCTGCAAAGCCTCCAGGGCTTTCATCCACGATCCGTTGGCCATACGGCTGACGCGCCGTGCAGATTCTTCGTCAATGCCTCGCTTCTCAATAAGAGCCTGTCGGATGGTTTCGTCAGGCAGTTTCTTGACATCAATGCGCTGCACTCGACTGCGGATGGTCTCTAATAATTTGTCGGGCTCCTGACATACCATCAGGAATACGGTCTGTGTGGGAGGCTCTTCTATGAGTTTTAGCAGTTTGTTGGCGCACTCGATATTCATACGTTCGGGCAACCAGATGATACTCACTTTGTAACCACCCTGACTTGATTTTAACGATAGTTTCCTGACTAACTCATCACTTTCACCGGCTGTGATGATAGCTTGTTGATTTTCAGCACCAATGGCCGTCAGCCACTGGTTGAGCGTGAAATAAGGTCCCTGCATCATCAGTTCGTGCCATTCGCGAGCAAAGTCATTGCTCACTGGCTTATGGTCTGTGCCCATCGATGGTAGTTTGATGGTAGGGTAGGTAAAATGCAGGTCGGGATGTTCCAGTTTGCGTAACATCGGACTCTCTTCCTGAAGTTCCGTTTCTTTCGGGGAAAGCAGATAACAGCCAAAGGCAACGGCCAGAGCCAGCTTGCCGCTGCCTGCCGGTCCACAGAGCATGAGAGCATGAGGCAGACGATCTTCCTTGACCATTTGCACCAGACGCTCGTGCACCTCCTCCTGTCCTATTACCTCGTTGAATTTCACCTTTTTATTTTTAAGTCATTTCGCTTTGTAAGAGGGCTAAAGCGAATTTCTTTTTAATTTTTTTACAATTTCCACTACCGACTCCACGGCTCCCATAGTATAGAAGTGGATATCGTTCACACCGTGTTCATAAAGTTCGCGGCATTGTTGTACGGTCCATTCAATGCCCAGTTGTCGTGCATCCTCGTCGGTCTGGCATTTTACGATCTCACGCGCTAATGGCTCGGGGATGTCGCAGTGGAATGTGCGGGGCACTACCGTCAGTTGATTCAGCTTGGCCATTGGTTTGATGCCCGGAATGATGGGAATCGTGATGCCCATCTGGCGGGCTTTTTCTACAAATGAAAAATATTTTTCATTATCATAGAACAATTGTGTAACGGCATACTGGGCTCCCAACTGTTGCTTTTCCAGCAGATACTGTATGTCTCTCTCCAGATTGGGTGCCTCCTCATGCTTCTCGGGGTAGCAGGCTACACCGATATCAAACTTAGGCCCGGGATTCTTGATGGGCGATCCATCGGCAAAGAATCCCTCATTGAAGCGTTGCACTTGACGGATCAAATCTGTGGTGTGGGCGTGGCCACCGGGTGTCGGTATGAACATTCGGTCGTCTTTCGCTTTGTCGCCACGCAGCAGCAACAGGTCTGTTATACCTAAGAACTGCAGGTCAAGCAGTTCGTATTCTATATCCTCAATGGTAACGCCACTGCAGATGATATGAGGCTGTACGGGAACTTGAAACCGCTGTTGTATCGCAGCGGCAACAGCTATGGTGCCGGGGCGGAGGCGCACGCATTGACGTTCGAAGCGTCCGTCTCCCAGTTCTCGGTAGACAAATTCACTGTGATGAGTGGTTATGTTGATGAATGCCGGATTCAGTTCGCATAATTTAGCGATACTGCGAAACAATCCCTCTGTGCCAGCCCCTTTTAGCGGAGGCAGCACCTCAAATGAGAACTGGTGCTCATTCTTATTTTCTTTTACAAGTTTTGCTACAGCCATATTAATTTGCAAAATTACAAAAAAAAAACGGTAGGCACCAGTTTTTTACATTATTTATATCTTTTCTTCGTGTCTGCACTTCCTTCTAACAGCAGTACAGGGTCATAGCCAAGTAGCTGTGACCCTGTATTGTTGCGTTGAATAGCGTTTAATTATTTCTTGACTTTGTACAGGCGGAACGACATGGCAGGAACTGCATCGCTGAGGATGGTCTGTTTTTTGTCAGTTGGGCAAGCCACATTACCCTCTGTCGGCTTGATCTTCCCTGGCTGATCCAGCGTGTTTTCGTCGTCCATTGAACCGTTGTGACTCAGCGTCAGCGTCTGGGCTGTGCGTTCACCTTTCATGCCCAGCAGGTTCACTGTGATAAGTTGTGCCTGTTTCGAGGTGTTGATGACCTTTATGATAACCTCATCCGTAGTCTTGTCGTAGACGCTGGAGGCAAAGAGACCGTCTTGTCCGTCCAGACCGGCAACAGGTTGCTTGTTCATGGTTAGTGAGAGGACGTTAGTGCCTTTGTTCATAGCATAGAGTTGTTGCACGTAATAACTGACCGATTTAAACATACGCAGGTTGTCGTACCAAATCAGGTCGGGCCGCCACTGCCAGCCGTCCACATGGGCGAATAGGGGTGCGTATGTAGCCATTTCTACAATGTCGGCATTGCGTTCCAGACCCGTCATGAAGGCGGCCTCGTAGAGTGATGTTTCATAGTGGTTCCACTTTTTGCCCTTTCCATGACAGGCATATTCACCGGCAAACACTTTCGGACCCTTGCGGTCATAGGAGTCGTAACGCATCGCACCACAGTTTCCGTATCGCTCTTTGGCATCGGGGGTAGCTAAGAACCAGTTTTCCGGGCGATAGAAGTGCTCGTCCACCAAGTCGGCTTTCTGGGCCTTCATAGCTTCCCAGCCTCTTTCAAACTTCTTACCTTCAGAGTCGGGGCCGCTGGTACCTACAATCTTGATGTTGGGATATTTCTCGCGGACAGCTTTCACAAAGGGTGTCAGACGCTCGAAATAAGGCGTGTCCCACTGCTCGTTGCCAATGCCTAAATACTTCATGTTGAATGGTTCTGGATGCCCCATCTCAGCACGTATCTTGCCCCATTTTGAGTCTATGGGACCGTTGGCGAACTCAATCAGGTCGAGACAGTCGTCAATGAAAGGCTGCAATTCATCCATCTTGGCATGGGCATCCGGGCCGTTCTGGAACTGACAGGCCAGGCCAACACTTAGCACGGGCAGCGGTTCGGCCTTGATGTCTTCGCAGAGTTGGAAAAATTCGAAGAAGCCCAATCCGTAACTTTGGTAATAGTCGGCAAAGTAGCGATAGTCGAAAGTGTCTTCCCAGCGGTTTCTGTTCAGTGGACGGTTCTCTACAGGACCTATCGTGTTCTTCCATTGGTAGCGACTATCCAGTGTGGTACCCTCTACAATGCAGCCGCCGGGGAAGCGGAATACGCCGGGGTGCATATCCTCCAGAGCCTGTGCCAAGTCTCGGCGCAGACCATTCTCACGACCTTTGTAAGTCTCGGTAGGGAAGAGTGACACGTGTTCCAGACAGACAGGGTTGGCGCTGGAAAGGAAAATGCGTAGGTTAGCCTTGGATTCGGTGCGTGTAGATTTGATGGTTACAGTATATTTCTTCCACTCTGCAGAGGTCACGTCGAGCTTTACTTCCGAGAAATTTTGTCGTTCGTACATAGCCTGCTCGTTGATTAACTGTACGCGCACCTGTGAGTTTCCTTTGGGAGCCTTGGCCCATACGGAGAAGCGATATTCCTTGTTTTTCTCTACGCCGATGCCGAAATAGCCTTCGTTCTGCAGCCCTGTGCGGCGCTCCTTGTGGTCGGGAGCAGAGAGTACCACGTAGTGTGGACAGCGTTCGAAGGGGCCGTCGCTTTTCAGTTCTACATTGCCGAAAACCCGCCAGCCCATGAAAGCCTGCGGAAATTCGAACGAACGGTTTTTAACTAATTCTCCGTAGAGACCTCCATCAGCAGCGAAGTTGATGTCTTCGAAGAACAATCCGTACATGGTCGGTGATACGGGCGCTCCCAATTTCTTGGTGTTCAAGTCCATTGTATGCTGAGCCTGCATAGAGATTGATACTGTGAAGGTCAGCGCAAATGTGAATAATTTCAGATTCATTGTCTTTGTTGTTAGTAATTTGATATGTTAGTATTTTCTTTGTTCTTTGAAGACTATTTAACAACTTTCTTTCCATTGATGATGTAGATGCCCCTATGGAGCGGTGTCTTCATCTTCTGCCCCTGCAGATTGTAGATGTTTCCTTTGCCTGACAGTTCTGTGGCTATAGTCTTGATGCCTGTAGAAACGGTGACATATCTGAAAGCAGCCAGACGCCATTTGGTGCCGCCAGCAAAGAATGTATAGCTTTTGTTGGCCTCTAACGTGTAGACGATGCCGCTACCTGCAGGAATTGTGGCCGATGGTTTTTGCCCGTTTGCAATCTCCTCGCCACTGCCGAGAACTTTGCCTGTCAGCCCATTATCGTCACCGTCTTTCATGTTAATAGACTTGCTGGTGTTGATATCTCCCCCAAAGAAAATAGTTAGTGTGCCGGCTTTGGTTGTCGTAAAAACGACAGGATCACCGTTGGAACTGGTGCAAGCATAGTAGCCCAGCAGGTCTACACCGTCAGAAGTAGTGGCTCCGGAAGCACTGCCTTTAGACTCCCAATCGCTATCACTGAAGGTCAAAGTGATGCCGTCGACTGTAGAAATGCTCATCTTTGCACCTACATTGCTGTCGCTTTTCTGAAATACATACACATTTTCGCTGCCACTTGCAGGAATATCGTACAATGAGACAGGCACATCTTCCTGTCCTTCTGTAGTGCCGGTTGTACAGGCAGCAGTGATACTTTCTACCAGAGAGTTCGTATAGACTTCAAGGTTGGTATAGCCTTCTGTTGACAATGTCTTGGCATTGCCGTCAGTTGCATCGTTGGGATTCAGGCCTTTGGCTGTTTCCCAATAGTCGGGGATGCCGTCACCGTCAGTGTCGGGCTGTGCTGTGCCGGCCGTCAGGGTGGGTAATGCGCTGCCGTATGTCGACACAATGGCTTTATTGTCATCCTGCTCGTTGATGAAACCGGCGTTCAGACCGCTACCTGTGGCGGTTGCCGTACCGTTCTTGGTGTCGTTTATGAACTGCATATCCAGTGCATCCCACTCACCGCCCTTACAGGCTCCTACATAAGCCAGCACTGAGGCGTATGCCTCTTCTGCGCTCTGGGTGGTAGTATGCACAAAGGGTATCGGTGTGCTGAGTTTGATACTGTCCTTGGTAGCCTGCGTGCAGGTGTTGTCCACCTTGCTGTTTTGTATCTGGTTGTAGACACCATTGTTCCAGTTGTTGGCTGCTACATCGGCATAGCTGGCGTTGACATTGCCGTTGATATAGAATTTACCCCATATATGCCAAGTGGGTTCATAGACAGGATAGCCGTTGATATATTCCGTAGTACGGATGCCGGGAGCCAGAATGCGGCGCTGTTTGCTTGCGTTTTGCGATGCTTTCGTACCGGGCCCTGGTTTGTAGTAGTTGTTCACAATGTTAGCATTCATGGCTTCGGCACCGTAGCAACCTTCGCCTGCCCAGTTGTAAATGACATTGTTACGCATATCGACACGCTCGTCAAGTTGAGTCGTGTAGCGTGGTCCCATGCGTGGGGCACGCGATGTGTGATGAACCATCAGGTTGTGGTGATAGGAACCACCGCTGCCACCCCAGTTGCCGCCATAGCCGTGATTGCCTTTTGAATGGCCTGCACCAACAAGGCTTTGGGCCACAATCGTCCACTGCACAGTTGTGTTGATATTGCCGCACATGGACAGACATTCGTCCAGCGACCAGCTTACAGAGCAGTGGTCAATAATGATATCCCTACGATCCAGTGCACCGAAACCATCCCAACTGTCAAGACTGGACTCGCTGCCGGTGACGTTCTTGTTGCCCGGACGGATGCGAATGTAGCGCACGATGACATTGTCACCCTTAATCAGGAAAGGATAGCCGGTGACACAGATACCCATACCGGGAGCCGTCTGTCCTGCTATGGTGGTATTGCTGGGGATATTGAGGCTGGAGGTCAGATTGATCGTTCCGTCGACATCGAAAATGATGGTGCGCGGTCCAGCCTGTGACAAAGCCCAGCGAAGTGACCCTTGCAGCGTATTGTCGACATCCTCAAGTGTGGTTACATGATACACCTTACCACCGCGGCCTCCGGTAGTATATCGACCGAATCCCTCGGCACCGGGAAATGCCGGTGTTTTCTCTTCTGCCATGCCTGCATTGGCAGTCAGCAGCATGGCTCCCATTAGTAGAATAGTTTTAAGTTTCATTTTATTATTTAGTAGCTAAACGATTTAGTCTGATTAGTTTGTCAATTAGCATTTTAACTTTGGGAGTCGCCTCCATGATTTCCTCTTCTGTTGTTTCTTCAAAATCTTCATAGTCACCTTCTCTGCGTTTGTTGAACATCTGCCAGATAAGTTTTCCCTCTTCAGGTAGAATCTTGCCGTTCTTTACGTAGTTCATGCTTATTTGAGACATGAGACCTTTATGTGTGTGGCTTGTATAGCCATCACTTAGCAGAAGGGCCGATGCTGCATGATAAAGTGCGTAGTATAGTCTATTGGCCGCCAAATTCCATAGTGAAATGGCAGCTACTTTCTGAGCTTCTTCAAATGAAGCATACGCTTTCTCTATTCGGTAGTTTACTAACGCCTTCCTATCGTCACATGATAAACTCATAGTTTTATGCCTTCTGTTAAAACATGATGCTTAAATAAAGATGGAGGAAGGCTGTCCCATTGTTTCCTGGTATATTCCAGAGTGTTGATTTCCTCGCCGATTTCAAGCCCTTTTGTCCATAGTGCGTAATCTATGTTTCCTTTTTCGTCAAAACTCATTGATGGTTTGTCAATAATAACAACAACGTCCCAGTCAGAGTCTTGTCTGGCATCTCCGCGAGCCCTGCTCCCATAGAGGATGATATCAGCGGAAGTAGTCTGTTGATGGACGGTTTCTCTTATTAGATTAAGAATCCTATTGTCCTTTTTTAAATCCATGTGGCTATTCGTTACTTTTTGCAAAGATACAAACTAATTTTGAAACTTCCAAATGTTTAGTGCGGAAAAACGATGGGGACAAATGGGGGATGCAAAAAGAGAGCGTATCTTGTGATACGCCCTCTTCTTGTGTTATTTCGGTTTGCGATTATTTCATCATAACCTTCTTACCGTTCTTGACGATGATGCCCTTGTAGGCTTCGCTCACCTTCTGACCGGCGAGGTTGAAGCTGGCAGCATTGCCATTAGCCTCGGCGTTGATGGTGTTGATGCCGGTAGGATCATCCTCATCCTTTACGGGAATGATCTCGATTGACGAAACCATGATGTTACCAGTGCCAGAGTACTTCTGGAAGGTGAAGATTTTGTCACCCTCTTTAGCCTTCAGACCGAACTTGATGATGTTACCATTCTCCTCAGTTACGTCATCGTTACCGTATGTCGTGCCGCTCACGTTGACATAGCACTTACGATCGGTAGTGCTGCTCTCGGGGTTATCGAGATTGAGCATCTTGCAAGAGTTCTTTGAGCAGGTTACAACCACATCAACAGAATCGTTGGCAGCCAGCTGGAATGAGATGTTGGTGTTGTCAGTCATCTTGATATAGATTTCCTGTCCGTCAACCTGGAAATCGGCTTCCTTCACGACAGCATACTCGATAGTCTTCACGAAGAAGAACTCCTTTTCAGCAGAGTTTTCAACACCGACAGCCTTGTAGATGGTGTTGCCATCTTGGTTAGCGGCAGTAGCCTCTTCGTCAACCTCGGTAGTACCGGCAGTGATCTTGATGGTCTTCTTCTCCTTGATGGGGCTCAGCACATAGACATCCTTTGTGGTACTCTTGGTCTGGAAGGTAGCGTAGTCACCGTTCTCAATCAGAGTGTAAGCCAGCACAGTTGCCGACTCAGTGAGAGTGGCCTCGTTCATCTCCTCAGCGTTTTCAATCTTACCGTCAACAGCAATGTAGTTATGAACACCGTCGTATTCATTGTACTTTGACTCAACTCTTATGTATGCACCTTCAACCTCGATGGTGGGAGCGTCGAACGAGAAGCTTACATTGCCCTCATTGTCTGCACCATTCAGGAAACCAGCCTCATCAGCACCACCCAATCCTAAGTCCATATAAGCCTGGAACTTGATGGTAGCATCCTTATGTACTCTAATAGGAGCAGTGTAGACAGGGCTTGCAGCCGTAGGAGCAGTACCATCGGTAGTGTAAGTTACGATAGTGGGAAGGCCAGATGCTTCAACGGGTGTGCAAACCACATCTCTGTACCAGAGACCGGTCTCGTCGTCATAAGCCTGTGCCCCAACCTTTACCATAGGTGTACCCTCTGCCTCGTTAGCCTCTACAATCAGATAACTGACAAAGTAGTCACCACCGTCTGAACCGATATAGATGGTATAATCGTCATCGGCAACCCATTCAAAAGCACCGCCTGTAGCCTCTGTGTTAGCAGATGTTCCCAATACATTACCCTGCATCTTGTTTCCGGAAGGTGCAGCATCTGTGATCTGTGGTCCACGGCTTTTATGCTTTTCACCTAAAATGATGATTTTAGAACCGGCAGTCACTCTCATGGCGATAACGTCCTGACCGTTCTTCAGACGCCAGGTTGTTGAGTTCTTACCGTATTCTGCATACTTGAGGTATTTACCATCGCAGAAAGTTTCGTCGGCCAGATCTACAGAACCTTTCGTGCCGGTGCTACCACCTGTGACATCCAGGAAATAGCCATCTCCAAAGAGGTTGCCCTTGCCTGGCTTTCCACCGTTGATGTAGTCTTCAAACTTGAGCACATAACTGTGCTTACAAACAGCGATGTCATCCGCTGTTGCTGCGCTTGCAACGCCTGCAAAGCCCAACAGGGCCAATGCTAAAGTAAATAATTTCTTCATAATTAAACTGTTAGTTAATAATAAATGGATTAAAGTATCTTTAAGTCTCACGACAGGGTCGTTACGGTAGCCCTGCCGTGAGGCTCTATAGAGTTATTGTTTTACCAGATAGGTTTGGGCCGGAGTGTCACCGAAATGAACGATGGTGATCAATTCCTTAGTGCCTGTGATGGCTGTACCCATGAAGATCGTGGGCAGTGATACTGCACCTTTGTCGTCGATGACACGCTTCTTGATCTCAATATTGCCTGTCTGCGAATTGTAGGTGTAGTAGTAGTGAGGTTGGAATTGGTCGTTCGATTCGTCAATCCACGTACCTTCCGTCACACCTTGGCTCATGGTCACCTTCACAGAGTCTTCCGTGACGAACTCAATGCTTTCCACGAAACCCTGAATCTCCTGTCCCAGTGCGTTGTACTTGATTCCTTGAGCCCGCACATACTTTGTATTGGACAGGCTTTCGGGATGGGATGCCGTGCCGTTTACGCCAAAAGACGGATTGTCGGTATCGACATCTTCATATTCGTTGGCATCACTGCACGAAGCGAGACAGATACCCATCAGGAGTGCCGTGGCAGCCAATATCGATTTACTGAATATTTTCATAATCTTCAATTTTTTATTATCAATTAGTCAATTATCAATTACCGGTACGCCATCTTGCAGCACCGACATTGTTGGTGACAATCTCATTGTCGAAGTTCTTGAAGAACAGATTGACGTTAAATTCCTTGGCACTGCCGTCAAGTGCATCAGCACGGTGCATGTTCAGGTCGCTGGACGAGATGGCAATCGTTGGCGGACAGGGACTAATCATCAGTTCGGTAGCCGAAACACTGGCCACGTTCACTTCAAGTGTTCCGTTAAGAATAGCTGTATTCTCCTTCACCAGTTTGCCGAAGTTGTTACTCGTGGCAGTCCAAGGGCTTGCACTGAAGATCGAACCATTAGTCAGGTCGTTGTTGGTTGACCAGTTGTTGTTGAAGTTCAGTGTCACCACGCCTGCAGACCCATCGGCCTTAGCCTGAGTGTTGCGGATGTCGGCACCCCACATTTGCAGTACGCGCTGGTCGCTCGGCTGCTTGCAGAGTACAAACAGGTTGTTCTCCACGTTGTAGACAGAACCGTCGGGCAGATCGCGCATGGTGAAGATGGCTCCGCTGGCACGGGTATTGAAGTTGACAAGCGTATTGTTGGAGAATGTGATATTCCAAGGACCGTTGTCGCGTTCAAACTCCTGATTGGCCTCACTGAAGAATGCGGGGAAGGGACTGTCGTAGAACGTGTTCTCGATGACCTTCATATCCTTATAGAGGTTAGAACCGGACTGGTTGATACCTGCAATCCATGCATAGCCGCCTGCGCTCTGATTGTAGTAGCCGCAGTCATAGAACTGGTTGTTCTTGATGAGCACGTGGTTCCACACCTTGTAGTTAGGTCCTTGCTCGCGGATGAAGCCACGCACCAGACGCTTAAACGAGCAGTTCTCAATCACGAGAGAGTCGAGCGTCACGGCCATACCGTCGCTGTACATATTGAAGAAGTAGTTACCGCACGCAGTACCGAGACCGGCTGCATTGTCACCATAGTTCAATGCTTCAGGATTGTCGAAGTCGATGTCGATGAAAGCCAGTTTCTTCATGCGTATCTCACCACCTTCACCAGGTTCCGGCGAGCGGCCGAACATAAACATGGAGTAGGGGCCTTGCCACTGCTTACCGTCGGTACCCTGAGAGTAGCGGGGATGCAGTCCGATGCCACTGATGACTTTTGCACGCAGACCTTTCTCAACATCTGAAGGAAGCGTAGCCAGCGTAAAGCCCTTGCAGGTACGGTCGTTACCGTCGAGATAGTAGGTCTTTCCACCCTCCAGATAGAATATCTGGCCTTGGGCATACTTTGTGTCGCGGATGAACTCGTCGAGTGCCGGGCTGATGGGAGCAGCATTGTACTTCTCTGCCAATGCAAACACATCGGGGCGCTTCACGGCATCGTCGTCGGGCAGTGCCAGTTCGGCAGCCTGAGCATACAGATCCTCCCAATGCAATGTGATGGGTTCACCGGGTTTACCGTCGGTCACCTTTGTCAGTGTGTTGTAGATAGCATCCACTTCAATGGAAACCTCCGGGTCGACCACGTTGATGATATAGGTGCTGTTGGGCGAAAGACCGTCGATAGTGATCATACCCTTTTCAAACTCCTCTGCCGTGATCAGGTGCTTGGTCCATTTGGCTCCGACAGTTGCGTTGGGGTTGCTGGGCGAGGGGGTTACTGTGAGATACTTGTAGCCGAATGTTCCGTCGGAAGCGACATTGAAGTTCTCGTAGAAACTTTCAATCTGCAGACGGTCGGCCTCCACGTTAGGATTGAGATAGTCTGTCATCTGGCTGATGTTTTTACGCAGGTAGACATTCATCTCATTCTCTGTGATTTCCGATTCGTCAACATATATAACTACAGGTACATCGTAGCGCTTGTCTGTCTTGACGCCGGCATACTCGGCCCATTGGCGTCCCTCTCCGTGACCATACCATTTCGAGGCGTGTGCAAAAGTGCTTTCGTCGCCCTTGATGTTGCGGTCTTTCGTGGAAAGTGCGCGGATGGCGCAGCGGAAATCCGTGTTGTATGGCAAGTCGTAAACACGCAGGTCAAGCACATTGGGGTCGGTGATGATGGTGTCGAGCACCAGGTCGCTCGTACCTTGTACGGCAGCCCATGCCGATGCGCCTTGCGTGACTTTCGAGGCATAGGCCATCTGCACCTGATAGCCGGCGCACTCGCTGACGCCATACCAATAGAGGTGCATCGTGTTGCCATGCGGGAAAGCGGGATCTTTTCCGCAGATATAGGGATAGTCCGCACCTTTTCCCTGAGTGTTCTCCGTAAGGAACATGGTCATGAACTCCCTGTCAGTGCTCTGTCCGGAACCGTTGTCATCGTCTTTACACGATACCGTCAGAAGTGATGCACCGGCTACAAAGAGCAGTAGCGTGTTGTTCAGTATCTTTTTCATAATCTGTTGAGTTCTTAGGATTAATAGCCGTAATAATTCTTGTAAACACCCGATGAACGCTGGATGGCATAGTTCGGGTAGGGCAGGATATAGCGTACGACAGGTAGCTTGTCTGCTGTCAGGATGCTGGAGAACTGCTCAATTCTGCCATCGCGCACCAGCCAGATATTGCCGTTTGCATCGCTACGTATGAAACCATAGAAAGAATATTTGCACTGGTCTTTCGGTGATCCCGTGTTTCCATCGCCCCAGTCATAGAAAGTGGCGCTTGACCATCCGGTTGCCTTGAAGCCATAGTTGGTAATCTGGCTGGTAACAGGTCTGGTAGCCGACTTGTAGGGATTGTAGATGCGCAGACTCTTCAACGTCTGGTTGGGATACATATCCACGAAGTTGTAAGAAGCATCCAGCGTATAGCCATAGAGCTGGTTAGGCTGGTTGGGCACCTTTGTCTGGTTGGAGATGACGCGCAGGCCGACAGCATTGACCTCCTCAATCTTATACTGATGATAGTAGACTGTTGAAGGAAGGTTGTCGATGTACTCCAGACCGTCATGCTCATTGATGGCATCCTCATAGCCCGTAAGACCCTGCACGCTCTGCATACCGGCGGAATAGTAGCGGAGGAAACTGTACATCAGTTCTTCTGCAAGGGTGTTGGTACGCACCAGATCGCGCCAGCGCGAGTTCTCGCCGGCAAATTCCCATTTACGCTCGTTGAGGACTGCTTTCTGGAAGGTCTCCTTGTCGGTCTGAGCCTGAGCGATAAACTCCGGGTCGCCATCGAGGAAGGCACGGTTGTGCACCTCGGTCAGGCACTTGATGGCTTTCTCTGAAGGTGCACCCTGCAGTTCATTGTCGGCTTCGGCAAACATGAGCAGCACGTCGGCATAGCGCATATAGGGGAAGTTGATACCGGTGTTATCGGTGGAAATATTGCCTAAGGCAGCACTCTCTTTTGTCCATATCTTCGCCCACTTGTTGTTATGGACGTAGTAGTTGGTGAGAATGGATACAGAGTCAGAACCCTCGTTGAGTGCATAGTACCACATACCATTGACAAACTCACGGCGCAGGTCGCCATCGCGGAAAAGGTAGCGGTAGAACGCATTCAGACGAACCGAACCCTTTACTTCTCCCCACGGGCCGTTGGTCTTGCCTTCGTTAGAGGGATAGGTGGGACCTTGCACGTAGCCGGTGCTGCCGGTGGAGTTCTTGGCGAACGGAATTTCGAAGATGGGATCGTCGTCGTTGACAACCTGATAGTTGCACTCGTTGACGAAGACATCCTGATAAGTGTTTTTCAGACTATGTGTGCCGGCAGTGATGACCGAGTCGGCATAGTCGCGTGCTGTCTGATAGAATGCCTTCCAGTTATCGGGGCGCTTCATCACACCGTAGCTCTTGGCATCTTCCTTCACAGAGCGCAGCGAATAGCCACCGGCTGTCAGGGCTATACGGGCGATGAGCGACTGGGCAAACTCTTTCGAGCAATGCTCAACGGTGACGCTGTTGGTCGATGTCATATTGACAGCGGCTTTCTGCAGGTCTTTGATGAGTGAGTCCTGAATGACCTCACGGTCGAAGACCGGAATCACGAAATCGGTGCCATGAGATGTGGCCGGCTCCAAAGAGAAAGGCACATCGCCGAACATGACCACCAAGTCGTGGTAGGCCATGGCACGCAGACACTTGGCCTCTCCTATCCATTGCATATATTCCTTGTCGGCAGTGTTGTAAAGTGCACTTGCTTCCGCAGACTTGACAAACTTATTGGCATATTCTATAAGATTGTAGGCTGCCGTCCAGAATTTATAGATCTCTGAACCCTGGTCGTCGCAGTCGAAACGGGAATAGCTGTTGTGAGTATGCGAACTGGTGGAACTGATCTGTATGTCTACGTCGCTGTTGAGATTGAATGTCAATTGATAGGCTTGCCCATAGAGATCCTTGACAAGTGCCTGTGCATAGACACCGTTCAGGGCACGCTCTACCTCAGTCTTTTGGCTGAAGACGAATTCCTCTGTATAGGAAGAAGGCGCCGTTACATCGAGATAGTCGTTGCAGGAGGCCAAAGCCAACGCTGCTACTCCAGTCAATAGAATATTTTTGATTTTCATATATTTTGCCTCCTACTTTTTAGAATGTTATGTTAGTACCGAATACAAACGTGCGGCTACGTGGATAACGGTTGTAGTCCATACCGCAGGTCAGACCAGTCTGGATGTCGACTTCGGGGTCGTAGCCCGAATAGCCGGTGATGATAAACAGGTTGCTGGCCGACACATAGAAGCGTGCCTTCGAGAGACCCCACTTCTGGGTGAGCTTCTTGGGCAGTGTGTAGCCCAATGTGACGTCGCTGCAACGCAGGAACGAACCGTCTTCGATGAAGTAGGAATGGGTGATGTTTTTCGTCACATCCTGAGGATTCCACAGGGTTCGGCCAGCGTTTGCCTGCATGTAGGCATCCATAGAGTTGATTCCTGACTGGGGCTGCTTGTTCATGTAGTACTGGTCGCCCACGGTACCGGTGATGCTGCCGTCCATATCGTTGTACTGCCATCCATCAGTGAACTTAGACAGAACATTGTAGAACTTGTTCTTGTTGTCGATAGCCGACGACAGAACGTATGCCGTAGCATTGTTGATGTCGAAGTCGAGCATATAGGTGAAGTTGGCATTGAAGTCGAAGTCTTTGTATTGTCCGCTCAAGCCGAAACCACCCTGAACCTTCGGGTTGGTGTTACCAATCACGGTACGGTCGTTCTCCGTGATGCGACCGTCGCCGTCAAGATCCTTGAACTTGATGCGGCCGGGCAATGTGTTGGTGCCAAACTTGACAGAAGACACGTCGTTGATGACCGTCACATAACCGTCTTCACGAGGTGCTACGTCGTAACCGGCACCATTGTCGGCAGAACTGGAACCCCAAGGCAAAGCGCGATAGTTGTCGTTCGGGTTGAACCAGAACTCGTCGAAGCCATAGATGCCATCATAGACAAAGCCATAGATCAGGCCGACTTCGTCGCCCACCTTCAGGCAGTAGTCGTTGTAGGAAGACTTCCAGCGGTCGTTCTGATCCCATACGACATTGTCGGTGCCGTTCAGCTTGTCAATCTTCATGCGGTTGTGACCCAGCGTGAAGGTTCCTGACAGCACATAGTCCTTACCCTGCAGAATGTCGCCGCTGATGGTCAACTCAAATCCCTTGTTGGTCACCTGACCGATGTTTTGCATCTGGGTGGTGTAGCCAATGACAGAGAGCAGGTCTGACCTGTAGAGCAGGTCGCGTGTGGTGTTCCAGTAAAGTTCGGGCGTCACGGTGAGACGTCCGCCAAACAGGGTCACGTCGGCTGCAAGGTTGCGGGTGATGGTTGTCTCCCACTTGATTTCAGGATTGGTGAAACTGTTACCGCCGTTGTTTGCATAATACTGTTCGCCCAGGGCTGTGGCTTCACCGAAGCCGGGACCTCCTTCAGTCTTGATGGCATACAGCACACGCCACATGTCATCTTTGATGCGGTTGTTACCGGCCAGACCGATGGCTGCGCGGATCTTGAGGTTGTCGATCCATTTGATGTTCTTCATGAACGGTTCCTCAGAGAGTACCCATGCACCTGACACAGAGGGGAAGTAGCCCCACTGGTGGCCGGGTGCAAACTTGGTGCTACCGTCGGCACGCATCGTGATGGATGCGAGGTACTTGTGGTCGTAGTTGTAGCTGGCCTGTCCGAAGAACGAGGCGGTGCGGTCGGCTGTTGACAGCTCTGTGCTGGAAAGATATGGCGTACCGAAACTCATGTTGTTCCATGCGTCGCGAGCAGTAAACGTGCGGGGGAAGTAACGGTTGGTGATACCTGTGGTACGCTTCTGTGAGTGGTTAATTTCCTGACCCAACAGGAACGACAGGTTATGAACGTCTTTCAACGACAGGCTGTAGGATGCGGTGTTGGTCCAAACGTAGCTCAAACGATAGGTGTCCTCCAACTCTGCCACCGGCAGGGTGTTGTTGTCCTTACCTTTCTTGGTCAGGGCACCGTAGAAACGGCTCTTGTCTGTCCATTGCAAGCCGATGGTTCCTTCGGTGCGAAGGGTCAGACCCTTGATGGGTTTCCAGTCGAGGGCGATACCATTGGTGTAGGTAAAAGAGTGCTTGATGAGCTGGTTGATGGCGATGTCGCTTTTCGGATTCGTCATCTTGAAGAGTTCCTCTACGTCCGGGTCGGCATAGGCAGGGTCTACGAATCCGTATTCGCGCAGTCCGTTGGTAGGACGATAGCGCAGCACGTCGATGATACCACCTGTACCCACGTTCTCACCACCGGCGCCTTCGTCACGACGGAAGGTGAACTTCGGGTTGAACTGGAGAGAGAGTTTGTCTGATATCTGGACGTTGGTCTTAAAGTTCAGGTTGGTGCGGCGCACGCCTGATCCTAAGATGATACCCTTGTCCTCGCTCTGTGTCAGCGAAACATTGAACTTCACCTTGTCTGAACCACCACCGACAGTTACGTTGGCAGAGTAGTTGACAGGTGTCTCGCCCATCACTTCGTCCTGCCAGTCGTAAGTAGGCAGACGGTCGTACATATCAATGTCGTTGGGGTTACCGAAGTTGCCTTTGAAGAACTTGGTGTCGCTGTTTCCGTAGCCCTGTGCACCATGATACTGGTACTGGTACTCCACAAACTCGCGGGCGTTCATCAAGTCGAGTTTCTTTGAGAGATGGCTGATGTTCAGGTTGCCGTTGAACGTCACCTGCACTTTGCCTTCCTTGGCACTCTTTGTGGTCACCACTACAACACCGTTACCACCCTTGGCACCATAGATGGCGGTCAGGGAGGCATCTTTCAGCACGTCGATTGAAGCAATGTCGGTGGGGGGAATATCGTTGATGTTGTCCACCTGGAAGCCGTCGACAATGAAGAGCGGCTTGTTTTCCTGGGTCACTGAGGTACCTCCACGTACACGGATGTTGACGTCGGCACCGGGCTGACCGTCGACGGTGGTCACCTGCACACCGGAAATCTTACCCTGAAGGGCAACGGCGGCTGATGTTACCGGCACGGCAGCCAGTTTCATACCACTGATGGAGCCCACGGAACCGGTCAGGTCTTTACGTGCCTTGCTGGTGTAACCTAAGACGACCACCTCGTTCAGGGTGGCGTTGTCGTCTTCCATCGTGAGCTTCATGTTGTCGCTTGGTGTAGCCTCCAGCGGTTTCATACCCATAAAGGTGATTGAAATTTTCTTTCCGGCAGGTACCTTCAGCGTAAAGTTACCGTCGAAATCGGTGATTGTAGCGTTCTTGGGATTGCCTTTTTCGATGACTGTAGCACCGATGATAGGCTCGCCCGTTGAATCAAAGACCTGTCCTTTAGCCGTTGTCTGCGCCATCAACTCGGGAGGAGCCAGCACAAAAAACGCTGCTAAAAGACACAGTTTGCACAATAATCTGATTGCGTCCTTCATACTTTGTTTTGCTTTTTTGTTAGTATTTTATGTTATATAGTTTTAAATAGTTGTCGTAAATTGTGGGCAAAGTTAGTGAAAAATATTTAAACCGCAAAGTTTTTTCTTGTTTTTTTAAACGTGAGGTCTTGTTT
>CAMWKM010000015.1 GCA_947174835.1 uncultured Prevotella sp.
CAATAACCTCTGCCGGACAATAGGCATCGAAGGCATAGACCTCCATACCAAAGCCTTTAGCGATACGGGCCACATTGCGCCCAACATTTCCGAAAGCAAGAATGCCCAGCTTCTTACCCATCAACTCGGTACCGGCCTTACCGTTATAGAACTGACGCACAGCGAAGACCAACAAGCCAAAGACCAATTCTGCCACGGCATTGGCATTCTGTCCCGGTGTATTCTCAGCCACCACATTGTGAGCAGTAGCAGCAGCCAAATCAATATTGTCATAACCAGCACCGGCACGAACGACAATTTTCAACTGCTTGGCAGCATCAAGCACCTCAGCATCAACCTTGTCTGAACGGATGATCAGTGCATCAGCATCCTTCACAGCATCAAGCAGCTGTGCCTTCTCTGTGTATTTCTCAAGCAGGGCCAACTCATGACCACCAGCCTCTACTTCAGCCTTGATGCCGGCAACGGCTTCGACAGCAAAAGGCTTTTCTGTAGCAACAAGAACCTTCATAACTTCAATTCCTCAATTTATTAATGGTTTGCTTCGAACTCCTTCATGCAGGCAACGAGTGCATTGACGCCCTCAATGGTCTGTGCATTGTAGCAACTGGCGCGGAAACCACCCACTGAACGGTGACCCTTTACGCCTACCATGCCCTTCGACACGGCAAAATCGAGGAAGTCTTTCTCCAATTCCTTATACTCGGGTGCCATCACGAAGCAGATGTTCATCAGCGAACGATCCTCTTCCTTGGCCGTACCAACGAAGCACTTATTGCGATCAATCTCGCCATAGACAATCTCGGCACGCTGTTTAGCCAGTTTGTCCATAGCCTCTACACCGCCCTGCTTCTTTATCCAACGCAGATTCTCCAAAGCACTGTAGATAGGTACTACTGGAGGTGTATTGAACATCGAGCCCTTATCCACGTGAGTACGATAGTCGAGCATCGTAGGAATTTCGCGAGGAGCCTTGCCTAACGCATCGTCCTTCACGATGACGATAGTCACACCAGCCATAGCCAAGTTCTTCTGAGCACCGGCATAGATAACGTCATACTTAGCCACGTCAACGGGACGGCTGAAGATATCAGAAGACATATCGGCAATCAGACGCACGGGCACATCAAGATCCTTGCGGATTTCCGTACCATATATCGTATTATTAGAGGTGATATGCAGATAGTCAGCATCAGCAGGCACCGTCCAGTCCTTAGGGATAAAGGTATAGTTAGCATCGGCTGACGAAGCCACTTCAACAACTTCACCGAAAAGTTTGGCCTCTTTCATGGCCTTCTTGGCCCACACACCGGTATTCAGATAAGCAGCCTTTTTGATCAGGAAGTTGTAGGGAATCATGCAGAACTCAAGCGATGCACCACCTCCAAGGAATATAACAGAATAGCCCTCCGGGATGTTGAGCAACTCCTTGACCAGAGCCACAGCCTCGTCAACCACTGGCTGGAAGTCCTTTGCACGATGGCTGATCTCCATCAAGGAGAGACCGGAACCATTGAAGTCTAAACACTGTTTGGCAGTTGCCTCAATGACCTCGCGGGGCAACATGGAGGGACCTGCATTAAAGTTGTACTTCTTCATAAATCTTGAATGTTTATTGAATTATAAATTGTTTCTTTATTTTTGACGGTGCGAAATTACACTTTTTATTTGAATTGGGCAAATATTTTGGCATAAAATAACAGAAAACAGATAATTATACTATACTATTTCTGCAAGTCCTCCAAACGAATATCACGCAGTTGACTTAGATAGGTTCCACGCACGGTAATGGCCTTGGCCCACTGAGCACTCATTAACCGACTCACGGGCAGATCTATCTGCCAACGTCCCTGCGCCTCCAGCCGGTCAATCATCACGCCTACGTTCAAGTTTTCCAGACTCTCGGCAGGCACAAACGTCGACGAAGCGCCCTTCTCGTCGGTCGAAATCTCTATCAACAGACGGGCTTCAATGAGTCTATACAGCAGATCGTTGACTATACGGATAGGCACACCTGTCTCCTCGCGCAGTTCATCAGCCATAGGAGCCCGCCGTCCGTCGGCAAAACGCCGACAGATACGCGACATCAGCAGTGCTGAGAGCATCAACTGATAGCGATGACTGATATCGTCAGTATGCGCATCATAGTCATAATAGTCAAGGTTCTGTGAAGTGTAGGTCAGTTCTGCACCAAAGAGACAGATAGTCCACGATATCTGCACCCATAGCATGAACAACGGCAAGGCGGCAAACGAGCCATAGATAGCATTATAGCCCGTCACCCACAACTGCGAATGTATATAGAAGAACTGCACCAACTGCATCGCGATACCCGCCAAGATACCCGGTACAATGGCGTTTTTTACCTTCACATGAGTATTAGGCATGAACACATAGAGGCTGACAAAAACGAGCGACATCAACAGATAGGGCGACACATCGATCAGCAATCTGACGGCCGTGCCCAGCAGCAAGAAGTCGGGCAACGAACTGGCCACAGTAGCCAGAAAAAGGCTGAGACCAGACGATACGACAATCAGAATGGGAAAGAGGAAAAACATAGCCAGATAGTCAGTGACGGTGCGGAAAATGCTACGTTTCTTTTTCACCTGCCATATCTCATTAAAAGTCTGCTCAATATTGCTCACCAGCATCATCACAGTGTAGAGCATAAAAATCAAGCCCACGCCCAAAAAGATGCCACTTCTCGTATGCACCAAATAGCTATTCACGAAACCGATGATCACCTCCGATACTTGCGGCTGCGATGAAAAGGCGTTGCGAAACCACACCTCAATATATTTATTGTAGCCAAAGCCACGGGCGATGGCAAACACCACAGCCAAGATAGGCACAATGGCCAGCAACGTTGAGTAGGTCAATGCCGAAGCCTGCGTCATCACACGCTTTGCAGTGAAGAAGCGCACTGCCAGATAGGCAGTCTTAAAGATAGCAAATAGCACACGCTTCACTGGCGGCAACTTGTCGTCATCAATACGCCACATATCAACCTTCAGGAATTGTATCAGCCGCTTCATCACTCTACTTTTAGGAACAAGAAAGAAAGCACTGCCCCTATAAGCCGGGTTCTGTTCCGCCTGACGGCGGTGCCTGCCATTTATCTACTACACACCTCGCGATGTGTCTCAAGCGTTCTACCCTCCATCGCATCCCCAGAAAGAAACTCGGGCGGGCAACCCTAACATGACGATGGTATACATGAACTTGCAGCCTCCAGCGGGAACAGCCCGACGATCACCCGCCGGCTGGTGGTCTCTTACACCACCTTCTCACCCTTACCCTTGCGGGCGGTTGTTTTCTTCTCCCCTGACCAGCCGTCACCGACTGCTTCTACTTTCAGAAGTGGAGTGCCCTTTGCTGCCCGGACTTTCCTCTCGCCTCTCCTTTCAGAAACGCCAGCGGCAGACCGGAACAGTGCTTTCAGGGTGCAAAGTTACGAATTAGTGAGAGAAAAACCAAATAAATTTGAGTATTTCCGAATGGCAAATCTATTTAGCGAAGTCATAGGATCATTATTTTCTTTTTGAACTACGCATTTTGCAAGTATGCCATTTACGCCTCGTAAACCATATACTTAGACCTCGTTAATATGATACTTAGACAACGTAAACACCATAGTAACACATTTTAAGACTATGCTTATGAAAACCACGACAAAAGAGAAAGGCTTCTTATCTTTTTATTTTCGCATCCGAAACCGAAGTAGAAATTTAATCATTAAACGAATGTGAATTTTGGCAGACCGGTCGCAAACGGACATTAAAGGGAAAGGCATAAATGTTAAAATGCAACAAAAAGAACGGACAAATTGTCAGTTTACGACATTTTGACTATATATTTGCACCGTTGTTTTCCGATAACAACAATATCATTAACAAATTGATTATGAATATGAAAAAGATTGCAATTTATCTGGTATCGGCACTCAGCCTGTCAGCCATTATCTTTTCGGTAGCAGCATTGAATAAGACCTATGCCGCTACAAGTGCAGCACCACAAGTGGCTACTGCCACAGAAATGACATCGACACCTGCCGCACAGCCCGTAGACCTGACCTATGCAGCCGAGAAGGCTCTGCCATCGGTGGTATATATCAAGTCTGTCATCAACTCAAAAATTCAGACGGTAGAAATGCAGAGCGACCCCTTTGAGGATTTCTTCTCCGACCCCTTTGGCGGATTCTTCGGGCGCGGACAACGCGGACAGGGCAACACTCGCAAACGCCAAGTGCAGACTCCGAAACAGGCAGCAGCAGGCTCAGGGGTAATCATCTCGACCGATGGCTACATTGTAACCAACAACCACGTGGTGGATGGGGCTGACGAACTGACAGTAAGCCTCTATGACAACAAAGAATATTCGGCCCGTGTGATCGGCACTGACAAGACTACCGACCTGGCACTCATCAAGATCGACGGCAAAGGTCTGCCAGCCATCCGTATTGCAAACAGTGACAACGTAAAGGTAGGCGAATGGGTGCTGGCCATCGGCAACCCACTGGGACTGAACAACACGGTGACCGCAGGCATCATTTCTGCCAAAGCCCGCACGCTGGGAGCCAATGGCGTGGAGAGTTTCATACAGACCGACGCAGCCATCAACCAAGGTAACTCGGGTGGCGCACTGGTAAACACAAGCGGAGAACTCATCGGCATCAACGCCATGCTATACTCGCAGACAGGCTCGAACATCGGCTATGGCTTTGCCATCCCTACCACAATGATGAACAAAGTGGTGGAAGACCTGAAGCAATATGGTACCGTGCAACGCGCCATGATCGGCATCAGCGGCCGCGATGTGAAAACACAAGTGGACATGGAGAAGGAAGAAGGCAAGGATGCTGACTATGGCACGATGGAGGGTATCTACGTAGCAGAGGTCGTTGAAAGTAGTGCAGCCGCTGAGGCCGGCATTGAAAAGGGCGACGTAATCATTGAAGTAGACGGCCAGAAAGTGACTAAGTTTGGCGATCTGAGCGGTATTATAGCCCAGAAACGTCCGGGCGACAAGGTTTCCATCACCTATCTGCACGACAAGAAGAGACAGACAAAGCAAGTGACGCTACGTAACGAGCAGGGCAACACGAAGGTTGTGAAGAACGCAGATCTGGATGTGCTGGGCGCAGACTTCCGCGAGGTGACACAGCAACAGAAGCAACAATTGGAAATCCAGTATGGACTGGAGGTCATCAAGGTGAACGGTGGCAAGATGAAAGAAGCCGGTATAGCCAAAGGATTTATTATTCAGCGCGTGAACGACGAACCGATAAAAAGCGTTGAAGACCTGCAGAATGTCGTAAAGGAAGCATCAACTTCGAAAGAGCCAGTACTGATCATCAAGGGCATGTTCCCCACCGGCAAGCGTGGTTATTACGTAGTGCAGTTGAGCGAATAGCAGACTGCGAAGTGTAAACAGTAAACAACAAACAGTGAATAGTAAACAGATTTTGTAAACTATTCACTGTTTTATTTGGCTGTTTCATTTTTTCTCATTACCTTTGTCGCCAATTAGGCTTTTAACCTGATGCCAAATAAGAATGAAGCGAATAGTATTTATACTGACAATGATAGCCCTGTTTGGGGTGAACATGACCACCGAAGCCAAGAAAACAATGGTGCCAAAGATGTATATGTTTGGCATCGCAGCGTCTTTCAACGACTCAATTGTCTATTTCACAAATATACAGGAGGTGGACAATGTCTGGAAAGAATCGAAGAACAACTTTCTGCTTGACCGCCACGTCTACTCCAGCCAACTGCGCGAATATATGGCTACAAAGTTGCAGATGCCCTATCGCACCTGTGTTGTCTACTACAACGCCAACCGCACAAAACTGGAGAAAAAGTTCATCAAAATACGCCAACTCTACACACAGCCCAAAAAGAAACAGACCAATCATTTCGAGATAAGATATGTAGACAGCGGAGACTTCATGTTCAAGGCTCTTGATGCCAGCTTCTACATTGATGAGGCTGCAGACACGGAGGAGAAGACGAGTGGAGAATAACTGCTACTTCAGCATTGCCAACCACAACGTCTGTCTGAGTTTTCAAGACACTGACCAACACAATACGATGAGGCTGTTGCCTTCCTTTACTCCCTTTAGGGTCAAGGACGCAACGGCTCCATTGCTTTTCAAGATAACCATTGATGACACATTACGGCCAGCCAAAGGAAACACATTGATAAGGAAATTTGACACAGGAAACGGTGACACCGTAGTCTATCGGTTATCAGATGGTGGCTACCAGTTTATCATACGCGATATCCATAACCGCGACTGTTGTCTACTGATATGCAACCACAACTTCAGCAACTGTAGGTGTAGGCTGTATGGTAATTGGACAATGCGGTCATTCGGCCTCAACGATGCACTGATGCTGGTTTATGCTTTTGCCGGCTCGTTCCATCAAACATTACTCATCCATGCCTCGTGCATCCTCTGTAACGGCTATGGCTATCCTTTCATTGCCAAGAGCGGCACGGGCAAGAGCACCCACTCCAGCCTGTGGATGAAGTACATCGAGAATGCCCAACTATTGAATGACGACAACCCCATCGTGCGTATCATCAATGGCCAAGCACGCATCTACGGCTCGCCGTGGAGCGGTAAGACACCCTGTTACAGAAATATTGACGTACCACTGGGAGCCATTACCCGAATAGAACGCGCCACACACAATAGCATCAAGCGGCAAGCACCGGTTCAAGCATTTGCCTCGCTACTGCCTGCCTGTTCAAGCATGATGTGGGACAACACCATCTACGACAACCTCTGCAACATTGTTTCGACTATCGTCGAGACTACACCCATATTCACCCTCCATTGCTTGCCCGATGAAAAAGCTGCACGAATATGTCATCAAACAATAATCCACAAATCGCAATACGCCAACTAAGCAACAGCGAATTTCTACCTTTCGTTGTAGAACGGCTGAAAGAGAGACACACCGCAACACTGCCGCTCCGAGGCCAGAGTATGCGTCCCTTTATTGAGGACAGGCGCGACAAGGCATTATTGCAAATAGTTGACCAAGTGCAAACAGGTGATGTCGTGCTGGCAGAAATCAGCAAAGGCCATTTTGTGCTGCATCGCATTATCAAGATCAAAGGTGAACAGGTGACACTACGCGGTGACGGCAATTTGGGCAACGAGCATTGTACACTGAACAATATCCACGCCAAGGCTATCGGTTTCTACCGTAAAGGCCGCCAAATACTCGACAGCACCGACGGTTTCAAATGGCGTATCTACTCCTGGTGGTGGCTCCGTCTCTATCCTATCCGCCGTTACTTGTTATTCATACTATACCCGCATATACCACAACGATTCAAATATAAACAAAGAATATGAAGATAAAGAAAGGATTTCGTCTACGCACAGTCTGTGGCGAAAATATCATCGTGGCCGAAGGAATTGAGAACATCGACTTCAGTCATATCATCAGTATGAACGAATCGTCAGCCTTCCTCTGGCAAAAGATTCAGGATACCAATTTCGATGCAAATACTCTGACCCAGTTACTCCTCGAAGAATACGAGGTTGATGAGGCCACTGCCCACAAAGACGCAGAGGCTCTTATCGCCAAGTGGCAGAAAATCGGGATTATCGAAAATTGAATTGCTTAACCTACAAAGCAAGCACCTGTTTGTATATACCACTGAACGCACCTGACAAATCGGGCTGATTGCGGAATATACCAAACAATGCGCTACCGCTGCCACTCATAGCAGCATAAACAGCTCCTATACGATAAAGCCACTCTTTCACCTCCTTTAATTCAGGATGTAGAGCAAAAACACTCTGCTCGAAGTCATTAAACAGTTCGTCACGCCAAGTTTCAATAGGCTGACTAACGATCGTACGGCAATTTTTCAAAGGTTTCTGAGGCTTGATGAGCGAAAATGCCTCCTTCGTAGGCACAGGGATGTCGGGACGTACCACTGCCAGATAGTACCCCGAAAGGTTGACCTCTATCGGCTGCAACCGCTCACCGATACCCTCAGCATAGGCTGGATGATTAAGAATAAAAATGGGACAATCAGCGCCCAGACGAGCCGCATAATCGATGAGTTGTTGCTGGTTCAGTCGCAATTGGAACATTCTATTCAGCAGAAGCAGCATAGCAGCACAATCGCTGGAACCACCACCCATACCGGCCTGTGTAGGAATTGCTTTATATAGATGAGCATGAACACGCGGTATCTGTGGAAAGTCTTGCTTCAGCAGATGATAAGCACGCACGACCAAATTGCGCTGCTCGTCACCCTCAATAGTGATGTTTGTCACCTTCAAGTCACAATCAACAGACGATGGAAACAACTCATCCATCGGTTGAATCTCCAGTGCGTCCTTCAGTTGCACAGGATAAAAAACAGTCTCCAAATTGTGATATCCATCAGGGCGTTTTTCCACTACGTTCAGCCCCAAATTGATTTTTGCTATCGGAAAAGTAATCATTCCTTTTTGAATAATGAGTGGTTAATGTTCGAGTCTTGAACCTTCAAGTTGTTTGGGACAGATAGATTCCAGTGGGCACTTCGGACAATGAGGCACACGCGAAGTGCACACATAGCGTCCATGCAGCAACAACCAGTGATGGGCACGGGGCACATCTTCAGCAGGAATATTTCTGAGCAATGCCTGTTCTACCTTATAGGGTGTGTTATCACGTTTCGAAACCAATCCCAGACGATGACTGACACGATAGACATGTGTATCAACAGCCATCGTCGACTGTCCAAAAGCCACAGCCTGAATCACATTGGCCGTCTTACGACCCACACCCGGCAGATCAAGCAACTCGTTCATATCAGCAGGCACATCACCCTGATGCTTTTCCACCAGCGCACGCGCCATATCCACCAGATGACGAGCCTTCGCATTCGGATAACTCACACTCTTCACGTATTCATACACCTCATCGGCCTCAACCTGTGCCATTGACCAGGCATCAGGGAAGCGACGAAAGAGTTCAGGTGTCACCTGATTAATACGTTTGTCGGTGCACTGGGCACTTAGGATGACAGCCACTAACAACTGAAACACATTGCCAAATTCCAGTTCAGTTGTCACTTCTGGCATCTCACGCCGAAAGTGTTCCAACACCAGTCTGTATCGTTCTTCTTTCTTCATTGGTGCAAAATTAAGCAAAAAGTTTCATATTCTCATTTTTTTTACTTAATTTTGCACAAAAATCTATCGAACTTATGAATGCCCAACTGATATTGAACTTCCTACGCAACGTGACGGCAAACAACAACCGTATCTGGTTTCAAGAGCATAAAGCCGATTATGAGGCCGCCAAGAAAGAATGGGAGCAGGCAATAGAGCAGCTTCGAAAGCGCATTATCACATTCGATCTCACCGTGGCTAACCAACCATTGAAGGACTGTACCTATCGTTTTTATCGCGACACACGGTTCTCTCCCGACAAATCGCCCTACAAACGACATTTCGGTGCATATATCAACGCCAAAGGTAAGAAAGCCCTGCGTAGCGGATACTACATCCACCTTGAGCCTGACCACTGTGAACTGGCCGTAGGCAACTATTGGCTACCAACTGACATCCTGACATCGTGCCGTAACGAAATCATGGCTAACGAAGAGGAATGGCTAAAATGTGTTGAGACACCTGACTTCTTAAAACTGTTCAATACACCAGAGACCACCCTATCGTGGGAAGATTCGTGGGATGCACCACAAGGTTTTGGACTCACGAAACTAAAGACCTGTCCAAGTGGCTTTCCACGTGACTATAAGTACGTTAAATACTTGCGCCAAAAAGACTACTGCGCTTGGCACCGCGTTGAAGAATCCTTTTTCGAGGACGACCTTTGGCTCGACAAGACTGAACAGATATTCCGTACAGCCAAACCAATGATGGACTTCATCAACGGTATCATTGACGATTACGAATAATCAATATAATTATCAACCAATATGCTAAGAAAACTATTACTATCGGTCACACTGCTGACCACGATGACGGCTCTGGCTGACACAGAGCCTGTATGGCGCAATCCAGCCATCAACCAAGTGAACCGTGAGGCGCGTCGTACCGACTTCTTTGCTTTCGAGGATGCTCAAAAAGCAAAGGCCAACGTCAAGTCACAATCCAGCCGTTATTTATCGATGGAAGGTATGTGGCGCTTCAACTTCGTAAAGGACCACAATCTGGCTCCTAAAGATTTCTACTCGCTACAATTCGACGACTCCAAATGGGTAGACTTCCCTGTGCCCGGCCTCTTCGAGATTGAGGGCTATGGCGATAGAATATATAAGAATGTAGGCTATGCTTGGTGCACAACCTTCGACAGTAATCCGCCCTATATCAGCGAGACCAATAATTACACCGGCTCCTACCGCCGTACTTTTGAGCTACCACAGGACTGGAACGGTCAGGAAGTTTACTTCCACGTAGGATCGGCCACCAGCAACCTCATGCTGTGGGTCAATGGCCGTTTCGTGGGCTATTCGGAAGATTCGAAGGTGGCTGCCGAATTCAACATTACAAAATATCTGAAGAAGGGTAAAAACCTTATTGCCATGCAGGTGATGCGCTGGTGCGACGGATCCTATCTGGAAGATCAGGACTTTTGGCGTTTCACGGGTATTGCACGCGAGGTGTATCTCTATGCCCGTCCCAAACAGCATATTCAAGATATCGTTGTCACGCAGGACTATGTTGACGGCAAGGGTGTGCTCAAGGTAAATGTAAACGCTCCGAAAGGCACAACCGTTGAGCAACAACTGACCGACAACAGCAATGCAGAAGTTAGCCTGACAGATGTGAAGCCTTGGTCGGCAGAGACGCCCAACCTCTATAACCTGCTGGTCACACTGAAGAAAGGCGACAAGACACTGGAAGTGGTCCGCCTACGTGTAGGCTTTCGCCATATTGAGATCAAGGGTGGACAATTGCTGGTCAACGGCCAACCTATTTTAATAAAAGGTGCAGACCGTCACGAATTGGATCCCGATGGCGGCTACGTTGTCTCAGTAGACCGCATGATTGAGGACATCAAGATCATGAAACAACTGAACATCAATGCCGTGCGTACCTGTCACTATCCTGATGATCCCCGCTGGTATGATCTCTGCGACGAATACGGTATCTATGTAACAGCCGAAGCCAATATAGAGAGTCATGGTATGGGTTACGGTGATCGGACGCTGGCTAAGCGTGCTGACTTCGAAAAGATGCACATGGAGCGCAATCAAGGCAACGTGCTCTCGTTCCTCAACCACCCGTCCATCATCGTCTGGTCGCTGGGCAACGAAGCTGGCTATGGTCCCAACTTCGAAAAGGCTTACGACTGGGTGAAGGCTACCGACCCATCGCGTCCTTGCCAATATGAACAAGCACGCCATGACGGAAAGACAGACATATTCTGCCCAATGTATTACGACTATAATGGCTGTGAACGCTATGCTCAGGGGGACAATCCTCGTCCACTCATCCAGTGCGAGTATGCCCACGCTATGGGTAACTCTATGGGCGGATTCAAGGAATATTGGGATTTGATTCGCAAGTACCCGAAGTATCAAGGTGGATATATCTGGGACTTCGTTGACCAAGGTCTACGTGACAAAAGCCCCATCACTGGTCGTGAGATTTTTACTTATGGTGGCGACTATGGAGAGTATCCCGCCTCTGACTACAATTTCAACTGTAATGGCATCATCGCCCCCGATCGCCGATTGAACCCGCACGCTTACGAGGTGCAATATTGCTATCAGAATGTATGGGTGAAGGACATTGATTTGAAGAATGGCCAATTCGAAGTCTATAACGAGAACTTCTTTAAGACACTCGATGACTTGGATATGTACTGCATTATCACACCAAGTCATATCAATGACAGCTATACCATAAAAGAGTTCAGCGACTTCAAGAACATTGCTCCACAAAGCCGCAAAATCATAGAGTCGGTATCACTGAAGAAGGCCATTGCTGACTACATAGCTAAATATCCTGACAGCGAGATCACTGTCAACTTCTGTTTCCGTGCAAAGCAGGCCCAGCCGCTTATCGACAAAGATCAGGTGTTGGCCAAGGAGCAATTCATTGTACAACCTTATCCTTTCCCCACCCTACAGACAGAAACTGCTCAAGTAGAGCGTGAAGAGACTAACACCTACGTCAAACTATCAGCATCCGGTACCAGCATCTCTATCGGCAAGCACACAGGATGGATTGATTATCTGCATGTCAACGGTCAGCGTATGTTGTCGTTCCGTGAAAGCATCACGCCCGAATTTTGGCGTGCCCCGACCGACAACGACTATGGTGCAAGCCTGCAGCGTCGTTTTGAGACCTGGCGTCATCCGCAGATGAAACTAAAAGGTTTCTCTGTCAATGACAATTCTATTGTTTCCAGTTTCGATCTTCCTGACCAGAAGGCTCAACTCACCATGACCTATACTCTCACCGCAGAAGGCGAAATTATCGTGCGTGAGCAAATGAATACCGAGAAGGATGCCAAAGTAAGCAATCTTTTCCGCTATGGTATGGCCTTACAAATGCCCAGCCAATATGACCGCATTCAGTATTGCGGTCGCGGTCCGATAGAGAACTACATCGATCGCAACAACAGCGAATGGATATCCCTCTACGAGAACAAAGTAAAAGACGAATACTTCGAATACATTCGTCCGCAAGAGAGTGGCAACCATACCGACATTCGTTGGTTCCGAGTACTTGACAAGCAGGGCAACGGCCTTGAGTTCTACTCCAACGCTCCAATGGAAGCCAGCGCACTGCCCTACTCTACCAGTCAACTGGATGATGGTCCCAACAAAAACAAGAAATGGGGACACCACAGCGGCGACCTCGTACCCAACGGCGACACCTATGTACACATCCAGCAACGCCAAATGGGTCTGGGATGTGTCAATTCATGGGGAGCCTGGCCACGATCAGAATATCGTTTGCCCTATCAGAACTACGACTTTACTTTCGTCATCAAGCCCGTGCATAACGTACAGCTTTTGACAAATGGCCAGTAAGAAATTGTTTCTGAGAGTCCTCCTCATATTCTTGTTAGGCTTCAGCATCTCAGCAGATGCCCAACAATATTTCCATAAGCAGATGCCCGCTGGCAACTACAGCGGCATCTGTTCATTGGGTGATAACCTTTATGCAGTGGTAGACGACAAGGCCACAACCGACGGTTTCCACGTAATGCGAATCATCATCGACTCTACGAAACAACGCATCACCAAGGTTGATTATCAAGGCTACCGTTCCAGCGGTCTACCTAACCGTGATATGGAAGGCATTTGCTACCGCCCATCCACAAAAACAGTTTTTATCTCCGGAGAAAGCGACAACGAGGTCTACGAGTACACTCTCAACGGCCAACGCACTGGCAACCGCTTACAGATGCCCGATATTATCAAGAAGGCAGAATCGAACTATGGTTTGGAAGCCCTGACCTATGATCCCAGTCGTCACTTATTCTTCACTGCTACCGAGCATGTACTACCTGGCGAAAGCCAGATACGCTTGTTGGCCTTCGATGACGATCTGACCCTGAAACGACAATATCTCTATCAACCCGATAAGCCTATCAGTAATAAGCATATCTATGGTATTTCTGCTCTCTGTGCACTCGCTGATGGCCGTCTGCTTATTATGGAGCGTCAAGTGCGCATTCCCCGTCAGAAAATCGGTGCCACGGCTCTGACGCGCATCTATCAGGTTTACCCTTCCACCGATGAACAATTGAAAAAAACTCTGATTATGGAGTTCAAGACCCGCCTTACACTGATCAGTCGTAAGTTTGCCAACTTCGAGGGTCTCTGCCAGACCTCTCCATCATTCATTCTGCTCATCGCTGACTCACAAAACCGCCATAAAGGAATTTTACGCGACTGGTTCCGACTGGAACGGCTGCCATAACTTTACATCAATATAGAATCTAAGTCCGAAGAAAATTACAAATATAAAAACATAAGATATTATGAACGAACAAAGCATCATGAAGCCATACGTGATTGGCTTGGATTTGGGAGGCACGAACTCAGTGTTTGGCATCGTCGATGCACGTGGCGAAATTAAAGCCACAACAGCCATCAAAACAGGCGGATATGCTACAGCCGAAGCCTATGTTGATGCCTGCATAGAGGCACTGCAGCCCATTATCGAAGAGGTGGGTGGTCTGGAAAAAATCAAGGCTATGGGCATTGGAGCTCCCAATGGCAATTATAACAAGGGCACCATTGAGTATGCCGCCAACCTGCCTTGGGCACACGACTGCATCGTACCTCTGGCAAAGATGTTCAGCGAGCGATTAGACAACCTCCCTGTAGCACTGACCAACGATGCCAATGCAGCTGCTATCGGTGAGATGGTCTATGGTGTAGCTCGCGGCATGAAGAACTTCATTGTCATCACATTGGGCACGGGCGTTGGCTCAGGTATCGTAGTCAACGGTCAACTGCTTTACGGCAGCGACGGTTTCGCCGGTGAATTAGGACACGTAACGATGGTGCGTGGTGCTGAAGGCCGTTCCTGCGGCTGTGGCCGCACAGGCTGTTTAGAAGCCTACTGTTCTGCAACGGGTGTAGCTCGTACGGCTCGCGAACTGTTGGCCAAAACAGAACGTCCATCACTATTGCGCGAACTGGATCCCGAGAAGATCACATCACTCGATGTCTCTATCGCTGCCGGCAAAGGCGATGAACTGGCTCAGGAAATCTATGCCATTACGGGCAAAATGCTGGGTGAAGCCTGTGCCGACTTTGCAGCCTTCTCATCACCCGAGGCCTTCATCTTTTTCGGAGGTTTGGTCAAAGCTGGTGAACTGCTCATGAAACCCATTCGCGATGCCTACGATGCCCACGTAATGCCAATTTTCAGAGGCAAAGCCAAATTCTTGATCAATGGTCTCGACGGTGCTTCGGCTGCCGTTTTGGGTGCTTCGGCTATTGGTTGGGAAATTCAGTAACCTACAACACAAAGAAAAAAGCACGGATTCCTGTCCGTGCTTTTTTCTTACAATTCCTCACATTCCTTTAGCCACAAAGCACAGGAAGCATCACTAGGCATACGCCAGTCGCCACGGGGCGACAGACTAACACTGCCCACTTTCGGACCGTCAGGCAGACAGGAACGCTTAAACTGCTGATTAAAGAAACGTCGGCAGAAAATCTGCAACCACTTCTTGATGGTCTCGTCATCGTACTTGCAGGCAAAGGCGTGCTGAGCCAGCATATAAATCTTAGCAGGACGATAGCCCAGACGCAAGTGATAATAGATGAAGAAGTCATGCAGTTCGTAGGGTCCCACCAAGTCTTCTGTCTTTTGGGCAATGTTGCCGTCAGCGTCAGCTGGCGTTAGTTCGGGCGATATAGGTGTTTCAACAATATCAATGAGCGTGTCGCGCTGTGCACAGAAGGCAGGCAACTGCGCGAGATAACGAATGAGATATTGCACCAAAGTCTTAGGCACACCGCTATTGACACCATACATCGACATGTGGTCGCCATTGTATGTACACCAGCCGAGAGCCAGTTCCGAAAGGTCGCCAGTACCGATGACCATGCCTCCCACCTGATTAGCCACATCCATCAGAATCTGCGTACGCTCACGAGCCTGTGAATTCTCATAGGTCACATCATGATTGCTGATGTCATGACCTATGTCTGCAAAATGTTGTCTCACCGATTTGGCTATACAAATCTCGCGCTGAGTAATATTAAGCGACTCCATCAACTGTACGGCATTATCGTGGGTTCGGTCTGACGTGCCGAAACCGGGCATCGTAATACCGATGATTCCCTTACGTGAAAGCCCCAGCTTGTCGAAAGCTCGCACCGTAATGAGCAAGGCCAACGTAGAGTCGAGCCCCCCACTAATACCAATAACAGCTTTGTCACAACGCGTATGGTCAAGACGCTTGCAAAGTCCCATAGTCTGAATATTGAGAATCTCCTCACAACTTTCCGCCATCTCGCTGCCGGAAGGAATAAACGGATGGGGATCAATATCGCGAATAAGTTCAAAATCACGTGGTGTGACAGGTTTTGTGTCAATAAAACAGGCCGAGGCAACATCTTGTGCTGTACGGAACGTAGTATTATTCTGACGTTCGGCACGCAGGCGATCAATATCTATCTGCTGAATCTGCAACTGAGGCTCCAAACAGAAACGGTCGGCTTCACAGAGCATCCGCCCATTCTCGAAAATCATGGCATTGCCGCCATAGACGACATCCTGCGTCGACTCACCATAGCCGCAACTACTGTAAACATAGCCACACATCATACGGGCACTCTGTTGAGCCAACAACGAACAAAGGTAATTATGCTTGCCAATAAGTTCATCTGTGGCCGAGAGGTTCAGGATAATATCCGCTCCGGCCAGTGCCAGATTGTTACTGGGCGGCAGCGGTGCCCATACGTCCTCACAGATCTCAATACCAAAACAGGCACCGTCGCAGGTGCGAAACACCTGAGGCTCATTGGACACCTGAACGCGGCTGCCAGCCAAGATAATCTCCTGCGCAATCAGATCTGTTGATGAAGCAAACCAACGCTTCTCATAAAACTCATTGTAGTTGGGCAAGTAAGTCTTTGCAACAACCCCCAACAACGTGCCGCCCTGAACGACGGCTGCACAGTTGTAGAGCAACGAACCAATACGCACAGGCAGTCCCACAACGGAGATGATGTCAAGTTTACGCGTAAAATCGAGTAATATCAGCAAGGCCTCCTCCGCCTTGTCACACAATAGTTGCTGACGAAACAAATCCTGACAGGTATAGCCCGTAAGACAAAGCTCAGGAAAGACAATGGCTTCCACACCCTTGCCCTCGGCTTGGATAATGAGGTTCTCTATCTGCTTGACGTTGTACTCCACATCGGCCACGCGGATACCTGGTATCGCAGCAGCCACCTTGATTAGTCCGTATTTCATCTGACAGTCACCTGTGTTGCCCCATAACTGTATTCCTGAAACGAGGCATCTTGATAAGTAAAATGTTTATATCGGTATTGCAATTCGTTCACCAGAGCCTTACGCAACACGCCCTCCCCCTTGCCGTGAATAAACACAATGCGCGTGCCTTTCTTCTTTTCATACTCTTTCATCACCTTGCGGAAGGTATCAAGCTGATAGTTCAGTATATCGGTAGCCGACATGCCATTGGTAGTCTCAAGCAGCGTGTCGGCATGAAGATCCACCACCACAGTGCCATCCTCTTTTACACTATAGATTTTTTCCTTGTCGTGTACAACTGGAATCTTGTGACCATACATTTCCTCCTTCAACTGACGGGCATCAACCACAAGCGGACGAGCCGCCTTACCGTTCTCTACAATGGTATAGATGAGGGCAGGCTGCTCAAAATAGGCATTCGGCTGAAAGGTATGCAACTTATAGAATTTCACCGGATCAATACGCAACTGTACATCAACGGTGGGACGTAGCAGGAAGTTCTTGTCGCGCTTATAAGCCATCAGCTGCAGAGCAACCCGCTCCATGTCATTCAGGTCTTCACGCCCGAACTCTTCCAAAAACAACTTCGTGTTGGGCTCCACCTCAGCCGTAGCCCTCAACCTCCAGCCATTACCCTCGGCCATCAAGTAGTTGAAACGTATATAATAGTTGCAGTCGTTGACGATATAGGCCTCGAAACGCGTCTGCATCAGTTCCTTCACATCCATAGGAACGAAAGCCAGATAGACCGACAGTTCTTCCCCACCCTTTCGCTCCTCGGGTTTGGCTTTGAAGGCAACAGGCTTATCGGCAGGCTCCATCTCTTGTGGAGCGGTCTGCTGTCCCTTCTTCTTCACTTCTATCACGTGACCGGTATCATAATTTTCCTCTCCGATGACCACCACTTCACTAATGGCCATAGGCACCTCAAAGCCATCCTCATCCTCAACAAGCACAATATTCTTCCCTTGGAAGCCCGCCACGCGTCCACCTCCAATCTCGCTGAGGAATCTCACTTTATCTCCTATTTTCATATACCTTGATTGTTTTGGGGGCAAAGTTACGAAAAAACGAGGGAATAAACAAATTAATTTAACGTGAATTCGATATAAGAAAGTAGTTCAAAAAGTTGTGGGAATGAAATATTTTTTTGACTCTATGCGCGCGTGCGCACGCATATATAAAAAGGTGTAGAAATATCCCTCCAATCCCTTCTGCCACCGGTCATTTTTACTTCGATTATCTTTTGGTCGCGGTTTGATTATCTTTTGACTTCGGTTTGATTATCTTTTCAATTCCATTTGATTATCTTTTGCTCGCCATTTGATTATCTTTTTCAAGTCATTTGATTATCAAATGCAGACCATTTGATAATCAATTTTTCTGCCCCCCCCATTTGATTATCTTTTGCCCCCCAAAAGGCATCTTTTGGAAAAGACTTTTTGGAAAACTCTTTGCAAGTCGACTAAAGCCTCTTTGAATGCCAGATAACACAAAAGTCAATGAGGTGAGTATCTCTGCCGGTATAGTATTTTAGTGTAAGCCCAACAATAAAAAAGATATCTCTTTTCAAGAAAAAATATTGTTTAAAAAGTTGATAATCATAAATTCCTTTTCTGACATATTCGACAGCCTGTTGTTGACACAACAAACAGGCGTCTGTTGACAGCGTTCGGCTTGAGCCATATTCCTTTCGTGCGCGTCAACTCATTTCATTCTTCCGCTAACTTTAACTGTTGTCGGTGCTTTTGGAGTAGAAAACGGCTGGGCTTGCTCTATTAAGAAATGACCGACATTGGCTGAACGATATCATTGCAGGTGCAGGTGTCGGCATCTTGTCTGCACACATTGGCTATTGGTTGCTACCGTTGGAGCAACAATTGTTTGGATGGGGGGATTCTCGGTTACAATGTGTAGTAGCTCCTGTGTGTAATCCTATAGACAGAAATCTCGGTTTAGTCATCACTGCCAGTTTCTGAATAGACTAATACTCCAGCAGCATCTGTAAAAAGTCTCTGCAGGGTGATATTCTGCCTCAATCAGACAGTCTTCAAGTTATTAATTACGGCATTGCGAACATATAAATACCATCCATAGTAGTTCATATTTGAACTTTTACAGTGCAAGTATGCAAATAAAAGTTCAAATATGAGCTATTAAGGAAAAATATTTTTTACTTAGCTTGTTTTTTATAAGGTTCTTTCTGTGTGGCATTACTAAATTTAACCTGAGATACAGTGTTAAAATTATTGTTGAAGGACCGTTATTGTGTAAGTCTTATCTTGACTTGCAAACACAATCTCACCTTTTCGCCCAGTCGAATAGTTGGGATCCGACTTTGCAAGTTTCATAGCTACAATTTTAACAATTGAAGTCTTAACACCTGTTGCCGTGGCCGCAGTTACAGTACCAGATACAAGTCCTTTAAGTACGGAAAATCCTTTCTCAACTACACTTTTCTCTTTATTCACTTCCACAGTAGTTTCCACCCAGTCCGGTTTCGAAACTATATGCCATGAAAGCCCATTATTTGAACTAATAATAGTATCAGAATTAGTATAAAGTTCTATCGATTTGTTGCCACCTTTAGGCTTAAACTCTACCAAATTCGTATTTGTACTAAGTGCCACAACCTTACCTTTCTGAAAGACATGTAATGTATCTGTTGCAGTTCCGCACGTTACAACAATGCTTTGGTGACGATCTAAAGTAGATGGATTTGCGTCTACTTCAATATCAATTCCGGTTGTATCCTTACTTTTTGTCACCTTAACAAAATTCTCCTCTCCATCAATACCTTCAGAAAATTGAAAGTTCCAATCAGTTGAAGGAGCTGTTACCAAAACACCTGTCGTCCCATTCTTATCACCATCGAAAACAAGATAATTCTTATTTAACGAAAGTTTAACCTTTTTGACAGGTATCGTAGATTCCCTATCTGTTTGTTTAGACTTAGCCCCAGGTCCAAGCCTTTTTATATTATCGTTACAGATTGATATTTGATTATCGCACATTTTTTTCTTATCGGCAGTAGTGTACACCACTTTAGCGGCTTCAAATTTTTTAATGGCCTGATTTTGTGAAACTATAGTTTGCTTCTGCTGAAGAGCCTGTCCCTCCATAAAAAGTTTGTCACCATTTGATTGTGCCGAAACAGTCATTGCCATAATCGTTGATAAAACTGTTGCAACAAGTCTTTTTAATATTCTATTTGCTTTCATTTTGTACTTTATTTTTATTGATGAAATCTTCTACTTTTTTTACTCTTTCAGAATATGATCTTGCCATTTCTTCTTCCCCAATTTCAGATAACTGGGAAGACTGCGTTGCCAACTCATGCTTTGCAGAATCTAAAGCCGCAATAACCTCTTCTTTCTTTTTCTCAATTCTATCAACTGGGTAATTCAAACCGACATTACTTTCTGATATTTGTTCTGCTTTTTGATAAGTGTTAAAAGCGTCAATTAGTTTTAATTCGTAATTATCTTCTTCCTTGCTAAGACCAATTTTTTCCAATCTGTCAGCCTCTTCTACCAAAGACGTTATATTAGCCAAAATCTCTTGGCGTTGCTGCTCCATTCGTGCTATTTCTGCTTCTTGTCTTGCAACATCCTGTTTGTGCTTCACGATAAAGACAATGCCGAAAAGGATCAACATTACAACTATTATTGATGCCAACAAACCCCATTTCTTACTGTTTGACATGGCTCTTTTCGAACCATTCATCGTTTCCAGCGCAACCCGCATTTGAGCCGAAGTCTGATAACGCAGTTCTTGTTTCTTTTGACATGCTGTTGCAATAATACTTCTCAGAGCTTTACTTTTAATTTTACTGAGAGGCAATTTAGCTTTAAGTTGCATTTCCAATATCTCATGCCTTGCGCCCTCGAAAGGAGTATGCCCAATGATACACTGATATAGAAGAATACCAACAGAATATATGTCAGTTGTTTGGCTCTGATGACTAATGTCACCTAAGACAAGTTCCGGTGCAGCATATTCCGGCTTGCCCATAAACTTACCTGCCACAGTCAATGATTTGTCACCTGTGGTTAATGTATTCATCTGCTTCGCTATTCCAAAGTCAATCAGTTTAATATGACCATCCGAGGTCAGCATAATATTTGTCGGGTCTATGTCTCTGTGAATATATCCTGCATCATGCAAAGCCATCAGGCCAGATAGAACATTAATAACAACTATCTGTGCAAAATGCTCCGGATCATTCTGATAATCTTGAAGCATTTTTATTGCAAAAGGAACATCTTCTCCATTACGGTCTTTGGTCTTACCTTCAAGAACATCAGAAAGAGAAACTCCAGTCAGAAGTTCGCTTATAACATGGTAATGTTTACATATTTCTCTTGTTGGTAACACCTCCTGTGTCTCTATGAAACCAAGCATTTCCACAAGATTATCATTTCTAAGTTGGATTTCTGCCTCTCGCCGTGCACGCTCGTATGCACTTGGTGGCAAGTCATCAAACATGAACTTGATTGCCACAGGACGGGTGGAACCATTCTTCTCATTGACACAGAGTCCTTCACATACCTTTCCCATTCCTCCCTCTCCAATAGGAGGAGTGTTCGTATCGAACTGGTAGAATATACCTTTACGCTTTTCAGCTTCTGTTTGTAAACGTATGATAGCCATCTCTATTATTTATTTTTCTTGTTCTAAACTTTTCTTTAACTCCTTCAAACGAACTATCTGTTTATCCATAAGTCCTTTGGCTTTTGCCGTTGGACCATATAATTTTGATTTAGAGTCCGGTTCCCTATCTATATCCCAAGAATGGCGAGCATCAACAACAGCACTTATTATTTCCACCATCTGATGCGTCTCACTATTCTTTGTCTGTTTCTCCAAATCTATAAACAAATTCTTGATTTCAACCTTTTTCGTCTCTATACTTTTTTGAGCTTCTGCTAAAGATTTTTTTCCTATAACCTTGGCAGAATCATATCTGTTTATTATTTTTTGAGTAGTTTCCATCGGATTCGGCACATTTTTCATTTCATACTGCTGATTATTACGCTTGGATATACTGTCAGAATCCTTGACTATACCCAGTTGCTCTAACAATCTTTTTCGAACCTCTTCATCAATTTGCTTGTCCTCTACCTTTTCACCGCTATCCGTATCAACATCATTCTTCACCTCTGTATTCTCTGTTTTTGAAGATCGTCCATAGTCCTTCTGATAGCTGCTTGGTGATGGAAGAACACCCGACGATACAGATATTGTAGTTTGCGAAGTTGAGGGCTCTTTCGTTTTTTTTGAACAAAAAACACAGATGAGGGCTATGATAATTACAGCAGACAACAAAATCACTGCCCATTTCTTCCAAGAGATAGTATCCTTCAACTGTGAATCTTTCTCTAATTCAAATATGGCAATAGTATGATTGTCATGACCTCCTCCTTTGGAAAAACCTATTTTGTCTACCTGAAGCGATAGGTCAGAGAGTAATCTCTGCTGATCTATGGATTGAGTAAAAGCCTTTAATAACTCTTGATGTTGCATGGCTCCCCAAACACCATCAGTGCAAAGAACAAATCTATCCCCTTTCTTGTAAGGCACTTCATCTATTTCCGGCACATGATTGTTGGTACTTCCAAGGCCACGCGTTATGACATTTGCCTGTGGTGACAGCCTGGCATCTTCCTCCGTCATAACCTTCTTACTGACAAGCTCTGCAACAAGAGAATGGTCTTGAGTACGGAACAGACATTTCTTGCCACGAAACCTGTAACATCTACTGTCTCCTACGTGAGCAACGACTGCAGACTGACTGTTGAGCAGAACAGCGACAAAGGTTGACCCCATACCACTAAGAGCAGGATTCTCCTTTATCTTGTCTTCCAAGGCATGATGTGCATGGGCCGCAGCCATTTTCAGTGCATGTTCCCGAGATGTCTGCGGCCTACATTCACATAAGGTTTTGGCTATTTCATGCTTTACGATGTAAGACGCAGTCTTTCCCCCAGGACCACCACCCATACCATCACAAACAACAATCAAAAATCCAAGTGGGGTGTCCAGATAAGCCATATCATCTTGATTCTCCGGACGTCCTCCAATCATTGAGATTGCTGCTCCGTGCAGTGAAACGATATCAGACTTTATAATATCCATATTACCATCGTTTGTATTGTATGATATTTCCGTCATTAAAAGATTGCAGCGAAGAAGAACGGGATAGTTATAACAGTAATCACACTACCAAACAGAAAGAGAGCCAAACCAACTTTATTCCATTATGCTGCGCATCTTTGATCAAGATAGATGTCACAATTAGGTGAACGACCGATGGTAACCTCTCTAAGATTCATTCTTTCCTTGTAATTAACTATTCAACAATAAACGGTATAGCTTTTTTGTTGTTCTGATCATAGAGTGCAAACACACCTTGCCCATCAACAACATACTCAACTCTGGTTGTATTATTCACACTCGTTTCACTTCCTTGAGCCGGAAACTTCTTCATGTCAAATATATCGGCACTGAAACTGTACACGATATTTTTCTTTACAGCCGACTTATCCACCTTGACAAGAATCAGATGATCACTTGACAAATGTTTGGGATTATAATACTCTACAATTATCTTTGTGGTTCCGCCCTCTTTTGGAATAACTACTTTGTGATTGATACTATTAAGAATCAGCGTACTACCCTTTTTGATGACCCCAACAGAATCTGTTGCAACCCGGTTTATTAACACTTCACCTTCCTTTAGAAGAACGTCAAACTTGGGCTTAAAGTCAGCATTCTCTTCTTTGCTGTATTCTATAATATCGGCAAATTTCAGCATTTGGGAAGCTCCCGTCTGCTGTTGGATTACAAGATAGTTGCTGCCGTCCGCAAAATTACGCTCTACTATTATGCCTCGGAATGTGCCATTGTTTTTCGTCCTTACGACATCTATCAACTCACTCTGCTCCAGAATATCTTGATTGGGATTGAGAGGCTTGTAGAAATATTTTGTCACATTGTCAATGTCAAATGTTTCAACCATTCCATTGTTTGTGTACAAACTGAGGGTACTATATGCTTCACCTGCATACTGACCACGAACCTCCTGACCGTTCTGCAATTGGTATACTCTGTCTATTCCAGATAAAGCAGTCTTTGGACGACGATCAGCTTTGATAGATTCCACATCGCTCCAGTTAAAAGTGTAAGTGTTTGGCGTAAGTTCCAAATACTTGATGTATAGTCCCTTTTCAAGAACTTTCACCTTCATTACAGAGGGATGGCTTGTCTTGAATTCGTTCTCAAAGAAACTCTTATCGCCATCTATAACAGCAATAGAATCTTCATTACTTTGATTAAAGATAACTTCATTGAGGATGAGAGTACGTGAATCTCCTATGCCATTAAATGCATCGTTATTTTCAGCCCATTCAATCCACTTTTTGTCGAGTTCAGAAATCTTATAGACTCTTTCTGTCGTGATCGCATTTTTGCCATTTACACAAATCGTTGCACTTTCACTTCTAAAAGTGATATTGTCCTTCTTGTCTTGCTGCTGGATATATCCATTAAGAACTGTACCATTCTTCAAATAGACTTTCTGGACAACAATTGCCTGAGTTATTACACAAGATAAAGTAAGTACAAACAATAATACTATCTTCTTCATTTCTTTATTTTCTATAAGGTTCATCAATAAGCTTTTAAGATATTTAACTTTTATAGTTCCGGTAAGATATTCTCCTTCAACTTACCAGCTGCATTATAAAACATATAGTTCTACATTCAAGGTCACACCCGAAGAAAGTGAAAATTCATTCTCTTACACGATGTTTATTATATAGTTCAACCAAATGTTTAATATTGCAACAATAGGTGATCTCTGTTCCAGGAAAACCGCTACATAAAACGCCAACCAATCGATGAGACTTGTCTATTACCGGAGAGCCGCTTTGACCTCCTATACCAAAAGCCTGAATCTGAATTTGATTATCATCCGGAATTTTACTCAGCGAGGCTTTATGTATTGTGGGACGCAGTTCTTTTCCGTCGAATGTAGAATTGGCAACATCTTCCCCCTTTGGATAACCTGTGATTGTCAATTCTTCATCCTGAGGCTTTAATGTTCGTTCATCAACTCGCGCCTTCTCTATATCATAAATAGCACCCATGTCTACTAAATAGTCTGGTGTTTTACGCGAGTTCAGACGGATAAGTGCAACATCTTTGTCGTTATCACCAGATTCGGCAATGACTTGGGCTTGCTGTAAATCAAGAGTACTATTTATTTTTGATCCTGTAAGTCCAACACCTAAGTAGACATGTGTTCCCGATATTTCAATATCGGAAGCTGTAAGCCGGTTCATCCTTGCCTGCCATTCTAATTCCGTGTTCACTCCAGAATATAATGATAATGTTGGAGCAAGTTCAGTGCGCTGATTAGCCAAGTAATCCCGTATGTCGTTTTCAAACTGTTTTTTGTCATATTCCCATGGAACGGCTATATGACGATTTGTTCCCATTTCTCCATCTTTTGATATAAAGAATGCAGTACCGGTATATTCAAATGCGTTTGCGTTTGGATATTTATTTATTGGAACCGCTTTAAGCCTTACACCATTCTCTGTTTGCTCGGGAATCCAACCGAAGCGCCAAACAGATGGCCAAAGTTCTTCCGGATACATTCCTTTAAATGGATCATCTTTAATTGTTACATTAAAATAATATCCGCCATATACGCAAACTGACGCATTTTCCATTGCTTGTGTAGTTACCGGATTTACAGTGTTATTCCAAGGAATAAATTTCCATGCGCCCCAACCGCCTACAATAAAAATAGCCATTGCAGCGGCAATACCTGCCACATACTTCCATGCACTGGAAGGCCAAGGCAGACGGGTAAGGTCAACAGGAACTCCTCCACAAACGACTGCACTGCTCTTTTTTATTCTGTAAGGAGTGTTTGACTGGATTTTAGTACCATCAACAGTCGTGCCATTCTTACTATGATCAAAAATATACATTTTACCATCCCGTCCATGCTTTATTGTGGCATGATAACGGCTTACAGTAGAACCAGATATTTGAAAATCATTATTAAAATGACTACCTATTCCGTAAACTCCTTGATATGCAGAATTGTCTTCAGGCATAGGAACCTGACTCCATTGTAACTCAACATCAGCAAAACGAATGGCATCACCTCGTTTGACATTTACAGGTTTATTCGGCTTTATCTGCTGATTCATGATAAATGTACCATTACGGCTACCCTTATCCTCCAGCATAATATCCCCACTATTCAACAATGTTAACTCTGCGTGAAGAGAACTGACTCTGTCACTATGCATAACGATGTCGCATGAAACATCGCGACCTATCTTTAATAATCTCATAACTATAATTTTCTTACGTATTGTTAATGATCACCTCTTGTGCTCTCTTTCTTGGCAGGATGTTCTCCCTTGTATTGACATTCAGATACAGGCTTACCGCAAGTTGAGCACTTTTTCACTGTGAGTTCCGGTTTCTTGTCTTGCTGCTTCTTTTTATTTGGATCGGGATGCTTCCCTTTGTAAACACAATCCACAACAGTTTTTTTACACGTCTGGCACGTATCTACTTTCGGCTGATCCTGTTCTTGTGAATGTTTACCCTTGAATTCACAGTCGGAAACAGGTTTCTTGCATATCTCACAGGAGTCTATTTGTTCTGTTTGCATCTTCGGAGTATCTCCTCCCTGTGTATTTGTATCAGAACCAGAAAGTAACAAATATGCAGCCAAGCCTCCTATACCTGCAATAGCAATAAAGGCAATCAATCCATAAATAATGTACTGCATAATACTTACAGGCTTTGGAATCCTACTCCAGTCTAACCGATAAACATGTGCAAACGAAATGTTATCCTTGCGTGTTACAGGAACAGCAACATTAGGAGAAATTTTAATACCATTTACATACGTACCATTCCGACTTTGATCGGTAATGGTCATTTTGCCTGATGGCATAACAGTAAGAGTAGCATGTCGTCGGCTTGTAGCATCAGAACTGTCGTTGATGACTATATCACACCCGACCTCTCTTCCGATTGAATAAACCTTCATCTTCATAATTATTTACTTTTTTCGATTATTTTCTTAATAGAGTCAACAGGAGCAATGTTACCCACAGAAATCAAACCAATTTGCTTATCAATCTCAGCTATAGATCTTTTTATAGTCTCAATTTGTTCGTTCTGTTGTACAACAGAGTCTTTCATCTGTTTGAGACTATCGTTAACTATAGTATTGTCTTCGCCAATCGTACTACCACACTGCATAATATTCATGGAAATGCTGACGACAAGAAGGGCAATCAAGCCCAAGATTGTAATTTTTGTTTGCTTTGACATTTTAGGTCTAAGTTTTGAGTTTATCTTCGTTTCTAATATTGCTATAGTAAGATTGTCATGACCACCACCTGAAGTTCGTCCTATATTATCCACAAAAGTAGCAATATCGTCAGTTATACTGCCTAACTTTCCTTTTTTGTTAGTAACCATCTTTATGAACTCCTTTTCAGGCATGGAACCATGTATTCCGTCGGAACAAAGCACGAATCGGTCGCCCTTTTCATAACTCACTTCATGTATCTCAACCTCAACATCAGGTTTGATACCCAGTGCACGCGTAATGACATTTGACTGAGCAGACAGTCTGGCTTGCTCTTCGGTGATAACACCTTGAGAAACCATTTCAAAAACCATTGAGTGATCAAATGTCCTGAAGATTTTTTTGGAGCCACGCAGTTGATAGACCCTGCTATCGCCGACATGCGCAATATAAGCCGACCTTTCAGAGACCAACAACACTGTAGCCGTTGACCCCATCCCTTTTAGGGTTTCATTACTATTTCCTGCTGCTATAATTGCCATATTTGCCCTTCGTATGGCTTTGATGATGATATTGGGTATTTCCTCGTCCTTACTGGCTTCCGATATGCCTGCAACAATTTCCTTGACGGCAATTGTAGAAGCAGTTTTCCCTCCCGGACCACCTCCCATTCCATCGCAGACAGTAACAAGATATCCATAGTTCGTGTCTTGCCAGCCATAAGAATCCTGATTCTCCAGCCTGCCGCCAATCCGAGATTCCGCAAAAGCAGTCAATAATTCATTGCCATCGGTATATATTTTCTGTAACTCCATAATTATATCAAATTAGGCCTCAAATTAAGATAAGTATAATAAAAAAGATGATAAAGGCAATTGCTACTATAACAGAGACCAACGCAACAACACGACTTTGCATCCACTGAGTAATCCGTTCCATTAGAGGAGGATCTGGCAGAAGCGCATTATTTATAGCGTTCTTGAACTCAAATGCCGTCTGATAGCGCTTGGATTGTTCTTTCTCTGTAGCTTTCCAAATGACATTCATCAACTTTTTAGGAATGGCAGGATTTGACGGCAATGCCTTTGAAATCTGCCTTGCAAGAGTTTCAGCCTCAGAATCACTGTCCATAGGATTCTCCCCTGTCAAAAGTTCATAAAATGTTATTCCTAATTCATATATGTCAGTCGTAGAGTTAATTTGATTGGCAGTATTGCCTTCTTCACGCTTTATTTGTTCCGGTGCCGAATACTGAGGTGTCCCAATAAAACCATAGGAAGAAAACTTATTGCCTCCATTCATACGTGAAATACCTAAATCCATCAATCTGACATTTGAGCCATTCTCTATCATAATATTCGATGGCTTAATGTCACGATGTATCACTCCCCTTGAATGAACATAATCAAGCGCATCCAAAACGGAACAAATAGCATTACAGATTTTCTCAACCCTATTTGGAGAATCAGAAAATCCTTTCACATATTTGTCAATATCTTCACCTTGAACAAAATTGCTAAGAATGAAAATGGGGCCATTGTCCGGAGCATACTCACAACACCCTATCATCTCTACAAGATTAGGATGCCGAAAAGCAAGAGATGCTTCTAATCGGGCACGCTCACGTATCATTTTATTGTTTGCATAAAAGTCTTTAACGCGTTTTACGGCTATCATTGCCCCATTCCTACACCGATAGCCTTTGTAAACGTCGCCCATAGCCCCACTTCCCAAAGGTGGTTCCAAAGGATTATAACAATACCATTCACCCATTACATACAGGTATATGTAAGGGTCGTTTTTCCTCTGTACTACAGTCTGTCTTACCGGTTGTGGCATTTCGTTATAGCAGTTATTTTACCAAATTCACAATAAATGCCCTTCAGTTTTTCGATCCTGCCTTGAATCTTAACAAAGAGACATATTGTTTTTATAAAAAAACTAATCACATAGGCACAGTTCCACCGTGATTCCCACCAGAAACAGACCCATCCATTCCTACAGTCCCACCTACAGGAGAGTAACCACCGCCATTATTGCCCCAAGCCATTGGACCATCATTGTAAGGGTCAAATCCACCAGGACGGGTCATGCCACCAGGGAATGATGGTATATTTTCCGGCTCTTCTGAAGCAGCCTCAACTTCAACAGGTATAAAATCTTGTGCAACTTTCAAACCACGTTTCTCTGCATCGATTAAGACTAAAACTAATTCATAATTATTACCTATCGTGATAATATCACCATCATGACATTCTTCAGCACTGAAACCTATAGTTTCTCCATTTATCATGGTTCCATTGGTTGATTGAGTATCAGTTATTGCAGCAATGATACCGTTTTTTACCTGACGAGTTACGATAACAGCGTGGTTAGAAGAAACCGTTCCTTCAGCAAGCCTAATGTCGCTATCTTCTGCTTGACCTATAGTGTTTCGTCCCATTTGAAGTGGCCAGTATTCTCCTAAACGAGTACGTGAGATAGAATACAAGAAGCCAACGATGGGTTTTCCCGGCTGAACGACTTTGCGTGGTTGAGGTGAAGATGAAGTTCCAGAGGCTGCGTTCCCTATCGGTGCATCAATTTGTACATCCATCATTCCAGGTACCACAGTCCCGCGAGCTGCAGAAGGCCGATTTCCACGCGAATAAAAATTATTTGAACTCGCTCCATTTGGAGCACCACTGGAGTTAGTCTCAGGCTCTAAACCTTGAATGACAGTTTTGTTTTGTGACATAGCTTTATGTTTTTATTTTTTAGTGTTTACTACACAAAGCCTATAACACCCCTAAGTTGGCAATTAATTGTTCATTTCAGGAAATAAAAAAGACGTGGGAGTTTGTTTCTCCGCGCTTATCCCTGTGTTCAGGCCTTCGCATTGCCCCTGTGCAAGGATAAGCAACGCAAGCCAGCCCACGCCGAGTGACTATACAATTCGGCACAGACCTTCACCATAAAAATAAAGAATTATAGCTACGGAACGGCCGGGATACAATTCACCCACGTAGACGCTTCAGTTGCATTACCTCTGTGCACAGATTCAAAGTTGCGAAGTTTGAACACACAGACAATAACGTCCGAAAACGTCCTTTCCCCATTGACCAGCCCTACAAACGGCTTCGTCGGCCACAGGATTCCATCAATGTCATTTCGGCCCACCCTTGTCCTAATTTGCCCCGGCCATTATTGACCAAGGCGGCAGGACTGACTTGGCCGACTGCAAAATTACACATTTTTTATGATGTATCATTAATGCTTTTGAAGAAACCATCGTTTTTTAACAATTTTAAATATATAAAACATACCCTGTTTCACTCACATAATAAGTCTTAAATTGTGTTACTATGGTGTTTACGCTGTCTAAGTATCATACTTGCGATGACTAAGTATATGGTTTGCAGTACATAAACAATGTCTTTTCTAAAGATAAAATCATATTTTGATCATATCTTTTTTTCTAAAGCGTAAAGGATGTGAATATGGCTTGCAAAATGTGAACAAAAACCTTGGGGGCAGGAGCCTCCCCCTCATATCTAAGTCCCCCTTATAGGGGGACAGATATAAGAGGGGGAAGAGGCTTCCGGGGGCTACGAACGGTATTTTTATTATTTAGTGCAAATAAAAAAATTACTTGCTAATTTATTCATTATTTACAGAAATAATATCTATCTTTGCACCAAAAATGAAGAAATGACTATTCGCATTTTCAACCCAGAGCACGATATTGCCTTGGCAGCCAACCTGTCGAACTTCACGGCTCCACACGCCGGAAGACAGCTTCGGCATGACCTCGGATTCCTGCCTGCCTTATGGGCAGAGGAGGGCGATATAGTGCTGGTAGATGATGCGGAACAGGCTCGGCGATCTTTCCATCGCTTCAAGGGGCTTGCCAGTCGCTATCTGGAGGGGAGCCTGCATATTTCCGCCTGTCAGTTTGCCCATTCCACTTCGGTATTCAGTTCTGTCCAAGCCCAAAGATTGGATCCTTGGGGCTGGGATCTTGCCTTGAAGGCACGACTGCTTAGGTTGGGTGTGAGTGAAAAGCAATTGCCGTCTGACAACCAGTTGGATGCCATCCGGCACCTGTCCCACCGCCGCACGGCTATTCAACTGCTCCCTTGCCTACAGCGGGAAGGAACTTTGGGCGAGTCGTTTGAATGTACTTCAACAGAGGAGATAGAAGAGATCATCCGACGCTATGGCCGTCTGGTACTGAAAGCCCCTTGGTCGTCGAGTGGCCGAGGCCTGCGTTTCGTTCAGGAATCGGCATTCAAGACTGATCATCTGATGGGATGGCTACGCAATCTTCTGACTGCACAAGGCAGTGTGATTGCTGAGCCATATTACAACAAAGTAAAGGATTTTGGTATGGAATTTATGGTTTCCGAATGTGGCGAGGTGCGCTATCTCGGACTGTCGCTGTTCCATACGGCCAACGGTGCCTATACCGGTAACATCCTGGCTACAGAGAGTAAGAAGCGAGAGATGATAAATCGTTACATACCTATCAATCTACTCGATGACATCCAAAAGAATATTTGCACCTCTCTCACCCCAAAATTCTCAAACCATTATACAGGCCCGTTTGGGGTTGACATGATGATATGCACATCACCAGAGGGGCAGTTCTTGCTACACCCCTGTGTAGAGATCAACTTGCGCCGCACGATGGGGCATGTAGCTTTATCGCTGACACCTACCGACGATGACGTGATGCGTGTGATGCGCATTGAATATACTGACAACAACTACAAACTAAAAATACAACAACTATGAGAAAACTAATCGTTTTGGTGCTGGCTACTGCCTGCCAGCTTGGCTCGCACGCCCAGTACCGTTCTGAAGTGTGGTTGCCCGACAATGGCGATGGCACTTACACCAACCCAGTAATCAATGCCGACTATTCCGACCCCGATGTCTGCGTAGGGCCCAGTGGCGAGGACTACTATCTGACTGCCTCGTCATTTCAGTGTATTCCCGGCCTGCCTATCTTACACTCCCGTGATCTGGTCAACTGGGAAATCATCAATTATGCCCTGACGGAACTCGAACCTCGCGAGGAGTTTGACAAGCCTTCGCACGGCAATGGTGTCTGGGCACCGTCCATCCGTTACCACAACGGTGAATATTACATCTATTGGGGCGATCCCGACTATGGCGTGATGATGGTCAAGACTAAGGATCCAGCCGGCAAATGGGAAAAGCCAGTCTGTGTGATTCCCGGCAAGGGCTATATCGACACGACACCACTTTGGGATGAGGACGGACGTTGCTATTTGGTGAACGGCTGGGCTAACTCACGTTCCAAGTTTGCCTCTGTGCTCACCGTCCGTGAACTGTCAGCCGACGGTACACGTCCCATAGGCCAGCCTGTCATCGTGTTCGATGGCAACGGCACCGAAAACCGTACTTGCGAGGGGCCCAAGTTCTACAAACGCGACGGCTGGTACTGGATCATGTGCCCGGCCGGCGGTGTGCCTACGGGTTTCCAACTGGCCATGCGTTCGAAGTCGCCCTACGGGCCATACGAACATAAGATTGTGCTGGCACAAGGCAAGACCAGTGTCAACGGCCCTCACCAAGGTGCATGGATACACAACAAATACGATGAAGACTGGTTCATTCATTTCCAAGACAAGGAGGCTTATGGCCGTGTGGTCCATCTGCAACCTGTCGACTGGTCTTCGGGCTGGCCTATCATGGGCAAGAAAGGTGAGCCAGTGCTGACCTACAAGAAACCTCAGAGCAGCAGCAATGTTATTCAGAATCCTGTGGAGAGCGATGAGTTCAATGCACCCACAATGGGGCTTCAGTGGCAATGGCACGCCAACTACGATGAGAAGTTTGGCGTTCCTACGGCCTTCGGCACTTTCCGCATCTATACCTACAAACTGTCTGACGGCTGGAAAAACTTCTGGGAAGTCCCCAACCTGCTGTTGCAAAAGACACCCGCCGATCGTTTTACGGCTACAACTAAGTTGCGTTTCACTTCGAAAGCCAACGGACAGATGGGCGGCCTCATCATGATGGGTCTTGACTATTCAGCACTGGTTGTCCGTCGTGTAGGACAGGTTTTCCAACTTGTGCAGATGACCTGTAAGGCTGCCGACAAAGGGAAGCCCCAAACAGAGCAAGTGCTGGCCACACTGAAACCGACAGCAATAGACAAGATTGACTATAAGCCCGGCATCCACGAGGATATCTATCTGCGCCTGACCGTCAACGACTCAAAAATGACTTTTGCCTATAGTCTCAACGGCAAAAAGTTTGAAGACTGCGGTACAGAATTTCAGATGAAGGAAGGCAAATGGATTGGTGCCAAGTTTGGCTACATCGCCGTAGAGACTGACTCAAAGGTAGATCGTGGCTGGATTGATGCCGACTGGATGCGTATCACAAAATAAAAGCAGGCTATTTGTCTACCTTCCTGAAGGTAAGAATCTTGGGGATCTTCTGCCACTTGCCTCCATCCGGCATTTTGACAGCAGATCCCTTTCCTTGCTGGAAAGTATAGATGCTGTCGTTCTCACGGACGAGCACAGCTTCCAAATCCTCACTGCCATAGTCGTTGACCAATTGGAGATGGGCCTCGTTGTTTTTTATCTCTGCTGCGACAATGGGCCAGCAGAAAGAGTAGTGCTCTTTTCCGATAAAACCAGGCAGGGGCCCCAGTATGTCCTGCCCCGGAATGACGATGTCCTGCCGGTGGAAACTGATGCGCATAAAAACCTGATATTCGTCATTGAAAAGATATGCGCAAAAGCCTGTGGAATCTTTCTGAGCCGAGAGGGCTGTTGTCAGCAAAAAGGCTATGAC
>CAMWKM010000016.1 GCA_947174835.1 uncultured Prevotella sp.
GATCTATACACATATCTCTATGCAGACACTCCGTGAGGAGGTGCTGTTGCACCATCCCCGAAACATCAAGAAGTGAATGCTTCACCAAGTTTTATTACCTAACAAGACATCTTATCCCAACAATGTCCTGGTTTGTTCGAGTATATCCAAAAGTTCATCCATCTTTGCAGATCGTAGCATAGCGATACGAGTCTGACGGAAGTTGGGAATGGCTTTGAATATAGGTGTAGCAGCCAAATGGCGACGGGTGTGAAGAATACCTCGGGGTTCGTCAATCATCTCGACATTAATGCGTAACTGTTCTTCCAAAATGTCTAACTTCTGGTTAAAACCAAAGGTTTCATCGAATATTCCCTTATCCAGATAATCACGAATCTCCTTAAAGATCCAAGGCCGTCCGAAGGTAGCGCGTCCCACCATGATGGCATCCACGCCGTACTGTTCAAAGGCCCTTTTAGCCTCTTCAGGCGAAGTGATATCGCCATTACCGATAATGGGAATATGAATGCGCAGATTCTTCTTCACCTCACCAATAAGCGTCCAGTCAGCTTCACCGGTGTACATCTGAGCACGGGTCCGACCGTGAATGGTCAATGCCTGAATGCCACAATCCTGCAACTGCTCGGCTAATTCGGTAATGATAAGTTGCTCGTGGTTCCATCCCAAACGGGTCTTCACCGTCACAGGCAGTTTAACGGAATCCACCACCTTCTTGGTAATTTCCAACATCTTAGGAATGTTTTGCAGCATACCTGCTCCCGCACCTTTACCGGCAACTTTCTTCACGGGGCAACCAAAATTCAGGTCAATCAAGTCCGGACCTGCCTGTTCCACAATCTGTGCTGCCTCGACCATAGCCTCCACATCGCGACCATAAATCTGTATGCCCACAGGCCGTTCCCCATCACTGATACCCAGCTTGCGAACGGTAGTCTTCACATCGCGCACCAAAGCCTCAGCCGATACAAACTCGGTATAGACCATCGAGGCCCCGAACCGCTTGCACAGTTGTCGAAACCCGATGTCGGTCACATCTTCCATCGGTGCCAGAAACACCGGCTGTGTTCCTAATTCTATCTGTCCTATTTTCATAATTTACTTCAGCAAATGATACGTGCCTCCTGCCAAGGGGCGGACAACACCTTTCATCTCCAATTGAAAGAGCAAGGCTGTGAGTTGACCAATAGGAATATTTGTCTTGACAGAAATCTGATTTAGTTGTAAATCTCCCATTCCATCGAGAACTTTAACAATAGTCTGCTCATCATCAGAGAGGTCTGGAAAGAGCATACGCTCTATACCATTGGCTTGAGCCCGACGGAGTTTGGCATCCGTCTGCCATCCCATAGCCTTAACAAAATCGTCGGCAGAAGTAATCAACTGGGCACCGTTGTCACGAATCAACTGATTGCAGCCTTCGCTATAAGGGGCACCTACGGATCCGGGAAAGGCGAAAACAGAGCGATTGTAGTCCATCGCAATGCCAGTGGTGATGAGCCCGCCCCCTTTGGCAGCACTCTCCACAAGGATCGTGGCATCGCAAATACCTGCCACTATGCGATTGCGCCTCACAAAGTTCACCTTGTCGGGTCTCGTCTCCGACATATATTCAGTCAGCAATCCACCCTGCCTCAACATCTGGGCAGCAGTATCCCGATGGTGTGAGGGATAGAGTTCATCCAGACCATGTGCCAACACGCCTATCGTCTCATAGCCGTTCTGCAGAGCATACCGATGTGCACAGATGTCAATGCCATAGGCCAGTCCACTGACAACAAGTACATTGGGACAGAATCGTCGCAAGTCATTGATGAATCGACAGATGAGATCCTGACCATACACGGTGCAGTGACGCGTACCGATGATATTGATGACACGACTTTGGTTCAGATCAGCCGTCCCCATATAATAGAGTATAATCGGAGCATCAGGACATTCGGCCAATCGTCGAGGGTAGTTCTCGCTACCCAGCAACAGCGGTTGAATGGCATTTTTCTGGATGAAAGCCATCTCTTGGGCAGCACGTGCCAGCGCTGCACTCCAATCCTTCATTGCAACAGCCAGCCGTTCTGTGCTGTCGGGTATTGCATCCCTGATATTGTTGCGATGCTCATAGACAGCCTGTGCCGAGCCTAAAGTCTGATAGAGGTGCAAGGCTATCTGAAAGTTGAACCCCGTCATACGGGTTAAAGCAATGGCGTAGTAGATCTCCTGTTCGTTCATTGAAGGAATTTTGCAAAGGCAGTATCGTAGTCGGGGCTGTTGCCCAGACGACCGTTAATCAAGCACACCACTTCTATCTTGCCACGAAAACACAGCTGTTCGTCGCTGGCACGGAAGATGTCTTGATGGAACACATACTTGATACCCTCCTTCGTCAAGTTAAGGCGCGAGATAAACTCGTCATCGGGCCTGAGGGGCACCTTGTATTGGAGTTGCATACGGGCCACCACGGCATCGATACCCTTCTGGTGCATCCCGGCAAACGACAAGCCGCACGCTTTCAGGAAAAGGTGACGCGTATGCTCACAATAATGTATATACTGGGCATTGTTTACGATGCCTTCAATGTCGCACTCATAATCGCGCACCTCCATTCGGGTTTCAAAGATGTATTTCATATCGCTCACTTCTTTCCTTTTAAATATTCATATCCTATCCTGCAACGCAGGCAGTCTTTATGGTCGCAGTATTCTTTCTTCAATTGGATGAGGGCCTGACTGTCTCCTGCCGTCTTTACTTCCATGCCGCACTCTTTCCACATACGGACAATATGGTTCTGCTCCGCTCTCAGTTGTTCCAACAAATCAAAGGCACGATTGCAGAGTTCTTCTTTCCGGCGATGGCGTCCTACAGCAAAAAGCATTGGGATTGCGGTATTGATGATAAGCAGGTTCTTCGATGAAACCGATGTTTGTTTCATACTCTTCGCACTCTTGGAGCCAAAGATATAATGTGTCTCCCAATAGGGCGTGACATGAGTATCCAACAAGTCGCGCAATTGTTCCAATGTCTCACATTCCAACAATGCGCTCAGTCCGGCCCGATGCTCACAATAGAGATTTGTCAGCTGCGAGATGCGGATATGCGGAAAGTTCTGCGGACGCAGACGGAGAAACCGCCAGACAGAGAAATCCATTGGTTTCATCGAGAATTTATGCGCCAAATACTGATACTCATTGCGCAATTTAACAAAGTAGTCCTCGCCAAGGGCATCAGTCTGATAGCGATCCGGAATACTATTCAATTCCAACAAGCCAGCCTGTCCCATAAAGATGGCCTCCACTTGGAATAGGTCATCACGATGTTTGCCAACGGCACTAAGCGGAACATTCATAGCCCATTGTTCGAAAGCATCACCGTTGACACCGAAACCATAGTTACGGGCTAAAGTCACGAAGTAGGCATCCTCCCATGAACCATCGCATTGCTCCACCCGTCGTTTGATGGCCTCCGTCTTCTGCTCTAACCGTTCCGTCTGCAGGGCTGCCATCCACGAATGGATAGTCAACGTAGACAACTGGGGAATAATCTTATAGCAAGGTGGGTATTGGTCATTGTGCAACAATTCTTCGTAGTTCTCGCTGAGTGAAACAGGAATTGGCAACACTAATTGCGGAAGATAGTGCCGATCCTGAGTAAGCACATCGGTATCGGCTTCGCCCACTACATGCAGCACCACATTATTATATTGGGGATCCTGATCATGTTTGTGTTGATACCAGTCGCTGGAACGCTGATGGATCTCTACGTTGCCCACCCACAACGTACCGCCGATTTTCATCTTGGCATTAAAAAAGTCGGGACCAGCATATAGGCGGTTATACAGCCCAGGGTCGATAATCTCCACCAGCCTGTTGTCGGTGGTCTTCAGTTCCCTGAGAGGCAACATCTTGTGTTTCCAGACGTAGTGCAACAGTCGTTCCATCATCGTGATCCTTGTTTTGGCAGAAAGAGTGGCACTCTTATTTGTTTGCAAAGATAGCACTATTTCCTTATTTCACCAAATTTTTGGTACAAATTGTTTTGCTCACGAAATTTCGATCTATCAGAAACCAATACAAGGTTTCACTCTATACCAATTCTATTTAAATATTGATATAAATCAATAATAAAAGTTATACATACCAACATAAACGGAAATTCTTGTTATATTTACACTAAAAATTCGTACCTTTGCATTGTAGTCGAGATGACTATACGTTTTTTACATATTATTCATTAGGTTAGTAATGCTTTGCGTTGAGCAAAGATAATAAGGTAAAGATTATGTTATTAGATTTTCAGACAACGTGTGTGTTGGCAGTTGTAGCAGTAGCCACCGTTTTGTGTGTTATCACGCTAATGAACACCAACATCCGTTGAAAAGAGTATGGGGTGAGAGAGTCATACCATACTCTTTTTCATTTGCCAATTGTTTCCCATAGCCGCAACTAAACACTATATAATATAAAATGTACGCGCGCGAGGATTTAGATAGTCATTGAAAATAAGAAAATAACCTTCCTGTCATCGACCGATTTTTCTTCGATTATCTTTTGGTCGCGATTTGATTATCTTTTGCCTTCGGTTTGATAATCTTTTCACTCCCGTTTGATTATCTTTTGCTCGCCATTTGATTATCTTTTCCAAGTCATTTGATTATCAAATGCCGACCATTTGATAATCAATTTTTATACACCCCCCATTTGATTATCTTTTGGTCGGTAAAAAGATACCTTGATTAGCTTATTTGGAATGTATCTTGATGTTAAAAAAACATATATTGGCTTAAGAAAATGGGGGGGGTGATATTTTATCTTTTTTTTATTACTTTTGCGGAAGATTAAAACATTTGTAAATTTAATAAGCAAGTGCAATTTTACATACCGCAAAAAAATGAAAATAACTTTATTATAAACATTTAAAAAACAACATCCAATGAAAAAAACATTTTATTTAATCGTATTGGCCTGTATTGCCATGTTGATGCAATCTTGTGACGGTAACGTTAGTTCTTTGTTAGGCAATTTATCGTTCCCAGCCGACAAGGCCGAATCCTACGCCAAAGCTATTGAAAACGTGAAGGAAAAGACAGACCTGAACAAGTTTAAAATCTATTCTGTTCGTTTTTGTGAAGGCGAAAAGCTTTCCAACAACTTAATGTTTGTCAGTCTTACGATGATCAATCCCGACAACTACAGTTTTGAGCAATGTTTTTATCTGGATGGAACCGTGGGTGATATGCGAGAACATAGCACATCAAGCTACGAAGTCGATTACGAGAAAATAAAAGGTATCGACATAACAAAGCTCGATCCGGAAAAGATACAAAGCTATTTCGACGAAGCCAAGGGGATGATTCCTGAAGGATGCACCTATAAGTCGATTAGTTATTACGAAATTGAGGAAGTGCTCCCCAGAAAATCTTCTTCTCTTAACAAAAAGCGTGACATAGGTTCTCTGGAAACCGAATTTGGAGTATGCTTCACAGAAGACGGCAAGGAGACAGAAACCAGCGGAGGAAAGACCAACTACCTTTATTACGAAACTACAATGCAGGTCAATCCCGACGGAACGCTAACCATAAAAGACTAAACGGGTCAGGAGTTTGTATTTTAAATACAGAAATGCAAAAACATTCGGTGGATCTTTTCACTTTCGTCCAGTTCGGGATGGAACGACGTGGCTAACTGATTGCCTTGGCGAACAGCCACGATGTGACCATCTACTGTGGCAATGGGATGGCAGCGATCACTCAGAACAGCATCTACATAAGGGGCACGAATAAACGTCATGGGGAGGTCGTTGCCAATGCCTTCAACAGTACCTGTAGTGCGGAAACTGCCCAACTGGCGGCCATAGGCATTGCGGCGTACACGAATATCCATCGTGCCCAGATAACCTTCGGACAAGAGTATCATACCTGCACAGGTGCCAAACACCGGTAGGCCCTCGGCAATGGCAGCCTTGATAGGTCGAAGCAAGCCCAGTTGGGAGAGTAGGCGCATCTGCACCGTACTCTCTCCTCCTGGCAGAATGAGTCCATCTTTCTGCTGCTGCCAATCCTTCAACTGACGAACTTCAAACGTCTCCACCCCGAGCCTTTGCAACATCTGCTCGTGCTCAATGAACGCCCCTTGCAGGGCCAAAACTGCAATTCTCATAAAAAATCCACTGAATCACTTTCCTCTTTCGGCCATCAGAAGTTCAATCTCCTGTTCATTGATACCCACCATTGCCTCACCAAGATCTTCGGAGAGTTCCGCCAGCAGTCCGGCATCTTTGTAGTTTGTCACGGCCTGCACGATGGCTGCGGCACGTTTGGCGGGATTGCCGCTCTTGAAAATGCCGCTTCCCACAAACACACCTTCTGCACCCAACTGCATCATAAGGGCTGCATCGGCAGGGGTTGCCACACCACCTGCGGCAAAGTTTACCACAGGCAGTTTGCCGTTCTCATGCACAAATTTCACAAGTTCGTAGGGGGCTTGCAACTGTTTTGCAGCCTCAAAGAGTTCATCTTCACTCATAGAAATGAGACGACGGATTTCGCTTTGCATCAGTCGTATATGGCTCACTGCCTGTACCACATCGCCAGTGCCGGGCTCACCCTTTGTCCGAATCATTGTTGCGCCTTCGGCTATGCGTCGGAGGGCTTCACTCAAGTTCTTGGCACCGCACACGAATGGTACATCGAACTTGGTTTTATCAATGTGATAGATGTTATCAGCAGGACTGAGCACTTCGCTCTCGTCAATGTAGTCAATCTCAATGGCTTGCAATATCTGCGCTTCGGCAATATGCCCGATGCGGCATTTGGCCATTACGGGGATGCTCACTGCCTCCTGAATGCCACGAATCATTTTGGGATCGCTCATGCGCGACACACCTCCGGCCGCACGGATATCAGCAGGAATCCTTTCCAAAGCCATCACGGCACATGCACCGGCTTCTTCTGCAATGCGTGCCTGTTCCGGAGTTGTTACATCCATAATCACCCCGCCTTTCAGCATCTGAGCTAATTGGCGGTTCAAGTCTCGTCTGTTGTTGCCCATACGTTTATCTTAAATCTGTTTGTAAAATCGGACACAAAGGTATGAACTATCATCAGACAAAACACAACGGAGTTCCCGTTCTGATAAACGAAAACTCAATTTTGAAAAAAGAAAAGCGTGGAATAAATAGGAATTATTTCTGTCGCAGGGCACTGGGAGCTTGTCCCTTTTGCTTCTTGAAAAATCGTGAGAGATGGGCTTGAGAAGAAAAGCCGAGCATTTGGGCAATTTCCTTGAGAGGTTTATTGGTAGTGGTGAGCAGTCGGATAATCTCTTCCGTGACACGCTCGTCAATCATCGTTTTGGGTGAACGTCTGGCAATACTACGGGTGACCTGCCCGAGATAGCGGGCACTGACTCCCAACTGCTCTGCATAGAATGCCACATCGCTATATCGGTAGTAGTATCTACCCAGCATTTCAAGGAACAGATTATAGAGTTCACCGCTGCGGCTGTTGTCCTCCGTGTAGCCAGCGGGTAATTGACAAAGGTAGGTGCGAGCATGGAGCATCGCCTCGTCCACACGTTCTCCGCAACTCAAATAGTAGGCCAAAGCTGCCGAAAGCAGGTTGGCATGTCCATGCTTTCGATCGCCCGGAGGAAGATCGGATGGTTCCAACACTATGGTACATAGGGGGATAAGTTGCTGCTGAATGACTTCAAACACTTGCGGATTCACCAGCTGGTCGCCTCGGGTAGACTGCCGAACCGGTGCATACACAATATGTTTAGGATGATACTTGCGCATCAAATCGGCTACGACCTCCACAACTTCAATGAGACGGAGCAGACCGATTTTAATGACTTGTGGCTGCAAGTCGTTAAGGATGGCTTCAACCTGCTGACGCACTATGGCAGCCGGCAAGTCGTAGAATTGCTGAATGCCCAAAGTGTTCTGTACAGTAATGGACGTGATTGCTGAAGTAACAGTGCCACCCAGCGCATTGATACAGCGGATATCTGCCTGTACACCCGAACCGCCAGTACCGTCCGAACCTGTAATGGTCAATATAGTATATGGTCTATTCATGCTATCTCACAATGGTAAAGCCTCCAGTCTGTAAATCATACGTATAACAAAAAAACTGAAACCCAAATAAGGATTTCAGCTTTTTTGTTCGTATGCAACACCATTTTAGCGGATACCCTCATTCAGAAATTTGCAAGGATCTTGGCTGCAATTTCCTGCATCTCCTCTGCAGGAAGTTGCAGTTTCTGTTTACGAAAATCCACATCAGCCTCACTATTCATAGGAATGAGGTGTATATGAGCGTGGGGAACCTCCAAACCCAACACGACTTGAGCTACCTTCTTACAAGGAAAGGCTTTCTTCAAGGCTATGGCCACGCGTTTGGCAAACTGTTGAAACTCGGCAATCTCATCATCGTCCATATCAAAGATATAGTCTACCTCACGACGGGGAATGACCAAAGTGTGACCCTTGGACACTGGATTGATGTCGAGGAAAGCATAGAACTTATCACTCTCGGCACACTTGTAACTGGGAATCTCACCAGCGGCAATCTTGCTGAAAATATCCATACCTCTTATCCTACCGTTATTTTCTCAATACGTAACTTGATGACGCCACGGGGAATTTTCACCTCAACCTCATCGCCCACCTTATGGTTCAGAAGTCCTTGGGCTATGGGAGTCTGAATAGATATCTTACCTTCACGCAAGTTTGCTTCGCTCTCACTGACAATAGTATAGGTCATACGAGCCTTGTTGGCCATATTGGTCATCTCCACCTTCGACAGAATCTGCACAGAGTCGCTGCTCAGACGTGAGGTGTCTACAATCTTTGCCTCCGAGATGGCCAACTTCAACTGATTGATCTTCGACTCCAGATGGGCCTGTGCTTCCTTGGCTGCCTCATACTCACTATTCTCACTCAGGTCGCCTTTATCGCGTGCTTCTGCGATGGCGGCCGATGCCTTCGGACGTTCAATACCTTCCAGACGTTTCAGTTCGGCTATGAGTTTATCATAGCCTTCTTGTGACATATATGCCATTTCTATTAAATATTTGTTATTACTTTATAGTTTTACTAAAGTCGGCAAAAAAGAAAGAATCCCGACTTTCCTTTCAGTCGGAATCCCCTTATCGCCTTCTTTTATCTCTTTTATTCGGGTGCAAAGTTAAGACTTTTTTCTGAATCGACCAAATTTATTCATAAAAAAGTAAAAGGAGTTTTCTTCTAAAAAGACATTCGCAATGCCCAAAGAAGGCATTGCGAATGAGATTATTTCAATAACTTAAGTTTCTGATGTTTTTTGATAACGCCCAATTGTCCTTATGCGTCAATATTAGCGTAGGTCGCATTCTTCTCAATAAATTCGCGACGTGGCTCCACATCATCACCCATCAACATAGAGAAAATTTCATCGGCCTCAGCGGCATTCTCAATAGTCACCTGCTTCAACAGACGGTTCTCCGGATTCATAGTGGTCTCCCAAAGCTGCTCGGGATTCATCTCACCCAGACCTTTGTAGCGCTGTGTATGCAAAGCACTGCTATTCTCGTCGCCAGCCACATACTTATCAATGAAAGCCTGACGTTGCTGCTCGGTATAGCAATACTCCGAAACTTTCTTAAAGGTGCACTTGTAAAGCGGTGGAGTGGCTATATAAAGATGACCACCCTGAATAACCTGAGGCATGAAACGATAGAAGAGTGTCATTATCAGCGTGTCGATGTGTGAACCATCGACGTCGGCATCGGTCATGATAATAATCTTATCATAGCGCAACTTGTCGATATTTGCTTCGCGATCACCTTCACCTTCCACACCAAAACGAACACCGATAGACTGAATGATATTCATCACTGATTCAGCTTCAAATACACGATGCCATTGCACTTTCTCTACGTTTAGGATCTTTCCACGAAGAGGTAAAATAGCTTGGAAGTGACGATCGCGACCCTGTTTGGCCGAGCCGCCTGCAGAATCACCCTCCACAAGGAAAATCTCACAGTTCTTGGGATCTTTATTTGAGCAGTCTGCCAACTTACCGGGCAAACCACCGCCCGTCATCGGATTCTTGCGCTGCACACTCTCACGTGCTTTGCGAGCAGCAATACGAGCCGTGGCCGCTAATACCACCTTGTCACAGATAAGTCTGGCCTCCTTTGGATGTTCTTCCAAATAGTTAGTCAACGCTTCGCCAACGGCCTGCTGCACGGCACCAGCCACTTCCGAATTGCCGAGCTTGGTCTTCGTCTGACCCTCGAATTGAGGCTCAGCTACCTTAATAGAGATCACTGCGGTCAAACCTTCGCGGAAGTCTTCACCGGCAATCTCAATCTTAGCCTTCTCTATCTGCTTGGAAATCTGTGGATCGGCATCGGCATATTTCTTCAGCGTGCGGGTCAGCGCCATACGAAAACCTACCAAATGTGTACCACCCTCAATGGTGTTAATATTATTTACGTAGGAATGGATATTCTCAGTATAGTCTGTGTTGTACATCACAGCCACCTCAATAGGCACGCCTTGTTTTTCGGTTTTCAGATAGATTACATCGTCAAAAAGGTGTGTACGGTGACGATCCACATAGCGTACGAACTCTTTCAGACCTTCTTTAGCATGGAACACCTCCTCACGCAGATTGCCTTCTTCATCGGGACGCATATCCTTAAGCGTAATTGTTATACCGGCATTCAAATAGGCCAGCTCGCGCATACGCTTAGCAATGATATCGTATTTATAGTCCGTAGTCGTAAAGATTGTACCATCGGGCCAAAACTGCTGACGCGTACCACGCAGTTCCGTCTCGCCCACCACCTTCACAGGATAGAGGGGCTTTCCTTTCTCGTACTCTTGCTGGTAGATCTTACCATCACGGAATACCTGAGACAGCATGTGAGTCGACAACGCATTGACACAAGATACACCAACACCATGAAGACCACCTGACACCTTATAGGAGCCCTTATCAAACTTACCACCGGCATGGAGCACAGTCATCACAACCTCCAAAGCCGACTTGTGCATTTTCTCATGCTCGTCGACGGGGATACCACGACCATTGTCCTGAACGGTAATCGAGTTGTCTTCATTGATGGTTACCTCAATGTGCGTGCAATAACCTGCCATTGCCTCGTCAATCGAATTATCGACAGTCTCATTCACCAGATGGTGCAATCCCTTCTCACTAATATCGCCGATGTACATAGCAGGGCGCTTGCGCACGGCCTCCAGCCCTTCGAGCACCTGAATATTACTCGCGGAATAGTTCTGCTGTTCTTGTTGTAATTCTTCTGTCATTTTCTTTTATGTCCTAAATATAGGTTGCAAAGGTACAAAGAAAAAAGCAAAACAACGAATGTTTTCCTGCAAAAAACTTTAAAAAGACTCTCCTTATTCTAAGTCTGTAAGATGCTCATTTTTGCCGTTGCCGAACGGCCTCAAAAAGAAGAATGGCAGTACTGACGGAAACATTGAGAGAGTCAAGACGGCCAAGCATAGGAATACGGATATGGGCATCGGCAACCTTACGCCATTGATCGGTAAGCCCCGTATCCTCTGTACCCATCACAAGAGCCGTGCCACAGGTCATGTCAGTGTCATAATAAAGATGAGAATCCTGCAACTGGGCAGTAAGAATGCGGATGTGACGGGCTTTAAGGAAGTCTATACACTCCTGCGAAGAGCAGGCTACACAAGGTACCGTAAAGACGGCACCAATAGAAGAACGTATCAGATTTGGATTGTAGAGGTCGGTAAGCGGATCGCAGACGATGACGGCATCGGCCTGTGCAGCATCAGCCGAACGAAGAACTGCCCCCAAATTACCAGGTTTCTCAACACTCTCTAACACTACAATGAGCGGATGATCGGACAAACGAAGGTCGCTAAGCATAAGCGAACGAGCCTTGACAATAGCGATAACGCCTTCAGTACTACCTCTATAAGCCATTCGCTCATAGACCTGTGACGTCACCTGAAAGCATTGACCAAAGTCCAAAGTCAACGGCTCCAAACTAAAGACGGTATCCACTTCATATCCGGCATTCAAACAATGCTGTAGCTCACGATGCCCCTCCACAACAAAAAGCCCTGTCTTCCGACGTTCTGAAGACTTCTGCTGCAGGGTCAGCAACCGCTTGACCTTGGGATTCTGTACACTGGAAATGATATCACCCATCGTTCTTGAACGAAAAACGACCGCACAAGTGTAGTGCTTGCACGGTCGTCTGAATTATATCTTTATCTTATTATCCGAGTTTATTGATATGCTTGGAAAGACTTGACTTCAAGTTTGCAGCCTTATTCTTGTGAATAATATTGGTCTTAGCCAACTTGTCCAACATTTTCTGCACGCTGGGATACAACTTTGCAGCCTCGTCTTTGTCAGTCATAGCACGCAACTTACGAACTGCATTACGCATGGTTTTTGCATAGTACCTGTTGTGCAGTGCCTTTTTCTTGTCTTGGCGAATTCTCTTCACCGATGATTTGTGGTTTGCCATTTCTTAGTTAATTTAAAATATTAATAATGTAAAGCCTAAGGGTCTTATGCTCCATAGAAACTGCCCAGGCGGATTTCCCAAAAGGGTTACCCCTTTTACGAAAATCCTCCGTCACCCTTTCCCAATTAAGATTGGTAGCGCATCACTACGCAGATGGCGGATTTATTTTTGTAGTCCCTAGGAGAGTCGAACTCCTCTTTAGAGAATGAAAATCTCTCGTCCTAACCGATAGACGAAGGGACCATAAACGCTTTAAGCGGGTGCAAAAGTACTATATTTTTTTTGTCTAACCAAATTTTCTTTAAGAAAAATGCACATTATTGTTTTTTTTTACGTACTTTTGCCCTCAATGTTAGAAAAAACGGAAGCTTTTGTACTTCATATACTGAAATACAGCGACACGAAAATAGTTGTCGACTTGTTCTGTCGACAACATGGACGGCTAACTTTCATGGTGCCATTGCCACGATCGGCCAGATCAAAACTGAAAAAACAATATTTTCAGCCGCTCACCTTATTATATATAGAAGCCGACGTGCGTCCACAACAACAATTCCATAAACTCCACGAAGCAGCATTGCTGACGCCCCTGCCCTCCTTACTCGGCACTCCCTCAAAGTTAGCCATCAGTTTATTTATTGGTGAATTTCTCTACTACGCCCTGAAAAACGAACAACAAAACGAACCGCTATTCGACTACATTCGCAACAGTATAGAATGGCTCAATCAGTGCGAGGCTAACTATGTCAACTTCCACATCGTCTTCCTCATGCACCTTAGCCGTTTCCTTGGTTTCTATCCAAATCTCGATGAATACCACAAAGCGTGTTACTTCGACCTTCGGGCCGCCACTTTCTGTCAGGCACCCCCTATCCATCGTGACTTTCTAATGCCTGAGGAGGCTGACCGCATCCAACTGATGATGCGTATGAATTATGCAACAATGCACCTATTCCACTTAAGCCGTACTGACCGCAACCGCATACTGGATATTCTAATTCTCTACTACCGCCTACATCTGCCCCAGTTCCCCGAACTACGTTCTTTGCCTGTGCTGCACGAACTCTTCCAATAGATCAAATTATTACGGAGTCCTTATCATTTCTCAGAAAATATTCATACCTTTGCAATCGAATATGGAACAAAATCAATACGTAAAAGATGCGGTGGAACTGCTCAAGGCTTTAATAGCTACACCACGAGTAAGCAGAGACGAAACTCTGGCAACTGACCTGATGCAGGAGCAAATGACACAATGGAATCTATCCCCGCAACGCGAAGCCAATAATCTGTGGGCTATATCAAATAAATTTAAAGAGAGCAAACCTACTATTCTTCTTAATGCTCATATCGACACAGTAAAGCCAGTAAAAACCTGGACGCGTGACCCACATAAGCCTACAATTGAGAACGGTCGGCTCTATGGTATCGGCTCCAACGACTGTGGCGGCGGTCTTGTATCGCTCTTGCAGGTATTTCGTATGTTGAGAAATCATGAATTGCCCTTTAATCTTATCTATATTGCCTCAGCAGAGGAAGAGGTCTCGGGCAAAGATGGCATTGAGCGAGTGTTGCCATTACTGCCTAAAATCGATGTAGCTATTGTCGGTGAACCTACGGGTATGCAACCTGCTGTAGCAGAGAAAGGACTGATGGTTATCGATGGTTATGCCAAGGGTGTCAGCGGACATGCTGCACGTAATGAGGGTATCAATGCCATCTATAAGGCTCTTGATGATCTAATATGGCTACGCGACTATCGTTTCAAAAAAGAAAGTCAGTTATTAGGTCCTACGAAGATGACAGTGACCCAGATAGAAAGCGGTACGCAACACAACGTGATTCCCGACTCATTGCACTTCGTCATTGACGTACGCACCAATGAATACTATCAAAATGAGTTTCTTTTTTCATTTCTACAAAAAAAGATGAAATACTGCGAACTTAAGGCTCGCTCTTTCCGCCTCCACTCATCCAGCATACCTTTGGAACATCCGTTGGTGAAACGTTGCACCGAATTGGGTATGACTCCTTATGGCTCACCCACCCTTTCCGATCAGGCGCTAATGTCTTTCCCTTCATTCAAGTTAGGTCCCGGTGAATCGGCACGTTCACATAGCGCTGATGAATTTATCGGTTTAAACGAAATTGAACAGGCCATTAACACCTATCTCACCCTGCTTACCGCCTGAGCCACGGTCGCGGATCAAGCAAGTCTGTCCAATTACGCAACTGGAATTGCATGGTCAACGATGAACCCAGTCCACCCAGTGTTTGATTAGTAGACACCTTTTGACCTGCCGTGACACTCACCGAGGCTAAATCGCAATAGACAGAGATATACCGGCCATGACGCACCATCACAATGAATCCGTTAGCAGTGGCAAAGATACGACTCACTTCACCATTGAAAACACAGCGTGCCTGAGCTCCAGGCTGACCCTTTAGATGGATACCCTTGCTGGTCAGATGAACGCCCTTGCCGACACCTTCAACTACATTGGAACCGAAGCCACGTATAATCTGATAGCTACCGGTAATGGGCATCGGCAGTCGCCCCTTGTTGCTGGCAAAGTTACCACTCAATTGTCTGTCCGGGTCGGCATTATTGTAGCGTTCAGCATCCCTCTTTGCATCTTTGGTGTCATCGGCCACAACACGCTCCATTGTCTTACGCTCCGTCTCTGCAGCACGGGCACGTTCCTTGGCAGCCTTTTTCTCCTCAGCATTCTTCGCGGCACGAGCTTCTTCGCGGGCTTTCTGTTCACGAGCCTTAGCCTCAGCCAACTTACGCTCACGTTCCTTACGCTCACGTTCCTTACGCTCACGTTCCTTACGAGCCTTCTCTTCAGCTAACCGCTTCTTCTCGGCCTCAATGCGAGCCTTTTCACGAGCAATCTCCTCAGCAATCAAACGATCTATCTTCGCATTCAAATCAGCCTCCTGCTGCTGCTCCTTCACGATCAGTTCCTGCACAGTCTTTTGCTCTTTCTGCAGCTTATCTACCAATTGTTTTTGCACCCGCTGCTTCGACTCCATTTCAATTTTCTCTTTCTCACTCTGCTGCAACAGAGCATTCATCTCTGCTCTGGCATTCTCCAACTCCAATTGTTTTTGTGTCAATTGTTCTTGTTTCTGCTTGACAGCCTCACCCTGTGCCTTCTGGTAGGTGGCATATTCATTCATAAAACGGGTACGACGATACATTTGATTGACATTATGCGCACTGAAAACAAACACCACCTTATTTTGTGCCTTACGATTCCGATGCATATAACGTACAGACTGACGATAGTTCTCCTGACGCTCCTTCAATTCCTTTTTCAGCACATTCATCTCCGAGTCGAGTTGTGCAATATGTCCATCAAGCGTATCAATCTCCAGTTTTATCGAGTCAAGCAACAGACGTTTCATATCAATCTCATTACCCAAAGACAACACGTCCTGCATCTGCCGTTTAACCCTACGATCCAGTTCTGCTTTCTGCTTCTTATTCTTTGCAATGTTGTCCCTCACCTTTTTCCGTTCAGCCTCAGCCTTTTCCCGCTGAGTGGGTTGCCTCTTGTTTTGCTGTATAGTGGTCGTAGTATTCTTCTTTACAGGCGTAGTGCGTTGCTTCGACCGTTGAGCCAAAGTTGTCAAGCAGCAAACTGCCACCAAAAAGCAGATGAGGAATCTTTTCATTTGCTGATTCAGTTCAAAGTGCCATAAAACGACGAAGAATCTCATCAACCATTACTTCACGATATTTGTCAGATACCGTGGTACGGGTCTCCCACTCACTCTCATTACCCAAATAGGTCAACTTGATGCCCAACTTAATCTCCTTCTCTGGCATAGTCAGCGTAACCCCCATATCACTGGGGAAAGGCTTTGAGCCCAAATTTGAGAATGCCTTATAGTCCCAATTCAACTGAGTATTACCCTTAAACTGATCCCTGTAGGAGATATTGGCCATATTGATACGCCCTGTCTTTTGGTTAGCCAACCAACTATAATTCATTTTGCCTTCCTCCAAATTGATGACAACTTCATCCTCTCCCATACTGGCAGTAAACTTATTCAGTGCATTCTGGTCCACACTCTGACGCCCAGGCACAAACAGTTCGTTCCAGAATAGAGCCTGCAACGTGTAGAAGTTAATACCGCTATTGCGCAAAAATGACACGTGACTATAGGGTGCTTTCAGGTATTGCTTATTTATACGGTCCATGATAAGCACATAGTCTTTGGTGAACTCAATACGCCCTGCCTCCACAAAACCGAAAGCCATCAGTTGCAAACGAATGACGTCGTCACGTTTCATCTTCAGATTACCCGTCAGCGATATCTGCTGCGGTCCATATTCCACGGTAAACTTCAACTTCGAGGTAACGAATTGCGTTTTCGTCACATTATCATTAACCATTTTCAGGAAAGTAGCCTGCTCCATTGAGTCGGGAGCAGCTGTTTTTTCATCCTTCACGACCTGCTTTTTCGATTGACACGATGCCAACAGCAAGGGAATGGCAATCAAAGCCATCATCAATACTCTTACGTTCTTCATTTCTTAAAGTATTTTTTCTTTTTCAGTTTTCTAACTAAAAGTTTGTTCTGCGAATCCATCTCCAAAGCCTGCCGCCACAGCGTTATAGCACCTTCCATTTCACCAGATAGAGCATAGATGTCGCCAGCATGCTCAGTAACAACAGCCCCTACAGCGGAATCATTCTGCAGAGCTTGATCAATATAGATACGAGCCTCAGCATACCGCCCTTCCATAAACAAGATCCAAGCATAAGTATCCAGATAAGTGGAGTTCGTGGGCTGCGCCTTGATAGTCTTATAACTCATTAGCTCGGCCTGTTCCAGATTCTCACCATCCAAACTCAGATAGTAGGCGTAATTATTTAGACACCCGATGTTATCAGGTTTCCACTGCAAACAAGAGTCATAGGCTTCAAAGGCCTCGCGTTTCCGATCTTTCAGAAATAACAGATCGCCCATTACGGCATAAAAGTCAGATACAATCTCCGGCGAACTATCTTCATTAATGACACTAATACCATTCTGAAAAGCCTCCAACGCATGATCGGTATCATCCTGACGATAGTAGGCCATTCCCTGATAATAATAGAAAGCCATCTCCTCAGGATTGTATTGGCGGGCTGCCTGACAAAGGCTGATGATACTGTCATTATCATCGTTTTCCCAAGCATACTGCACCAACTGCAAACGGGGTGTCGTACGTTCCGGAGCCAGTCGGAGCACTAATTCCAAAGCCTGAGCAATGCTATCACGCGGCATCTTCTTCAGATCCATATAAGCAGCGGTCAGTTCTGCAATATCAGGATCGGGAGTTGGCTGATTAAGCATCTCTCGAAATAAATTGAGAATTTGTGTACTATCGCCATCACTATCCTCATTAAGAGCAATTAATGAGCGCATCTGATAGACTTTGTCCTCGGTTGTAGCCCGTGGATTCAACAGAATGCGACGGGTCATATCCATCACAGCAGACGAATCTTCCTCCGAACTATAGTACCCCTTCAGTGCCACCTGTGCCCTAATATTGTCGGGTTCCTCATCAAGTACCTGATACAACAACTTCACAGCCTCGTCGCGTTGACCGTTGATCATCATCGCATTGGCATATAGCGTCTTATAATTCAAGTCGTTGGGATGTTGCTCCATTAATTCTTTCATCTCCAAAGCCGATTTATCGCTCTCACCCAATTGAAGATAAAGACGACTCTTGGCCAAAGCGATACGCTCAGTCTTGCCATTGTTTTGTTCTAATTTATCTAACACATCAATGGCTTCCTCATACATTTCCTGTCCGGTGTACAGATGATAAAGAGTTTCCAATAGTTCCTCACGGCTCTTGTCCGCTTCATAAAGTTTCTTCACCACAAGGACGGCATCACCGTATCGTTTCTGCATAATATAGGCATCCGACAAGGTTTCCATATAGGTAGCATTGGCAGGTTCCAACTCAGCAGCCTTCTCGAAAGCAGCCAAAGCCTGATCGTTCTGCTTCATCCCAGAATAGTACTGCGCTAAGAAATAGTAGGTTTCAGATGCCTCTGGACACAATTCCTTACAACACATCAACAAATCGAAGGCTGCATCATGATGCCGTTGCTGTCGCTGCAACATAGCCTCGTGGAAAAGAATATCGTATTCACGGGAGGAGAAGTCAGAAATCGTCTGGGCAACAGTCACAAGACTGACACACAACACAATCAAAAAAACAATTAGTCTTCTCATACACTCACTTCTCACATTTCATCCCTTCACTTCATCCCCGTATGCCCATAACCACCGGCTCCACGCTCAGTCTCGTCAAGTGCCTCTACCTCAATAAAAGCGGCCGTTTCATGACGGGCTATAACCATTTGAGCAATACGTTCACCATCATTGACAATAAAATCTTCTGTCGACAAATTAATGAGTAGCACACTAATTTCGCCACGATAATCAGCATCAATAGTACCAGGTGAATTGAGCACGGTAATTCCTTTTTTAAGAGCCAAACCGCTACGAGGTCTCACCTGCGCCTCATAGCCGACAGGTAAGGCGATATGGAGTCCCGTGGGAACAAGCTTACGTTCCATGGGCTTCAGAACAATAGGCGCATCTATATTAGCACGCAAGTCCATTCCGGCACTATGCTCGGTAGCATAATTTGGTAACGGCTGGTGTCCTTTATTCACTACTTCAATCTTCATATCAACCTTTCCTTAATTAAAGGTGCAAAGTTAGCGAATTCCACTGAAACGGCCATAACTTTTATGCTAAAATGTGTTGTAAGGTTCAAATTAGGCTCGTTTTCCTAAACAATCAAGCCCAATGAATGCTTTTTCTTAAAAAGACTACAGGAGATTCATTTTTTTTAATTACCTTTGCATCAACGAACAAGAATTATGAACTGGCCACAACTGATTTCCAATTGCCGTCTGGGACAAGAACACCGTCATCCAGAACGACACGATGATCGTACGGAGTTCAAGCGCGATTACGACCGACTTATCTTCTCCGCCCCTTTCCGACGCTTGCAAAACAAAACACAGGTATTTCCTCTACCGGGAAGTATTTTTGTACACAACCGTCTAACCCATTCGCTCGAAGTAGCCAGTGTTGGAATGTCGCTTGGCAACGATATTACCAGATATCTCTGTTCAAAGAATAGTGATTTCTCCAACACTCTGATTCCTGAAATTGGACAAATTGTAGCCACGGCCTGTTTGGCTCACGATTTGGGAAACCCACCATTTGGACACTCTGGCGAGAAAGCTATCCAGACTTTCTTCACAGAAGGCAAAGGTACATATTTGCAAGACCACGTGTCACCGGAATTTTGGAGCGACATCACCAGCTTTGATGGTAATGCTAATGCATTCCGATTGCTGACCCACAGTTTTAAAGGACGCCGGAAAGGCGGCTTTGCCATGACCTATAGTACACTGGCCAGTATTGTGAAATATCCCTTTCCATCGTATTCATCTACCAAAAAGAAATTCGGTTTCTTCGCCACCGAGCGCACTCACTATGAAGCCCTTGTCGCTCAATTAGGCATCCCTCAGCTATCAACAGAGACTGGCCAGGAACGCTGGGCTCGCTATCCACTGGTCTATTTAGTAGAAGCAGCCGATGATATCTGTTATGAGATCATGGATCTGGAAGACGCTTATAAACTAAAAATCTTGACGTTTGAGGAAACAATGGAGATGATGCTTTCTTTCTTCGATGAAACCGAACAGAATCGCATTAGAGGGCGCATCAACGATGAACAACTGACCGATCCTAACGAAAAGGTACAATACCTGCGGGCATGCGTCATTGGCAAACTGGAAAACGAGTGCGTACGTACCTTTATTGAACATGAGGAGGATATCCTGTCAGGTACATTTCAAGGCTCACTCATTGATCAAATTGCCCCGCTGCAACACAACGCCTACCTGCACTGCACCAAAATATCGCGAGCCCGCATCTACCGCAGTCAGCCTGTACTCGATGTAGAACTATCAGGTTATCGCATCATGGCCACCTTGATGGAACTTATGGTCGAAGCTATTGAGCATCCCGAACGTTATTATTCACAGCAACTTATTGGCCGTGTCAGCAGTCAATACGACATAGAAAGTCCAGATCTTGAGACACGTCTGATGGCTGTCATCGACTATATCAGCGGTATGACCGATGTTTATGCCCTCGACGTTTACCAAAAGATTTGCGGAATTTCCTTGCCTATCATATAAAACCATAACTAAAAAATAAAAGTATTTCAGACCCTTACAGACGAACTACATTATCAAACTACTATGAATGTACAAATAGAAGAGTCGTGGAAACGACATTTACAAGAGGAATTTAAAAAGCCCTACTTCGCTGAACTGACAGGACGGGTAAGACAGGAGTACATGACAAGTACCTGCTATCCACCGGGACGTCTGATTTTCAATGCTTTCAACCTGTGCCCATTCGATCAAGTAAAAGTAGTTATCATTGGACAAGATCCCTATCATGAGCCGGGACAAGCCCACGGCTTGAGTTTCTCGGTGCAAGACGGAGTGATGTTTCCGCCATCGCTACAGAATATTTTTAAAGAAATAGAAATGGATCTGGGCATATCCATGCCATCCAGCGGCAATCTCACACGTTGGGCAGAACAGGGTGTGCTATTGCTCAATGCTACATTGACAGTCCGTGCTCACCAAGCCAACAGCCACGCCACACTGGGTTGGCAGACCTTTACCGATGCAGCAATTAAGGCGCTGGCCACCCACCGAGAGCATTTGGTCTATATGCTCTGGGGTGGTTTTGCCCGCAGCAAGGCTTATATGATAGACAAAGGACGCAATCTGGTACTGGAATCGGTGCATCCCTCACCGTTGAGTGCTAACCGCGGCGGCTGGTTTGGACAACATCAATTCTCACGCTGCAACCGTTATTTGGAAGAAAACGGTGAAAAAGGTATTAATTGGTAGATATGACAGACAAGTTAGCTCCTATCCTTCAAATTGGGGAAATACTGATTTCATCGGATATTCTCACTGCGGAATTCTGCTGTGATTTGGATGTCTGCAAGGGTGCCTGCTGCGTGGAGGGCGATGCCGGTGCTCCCGTAACACTCGACGAAGTAATGCTGATTGAGGAGCAGGTTAACGAAGTATGGGACGAATTATCAGCCTCAGCCCAGGCCATCATCGACAAACAGGGTGTAGCCTATACTGATCAGGAAGGCGACTTAGTGACCAGCATTGTTAATGGCAAGGACTGCATATTCACCTGTTACGAGAACGGCCTTTGTCTCTGTGCTCTTGAACGGGCAGCCAGAAAAAAAGCATCGGGCACCTCCCCTTTTATCAAGCCTATCAGTTGTGCCCTCTATCCCATCCGCGAAAAAACTTTTTCCGATGGTACCGTCGCCCTAAACTACCATCAATGGGATGTTTGCCGATGTGCCCGCGAAAAGGGAAAATCCCTGCACCTCCCCGTCTACCAATTCCTAAAAGAACCTCTTATCCGTCGTTTCGGTGAGGACTGGTACAAAGAACTCTGCGACGTGGCTGACGATCTACATCGTCAAGGCTTTTTATAGACATCAATCAAGGTACTAAAACAATCTAAAATGAAACAATCCATTTTTTCACTTTTCCTTCTCTGTTGTATGTGCTGTGGTATCGCCATAGCACAGAAACCATGGTCTCACGGTCGTCTCATGGTCTCCGACAACCATCGTTTTCTGATGCATCAAGACAGCACACCCTTCTTCTGGCAAGGCGAAACAGCTTGGCTGATGCCACAGAAATTAGACCGACAGGAGGTGCAATACTACTTAAACAGATGTCGCGAAGCAGGCTACAATATGGCACAGGTGCAGGTACTCAACGATGTACCAAGCATCAATATCTACGGACAACTGTCGCATATTGACGGTTGGAACACGGAAGCCATCAACCAGAAAGGCGTCTATGGCTACTGGGATCATCTGGACTATATCATCGATCAGGCCGAGCGACAAGGCATCTATATCGGATTAGTCACCATTTGGGGCTCACAAATCAAGACAGGCCATATCAATGAAACGGAAGCAAAAGCTTACGGAACCTTTCTGGCCAACCGCTATAAGAACCGACCCAACATTATCTGGATCATGGGCGGCGACATTCAAGGTGACATTCACCCTGAAGTGTGGGAAGCACTAGCCACGACTATCAAGGGTATTGATACAAATCATCTCATGACTTATCATCCCCGTGGCCGCTACACCTCAGCACAATTCTGGCCCAAAGCTGACTGGCTGGATTTCCACACATTCCAAAGCGGCCATCGCCGCTATGGGCAGCGTATGGGCAACAAACTATATTCTATCCCCGACAATACAGAAGAAGACTCATGGATGTATGTAGACTCAACTTGGGTCCACGACCCCATGAAGCCCGTGCTTGACGATGAACCTATTTACGAGGATATTCCTCAAGGGCTCCATGATCCTAAAGAACCACATTGGCAAGCATCCGACGTGCGTCGCTATGCCTATTGGAGCGTCTTTGCCGGCTCATGCGGACACACATACGGGCACAACAGCATCATGCAATTCTTCAAGCCCGGGCAAAACGGTGGCTATGGTGACCCACGCATGATGAAGCCATGGTTTGTAGCGATGGAGGATCCCGGCTTCAATCAAATGAAGTTCCTACGCCAACTCATGCTCTCATTCCCTTATTTTGAACGGGTGCCTGACCAAAGCATTATCGTGGTTAATGGCAAACAATATGACCGTCTCATCGCTACCCGTGGCAACGACTACTTGTTAGTCTACAACTATACAGCCCGAGATATGAAACTCGACTTAACCAAAATATCAGGCGACAAAAAACACATCTGGTGGATGGATGCCGCTACAGGGCAGTTGACCTATTTGGGTGAACACCATTCACGCACAATCACTTTCCGTCCTCAAACTGATGGCGACGGTGTGCTCATCGCCATAGATGCCACAAAGAATTACATAGACAAGAATCAAACAGAGATCTCTGACATGACTCTCGCTGGACACCCCCGCGATTTAAACGAATAAAACAACTATCACATACAAAACGATGCAAAAACTAAAATATGGTTTATTCATTCTTTCCATATTATTCCTTTGCTCAACTAAAATAAAAGCTAAGGTATCTGTGACCACATTACGGGTAGAAAATATGGCAAAACCGTTGGGCATTGGAACAGCGGAACCAAGATTTTCATGGCAATTGGAATCGAATGAACGGGAAGTGATACAGACGGGCTATGAATTAGTGGTGGAGTCGGACAGTAAAACCTTATGGAGTACCGGACGTGTGAACTCCGATGAGCAACTATGGATTCCCTATCGGGGCAAGCCCCTAAAGAGTAACCAACACTGCACTTGGCGAGTGAAAGTGTACACAAACCGAGGAGCAACTGACTGGAGCCAAGCCGAACGATTCAGTACAGGCCTGTTAAGCGAAAGTAATTGGGGCGGGCGGTGGATTGGACTGGAACGACTGATGCCCAATGAACTGACAGGCGTCACCCATTCGCGACTGGCAGCCCGCTATCTGCGCAAAACTTTTCCCATTGACAAACCCGTACGTCGTGCTACAGCCTTCATCACCGGGCTGGGGCTCTACCGTCTTTCTGTCAACAATACAGAAGTGTGGAGTGGCGACTTGCTGAAACCTGTCCCATCGGACTACCGCAAAACCATTTACTACAATACCTACGATATCACATCGCTATGTTCGACGACAGACAGTCTGGCCGTCCGCATCATCCTTGGCAACGGAAAATACTTCTCCCCTCGTCAAAACAAGCCTTACAAGAATACAATATTCGGACTGCCCAAATGTCGTCTGAACATCATCGTGGAATATGAAGACGGCACCACTCAACGTCTGGTGACCGATGAGACCTGGCAAATCAGTGCCAATGGCCCCATACGTGCAAACAACGAATATGATGGAGAAGAATATGACGCCCAGCTGGAGACACCAACCCACTGGCAACCTGCCGAGCGTACCGCCATTCCTCAAGGCACCCTCCGCGCTCAACCCACCCCATGTATGTCGGCCCTCAGTCCCATCCAACCTGACAAAAACTTCCACCACCCCACTATTCTCGACTTCCGTCAGAATCTCGCCGGATGGATTTCCTTCCAGCCCCAAGGCCATGCGGGTGACACCATCCGCGTTCGTTATGCCGAACGTCTCAATGCCAATGGTACGCTTTACGTGGACAACCTACGTGATGCGCGGTCAGAGGACATATACATCTGCAACGGCCATGACACGGAATGGCATCCATCGTTTGTATATCATGGGTTCCGCTACGTGGAGATTATTGGCCCTGCCACCAACATCCAAGCCTGGCCCATACACGATGAAATGGAAGAAAACGGGTACTTTGAATGCTCAGACACCATCCTAAACAAAATCATAGTCAATGCCCAATGGGGGATTCGCTCCAACTATAAGGGAATACCTGTGGACTGTCCGCAACGTAACGAACGACAACCATGGCTGGGCGACCGCACAATAGGTGCACTGGGAGAATCGTTTCTTTTCGGCAACGAAAGACTCTATACGAAGTGGATGCGCGACATCTGTGAGGCTCAACGTGAAGACGGCTGCATTCCTGATGTAGCACCGGCGTTCTGGAACTACTACACCGACGATGTGACCTGGCCCGCTGCCTTGCCATTTATCTGCGATATGCTGTGGCAACAGTACGGCAACGACGAAGCCCTACGGCGGTGGTACCCCAACATCAAGCGGTGGCTGCTGCATATCATGGATACCTATATATCGAAGGAAGGACTTATTACGAAAGACAAATATGGCGACTGGTGTATGCCTCCCGAACGACTGGAACTCATCCACAGCGAGGATCCGACCCGCAAGACCGACGATACTCTCATCGCCACAGCCTACACTATCCGTTGTCTGCAACTGGCTGAACAGTTTGCCCGTCAGCAAGACTTCTCCGATGACGCTGCCTATTGGCTGAAACAACGTAACACCATGATTGAAGCCTTCAACCACCGTTTCCTTCACGTCAACCCGAACAGCAGTCCACGCCCTGGCCATCCATTCTATCCCGACAGTATCTACTACGACAACAATACCGCCACAGCCAACCTGCTGCCACTGGCCTTTGGCATCGTGCCCGACTCTCTGCAACAGGAGGTGGCCCTTCAGATTGTAGAGAATATCGTCATCCAAAATAAGGTTCACGTATCAAGCGGTGTTATTGGCATCTCATGGCTCATGCGTACGCTTTCTGATAGCGGTTACCCTGAAGTGGCCTGGTTACTGGCTACACAGCAAACTTACCCATCGTGGGGCTATATGGCTGAACAGGGGGCTACAACCATTTGGGAACTATGGAATGGCGATAAGGCCAACCCCGCCATGAACAGCGGCAACCATGTGATGCTACTGGGTGACCTGCTCACTTGGGTCTACCAATATCTGGGTGGCATCCGTCAAACTCAGGGAACAGCCTACAAGCATATCACACTGAAACCAGAGTTCGACATCGATGGCTGCGATTGGGTAAATTGTCGATACAACACTCCATACGGCACCATCTGCAGCAGTTGGAAGAGGAAGTCCCTGCAACATATCGACTGGCATGTGGCGATACCCTGCAACACGACAGCCGAAGTACACTTGCCCGATGGCTCTGTCAAACTTATCGGCTCGGGGGCATACGACTTCTCTGTCAACATTCCTACCGATGACCCGCGCATTGTGAAAGATGAATTTCTCTATGAGAATGCTCCCTTCGCTTCAGCCCATGCCAGCACTATCGTAGAGACCAAGAAAGGCTCTCTCGTATGTGCTTACTTCGGTGGTACTTATGAACGCAATCCCGACTGCAACATCTGGGTCAACATCAAAGAGAAAGGTGGCACGTGGAGTGCCCCCATCCTCGCTGCCGACGGCAATGGTGTGGCCTGTTGGAACCCTGTATTAACAGAGATGCCCAACGGTGAATTGTGGCTTTTCTACAAAGTAGGCGTTAATGTCGCTGGTTGGACTGGATGGCTGACGAAGTCGAAGGACGGTGGCCACACTTGGGGCACACCGGAGGCTCTGCCTGACAAATTTCTGGGTCCTGTCAAAAACAAGCCGCTTCTACTGGGCGACCGTCTGCTCTGCGGCTCCAGCACCGAGTCAAGTGGCTGGCGTTTCCATGTAGAGATTTACAACCTGAAGAGCAAGGAATGGAAATATGTGGGGCCCATCGAGTCTAAACCGGCCGCACCGACACTGATGCCCGACACCCTCCTTCCCATCGACTGTATTCAGCCTTCGTTCCTACAACTGAAAGATGGCAGGTTGCAAGTACTGATGCGCTCGCGCAACGGTTTCCTGGCCACCAGTTACAGTAGCGATGAAGGAGATACATGGACACCAGTCACACTGACTGATATACCCAACAACCAGTCAGGCACAGATGCGCTAACCCTCCGTGATGGTCGCCACATACTGATCTATAACAACTTCCAGACCATCCCCGGCACTAAAAAAGGGCCTCGCACCCCACTCAGCATTGCAGTCAGTGAGGACGATGGTCTATCGTGGCATCATGTCCTGACCCTCGAAGACAGTCCCTCAGGTGGATTCTCCTATCCCGCCATCATCCAAGGTCACGATGGTATGCTTCACTGTACCTACACTTGGCTGCGCAAGCGGATTGCCTACAAACAATTAGATTTTCGCTAAGAAATGTATGTGAGCAAATTGACAACTTAACAAAAACTTACTTTATACCAAAGTATCGTTAATATTTTTTCAATATTAAAACATTTCTCCACGATTACTACCCATTGTTTGGAAATTCCCATCCCGTCGTAGTTGTAGGACATAGGTAAGAACAGCACTATAAATGTGCTGAGGATTGTCTTTGGAGAAAATCTCGTCCTTGACAAATCCCCCTCGAATATCATCTCTCATTTCTTTAGCAGGATTCCAACCTTTACCATAATAGAAAAAAGTCTTATAATTTAGAACAAATCAATTTCCAGTCAAGAACTTATTCTGTCAAGCGTTTTTCAACGGTCTCACTATTATTGTATTCTTCCATTTCTTCTGCTGCCATCATAGGCTCTTTGTCCAATATCTCATAGCGCCTGATGCTGTGGTCTTGCAGGAAAATCCTGTTGAGCGTATATGCCAGTGACCTCAGCGTGTTCTCACGCACATTCGGTCTCAGTTCGCATTCCCATATCGTGATGCAGTGCCATCCCATTGAAGCAAGCCGACGCTGCACCTCACTGTCGCGCTCTTTATTTCTCCGTATCTTTTTTACCCAAAACTCAATGTTTGTCTTTGGTATCTTGCAGCACTCAGAACTCTCAATTGCAGATTGTAAATCATCTGACGGAAAACAGATGTGGTGCCCATGCCAGAAACAGCCATTCACGAAAATACACGTTCTATATTTCCGCATTACGACATCCGGTTTCCCCGGCAACCGTGGATGATTCAGCCGATAACGATACCCATGCCCCCATAGCCATTTGCGCACAACCATCTCCGGCTTAGTATCTTTACCGTGAATGGCAGCCATGTTTGCGTGACGCTGTTGGGGTGTTTGGGTGTCAGACATACATTCTCTTCTTAATTTTTAGTTATGTCCGTTGTTCATACAGTTTCACCATCAAACCATAGGAAATTAACTCTCCCGGTTGCATTTTAACGCAATATATCGGAGTACGATTATTACCTAATGAAATAAAAGAGGAAAGATTCAACTTCAAACATGGCATTCCGTTCTTTGTGCCAAAATACACCTTTTCCACTTTATAATAGCCATCAACGTCTCCACCAACCATTGGCAAAAAGTACCTAATATCCATCACATTGATAGATGTAGGTATTTTTTCCATCGTGTAACTCTTTGCTGCATGGCTGTAAAAGTCCGTGTAATCCGCATCTGTTTTTCGGACTAAACCAGTCAAGATATTCTTAGTTTCCGATTTGGACTGTTTATCAAGAGTACCGACATGACTAATGCTGTCAATATGAAACTCTGTTTCAAGTTCAAACGGATTGCTGACATAAAAATGGGTCTGCAAAGTGTCTAATAGTTCTTTGCTTTGAGCCGTTTCTCTTTCTATTGTTGTTGATTTGATTTTAAGAGATTCCCATATATCAGTGTCTTCATCCTTCATCAATGCAAGAATCAGATAATTGCTATCAGTCTTCGGACGATACAATTTGCCATTCAGCCGCTGGAAATTGTTTTGGATAAATTGGTAACAATCCATGCCGTAGCGCGGCTGGAGGGTTCGAAATGTATATAGTCGGCTAAGGGTGCTTTGAATCTTATTTCTAAACTCTTTGCGGACATATTCCCTCCATGCCGTTTGCGCACTTCTGTTGTTACGACCGTACAACGAGACTATGTACAGAAAGTTTACATCATAGTGACACAACAACAACGTGTCCCTGTCAAACAAACGATTTTCAAATTGACGGTTCAGTTGTATTCCATCATTCTGTGCTTTCAACTCTTTATCATCGAAAGAAAGAAATTTACTGCCACAAATCTTCTTGTTCGGAATACGGGCACTGATAAAGAAATTGGGGATAGGGTTATATCCTTCTGTCAATGGATCTCTTAGTTGAGGCTGTTCTCCGTTTCCTTCACCATCCAAAAACAAGTTCATATTCCATTGGATGACATTTTTGGCGTATGTGTATTGTTTGTAAATGGATTTGTCACCAAGCGATGTCCTGTCATTTTTGGAACGCTTGTAATACTTGCTGTCCCCAATGTAATAAGTGAGTTCGGATGTCAAATCAGACTGTTCGATAAGCCCTTGACCTATAAACATGTGATCAACCAACTTGCCATCTCTTTGCTCTGTAAGTTCTTTTGGCAAACTCTGTTTGTCATTACCGCTTATCAGAGAGTCTATCATGACCTCGAAAATGTGTTCAAAGTCTTTTGCCAGCAAATAGTCTTCCGACTGCCTGTTCATCGCAATCTTATATTCCCTGTCAAAGAAAGCATAACACAAATCCCATATCCTAAGAGCTTTATCCGAAAAATACTTGTATTTGATTTGCTTCAATCTTCGACATCCGAGATTCCTTTCAATATAGGATTTCTTCAACTTGTCACAGCTGATAAGCGGATATTGGACATTGATTTCAAAAGAAAAGCCATGTGTTTCACGGATGTAGTTCAATATCGAGAAGTATATGACAAGCAGCTCTTCGTCGAAGTTCACCATCTTCTTCCTGTTTACAGGCTTAATATAGACAGGATTTCCGTTTTGAATTACTGCTTGTGATGAGGCGATGGTCTTATTCCAGTTGATTTTGTTATAACCGGAATGCACGTTTTTGGCCACGAAAGTAAAATAGTCCTGATTGTTCCTGTTGAAATCTCTCAGTGCTATTATCACGTCAAGCAGGGTGTTATGCTTCTGTTTTCGTCCCCTGCTTTCGGACTGATATTCCTTGCTTTCAAGTATATTGTCGTTGTGAGTCTGTTTATATACGCTAATCGTCCGGTATATCCAAATCGAAAGAGTAGATAGGAATTCCTTGTATTCCTTGCAGCCGTCTTCCGTAAACTTGGTTTTTACCGTGTCAGACTCAAAATCTATTATTTCCTGTGGCGAAGCACCGAATATCGTATCGTCACCGTTTTCTTCATTTTGTTCTCCTGTCAGCACAACTTTCGGAAGAAAGAAAATGACATCTTTTGCTGCTTTGCCATAGCAATACCCAACATAGCCAAAAGCATATCTGTCTTCCTTAACAGGAACGGACACAACATCCTTGAGCACATCTCTGATGGTCAGTCCATCCCTGACTATGTCATTCAAACTATACGGGTATCCTTCGATGAACAGCAGCATAATTACAATTCTTGAATATCAAGTCCCCATTCCGGCTTGGATTTGATTTTGGAAAGAAAATCCGAAAAACCTTTACGTTGTTTACCGTCTCCTACTTGTGTAGATACATATAAAGATTCTCCGTTTGGCAATTTTATTTCTTTGGATCTTCCCTCTGCATTAGGATCCTTTGATCTTTTTATACGTAGTTCTCGATCTTCGTCTGTTTCTACAATATGAGGAATTATAAAATTCGCAGACATCCAAATATCTCGTATTTGAGCGGCAGTATATTGGTCATGATTATTGCAATAAATCTCAACGGCACGCTTTACTAATGCACCTTTTCCCCATGCATTACCATTTTCATCTGTATCCTCTCCATTGATAGAATATCGGACGGAAGTTGTATTATCGTCATTACCTTCGGACATATCATGCCCTTCCTCGTTTTCCGTATCATTTCCATCAATAGGTTTCAATTCCAACTTGTCCATCATTGAAATAATAAGTCGCTTGCTGTCTTCAGCATACAATTTGGAAAAAGAAAAATCCCTATCTGTGGGGAATATATCGGCACCACCGTCCTTGCAGACATCATTCCACAAATAGAACAATATCTTGTTTCTAAACAGGTTATAGCCTATGACCTTTGCTTGCGGATTGACAAAATAATCACCCAGCATCTTATCTTCAGAACCAGTGTCGTCTAAGATACGTGTATTTACTTCTTTTTGGAAATCGATCCATCTATATTTCAAGCCGTCAATATCAATAACCCAATCTGTATTCTTATACTTAATCGGCTCATACTCCCAGTCCCAACGGCGCTTGAAGGCAGAATCTATTGGGAACAGCGATTGGTCGGAGGTGTTCATAGTTGCGTAAATATACAGATTTGACGGCAAGCACAGTTCTCCGTCTTTTATGCCTGGATTGTCTTTGCCCAGTTCTTCTTCCAAGAATGCATTCAAATCGGTATCGGCCTTGATAGTATATTCAGAAACACCATTCTCGTCTCTGTCAAGCAACTGAAACAGGTCGCCGAAAATCTGGGCACAATTTCCCCGGTTGATTTCTTCAATGATTAGATATACATTTTCATTCGGCTTCTTGTACGCCTGTATGTATGCATTCAGAAATGCCTGCGGTCTAAAATTATATGTGATAATGTCTTCACTCAAATCACCGCCATCATTCAACCTCACAGTAAGTCCTCCATTTAGTCCGTAAAGCGGTCTCTTTCCTTTTATCGGTTTGTATGCACCCACAAATGTTGAATAATCGCTGTCAGGATGGAAAGTCGTTCTAAAAATATTATCTTTTGATACGCCTTCAAGGTGTTTCTTTATCTTATGAGATTTACCTGTACCAGGTGCACCATAGAAGATTTGCTGGAAAGAATATGTTAGTTTCTCTTCATTTATAACATCATTTGCCTGTGTATTATTCCCATAAAGAGAGAAATAATTAGATTGTAAAATTATTACATAATCCGTTATATCCAAACCTGCATACAGAGTCTGAATGAAAGGCCCCCGACTTATTTCTCCTGGCGAAGCAACAACTCCACCCTTCTTTGCATCAATATTATCATGTGACACATCAACTCCCAATTTGTTAAGTTCTGTTTTTAATTGTGACTCAGGATACAGTGATTGAGAAAATTCAATATTCTTAGATTGAGTATTAAAACTATTTTCAATTAAGCCAATAGGGATATTAAATTCACTTGCGAATATTTTCAGGATGTCTTCTTTTGTTGTGTCATCTGAAAATGACTTTCTGCGATATGCCCATACAGCCACATCATATATGTTGGGAGAGAAATCTCCCTGATATTTGAAATAATTATCCCATTTCTTCGAGAAAATAACATACAAAGAACGCCCTCCATTGTATTTTCTTTTGGATTGGCTTAAGTTAAATATATCCTCAAGGAAGTTTGAAACTACATCTAATTTGACCTCGTAAGGTATTGATGAACAAATTCTACTTTTACACCCTTTTAATAAAGCTAAATATCCCCATGATTTATTCGTCATGCAGTTCTGAAACCCTTCATAAGAATTTACAACAGTCTTAATATCCAAATATTTCATTTCTTATAAAATTTTTCGTAAGTTTTAATCATTTCATGCATTATCATCTTTATAATTGGAACACTGACAGAATTTCCTAATTGATGATAGGCCTGTGCATCAGAAACAGGGAACTTAAAATCATCGGGAAAGCCCTGTAATCTTTGTGATTCTAAAACAGACAATTTCCGTCTAATATCCCAAAGTTTAGGTGTTCTGTTTGCAATGATTGTAGAAGCATAAGTGTCTAAACATGAATAGAAAGCTTCTTGTATCTGTGTCTTTGCCACATCACCAACATGAAATCGAAGTGAGCCATCTGGCTTTTGAAATGAATAGACACCATATTTCCCTTTCTTTGTATTAGGCGCATACTTCGAATTATCATGTTTTACACGATCTCCATTTTTCGCCATTTTAAAATGATAATCAATTCTGTTAAGTTCAAATTGGGGCAATGTCAGTGAAGGATTATTGTCTTCCAAATTAATAATATCTCGTAAAACAGGATGTCCACCTATTGGCTTTGGAAATTCAAAAGGAATATCTTTTCTAAATGCAACACAATACCACCTTTCCCGTTTTTGAGGAAGTCCAAAATCAAGTGAAGACAAAATCTTCCAATGAGGGAAATATCCAAGGGCGTGCAATCTTTCAAGAATTGTGTCTAACGTCTTTCCTTCGTTATGGGACTTTAATCCTTTGACATTCTCCAGAAACACCATTGGTGGTTTATGGTATTCAAGAATTCTACAAATATCAAAGAACAAAGTTCCACGAATTTCATCATTAAACCCCTGTTTCTCACCTGCATAGCTAAATGGCTGACATGGAAAACCTGCTGCTAATATATCAAATGATGGTATATCTTTTTCTTCAATCTTTTTGATATCACCCGCTGGTACTTCGCCAAAATTTTCTTTATAGGTCTCTTGGACAAATTTATCATTATCTGATGAAAAAACGCATTGTACGTTATTATCTATCATTGCCAGACGAAAGCCTCCAATGCCACAAAATAAGTCAATGCCTTTCCATTTATTTTTCATATATTCCAAATTAATTTGACCAGGTCAAATATCATCTATGGCGTGGCAAAGATACAAAAAAAATATGAGAAACTCATTCCCTTTGACGGAATATTTTCAATTATGGAACAAAATTCAATCATCAAATCAAATAAAGGGGAAACGCAATCCTGAACGTCCCCCATGAAATCAAGCACATCAATCATTCCTTGAACCTACAATATGAAGTTGCGGATTTTAGGGTTGTTCACATTTTCAAAGAACTCTCTGGCTGCGCGACTTAGGCGTCAGGCCATATATTGAATTTTAACGAAGCTGTTGTCAAGTGGTCAATGAAACACGATGAGTGTGTCGTTTGACGATGCAAAGGTATAATATTCCTGTGGGGCGCTGGCAGTTATTGGCAGACATTGTCAGTTATTGTCAGTTATTGGCGGACATTATCCGTCGAAGTCGGTGCAATAGATGTAGCGGAGGAAACGCGGCAGCAGTTGTGTATTGATGTTGATTTCCGGACGAATGGAGGCTTCAAACGGTTGGTTTGCAGGCTTCAAACAAGTCGTTTGGAGGCTTTAAACGGCAGTGTCCCCTCCCCATCCCCTTCTCC
>CAMWKM010000017.1 GCA_947174835.1 uncultured Prevotella sp.
ATAATCAAATGGCGAGCAAAAGATTATCAAACGGAAGTGAAAAGATAATCAAATGGCGAGCAAAAGATAATCAAATCGCGACCAAAAGATAATCGAAGAAAAAATGGTGGATAAAAGAAGGGGCTAAAACTGCGGTTTTAGCCCCTTGAATTTGTTAGTTTGACTCGGTTGTAAAGTCGTTATTCTGCTATTAAATGCCGTCGGAGATAATTGGTTCTTCTGAGCGGAAAGTGACCACTTTGTCGATGCCCGGTTCCAGTTGGGCATCAATCAGGTTGAGGCGGGCTTTTTTCACATCGTCGAGCACGATGGCAGGTCGCAGATCAGGTCGTTCATAGCGAAAGGTTACATCGTTGACGTACAGTCCTTCCACGTGGCGGGCGTAGAGACCATAGGCCGGAGTCCAGCCGGCGAACTTTGGTTCAGGATAGTTCTTGCCCTGTTCGCGGTAGTCCTTGTTGACCAGATCTTTTGTGCCGCCACCTTTGAAATAGAGACGAATGTTGGAGAGCCATACGTTGCGGATAGGCTTTTCGGGCAGTCCTGTGACGATGATGGAGCAGAGTGAATCGCAATCGTCGGCAATGACGTTCGATATCTGAATGTCGCGGGCTGATGAATGTCGAGTCACTTCCTTGGGACCACGATTGCGGCAGCCTGTGGTGATGTAGATGGGGTAGTGGTGCACATGGCTCATGGTGATGTTTGATACCACGATGTTCTCCATCTTACCCTGATCCACCTCTTCGAAAGCCAGACCGCTGGAATACATAAAAGTGCAGTTGGTGAGCGATATGTTACGATAGCCACCGTTTGACTCAGTGCCCAGTTTGAATCGTCCGCACACCCAACCAACAGGTTCCGGGATATAAGTACCGTCAAGCAGCGAGCCACACTTGTAGCCCGTAATGTTGCAGTTCGATATGGCGATATGCTCGCAAAGTACCGGTTTCTTCAATGCATACGAGGATTTGAGTACCAAGGCATCATCGCGTGGCGTGTTGATGCGGCAGTTGGTGATGGTCATATACTTGCAGCAGTCGATGTCGAAGCCGTCTCGATTGGTGTCGATGGTTACGTTATCAATGGTCGACAGATCGCAGCCCGTCATGATGATACCGAAGTGACCGCCTCGGTAGATGGTAATGTCGCGAATAGTCACCTGCCGGCATAGTTTCAGCGCGATGGCTTTGTCGCCTGTACCGATGCTGCCCCCTTTCAGGTTGCCCGCGCTTTCTGTGTCTTTGTGGGTAAGTCCTTTGCCATCAATCATGCCGTGTCCCGTGATAGAAATATTTTTCTCTTCGTCGGCCCAGATGAGTGAGTTGTGGAAATAGGTGTGTCCGCCGTCCTGATATTCGGGGAAGTCGAATGGCTCGCTCTCGTCGTATGCCTTCATGGAGGCGGGCGCAGCCAGCAGGATGCAGCCGGCCGAGAGGTGCAGGTCGATGTTCGATTTTAGGTGGATACTACCGCTGAGATAGGTACCTGCGGGCAGCAATACTTGTCCACCGCCATCCTTGACGGCCTGCTCAATGGCTGCATTGATGGCTGGAGAGTCGAGTGTTTGGCCGTCGCCTTTAGCACCGAAGTCGCGTACATTGTAGATACTTGTGGCCATGATATTGCCGGCCACGATAGTTGTTAGCAGAAGGGATAGCAGTCGTTTCATACTTATTATTTCAGATAGTCCGTCCTGTCGGGGCCCAGATAGAATCCGGTTTCCGGTGGCTGGTTGTAGCCGACGTTTTCGGTGGCTACAGAAATACGATAGGGGATGTCCTGCATCAGGCAGTTGATGCGATAGTCGGTGGGAATGGTTGTCGTATAGAGTCGCAGTTCGGTTGACTCGCGGTTACGGATGAGTACCTCCTCGCGCCAGTCGCCCAGTATGTCGCCCGACAAGCAGGGATTCGACTTCGTGCCATTGTTGAACTGTCCGTCGAACTTCTGTACGTCAACCACCTGCCGGTTCTGCCAGTCGTACTTTGACACAGTCTCGTGGTCAAGCAGTTCACGTAGTAAGTCACCGTCCCACCAAATGCCAAAATTGATGCTCAACCAGCGACCGTTCATAATCAATTGGTTGTTGTGTTGCGGGTCGTCGGCATCCTTTACGTCGTTGATGACCTCGCCTTTGATGTTGCGGATGCCGTGACTGTCGGTCGACCACATTTCTACACCTGGGTTGGTCGGGTCTATATCAGCGGCCATCGCACGCCCCACGTCACTGTTGCTCTTAATCTGGAAAATGACCTTGCCTGTGGCAGCATCGCGAAGGTCACTGCCATCGCGGCGATTCTCATGGCAGTCCCACACTTGCAGACGGTTGGAGGTCGGGTCGAAGGCTGTTAGGTGGATGGCATCACCGTGGCCAAAGCCTGTATTATAAAGACCTTTGCCGTTGTTATCAATGGCCATTGAGCCATAGGTGATTTCATCGTAGCCATCACCGTCGACATCAGCAATACGCAGGTTGTGGTTGCCCTGTCCGGCGTAGGAACTCCACTTCTTGTCGTTGGTGTCAAAAGTCCAACGATTTTTCAGTGTCCGACCGTCCCAATCCCAGGCAGCAATGACGGAACGGGTGTAGTAGCCTCTGCAGAAGATGCCGGATGCATTGTTGCCTCCCAGATAGCCCACTCCCGCGAGATAGCGTTCCGAGCGGTTACCGCGGCTGTCTCCCCAGGCCTTCATTTCGCCGCGTTCGGGGATGTAGGGCTTGGTGTCCATCGCTGCACCGGTCAGGCCGTTGAACACCGATATGTATTCCGGTCCGTCAAGAATACGCCCGACCTTGTTTCTGTAGTCGGCGGTTGAGTCACCGATGACTTGTCCCTGACCGTCGATGGTGCCGTCGGCTGTCTTTACCATTAGTTCTGCACGGCCATCGCCATCGAAGTCATAGGCGATAAACTGCACATAGTGGGCACCGCTACGGATGTTGCGACCCAGATTGATGCGCCACAACTGTTCGCCATTCAGGCGGTAGCAGTCAATCAGACATGGCCCTGTATAGCCGTCATGGGCGTTGTCATGAGCATTCGAGGGCTCCCATTTCAATATTATCTCATATTGGCCGTCGCCATCTACGTCAGCAACGGTGGCGTCATTGGCCGAATAAGTGTACTGTCCGTTGTCACGCCATCCAAAGTTGCGTCCCCCTCGTCCGCGTCCCCCTTGATTATTGTTGCGGGGCTGGCGTTGTGCCTGTTGGTTCTGCATGATTGGCACCTGTCCACCATCGGGCTTGTTCAGTTTGATGGGCAGATAGCCTACGGGGGCATCGCTGCATAGCGTAAAATGTCCTGTGGCTGTTCCTCCTTTGACTTCATAAGTCGCATCTTCGTTCAGCGGAGCCTCGTCAATAAAGAACGAGCCACCTTCGGTCAGTGGTTGGCTATTGAGTTTCACACTGTTCCTATACACGTCGAAAGCTTCTCCCTTGCGGTCGTTTCTCAGGATGCGCCAGGATACGAAAACCTTACCGTCGGCCTGTTTGACAGCCACGACACCACGGTCTATTTTCTCAATGTTCAGTTTGGAATAGTTGTACTTCGGTTGTGCCGATATTCCTATACATAGCACAGCGAGCAGCAGAATTAGCAGATTTTTTCTCATTTGTCAAGTAGTTTTGTTTGGTGCAAAGATAAGCATTTTTCCTTGATTTGACTTCTTTCCTTACACAAAGTTTAATGATTGCTTGCATATTTCGCGCAGATTTATTACTTTTGTTGCCGATTATTGATAATTATTACTGAATGAAGGAATTTGTCATCTCCGAGGCTAAGGCCGAGACGGCCGTGCTGGTGGGACTGATTACGGGTCAGCAAGACGAAGCGAAGACCAAGGAGTATTTGGATGAACTGGAGTTCTTGGCCACGACAGCCGGTGCCCGAACCGTGAAGCGCTTTACACAGAAAGTGAATGGACCAAGTAGTGTGACCTATGTAGGTAGCGGTAAACTGGAGGAGATTCACCATTATATAAAGATGTGTGAAGACATGGACGAGCCTGTCGGAATGGTGATCTTCGATGATGAACTGACGGCCAAGCAGATTCGCAACATTGAAAAGGTATTGCAGGTGAAGATACTTGACCGTACCTCGCTCATTCTTGATATCTTTGCTATGAGAGCCCAGACGGCAGAGGCTAAGGCTCAAGTGGAACTGGCTCAGCATCGCTATATGCTGCCTCGCCTGCAGCGTCTGTGGACGCACTTGGAACGACAGGGCGGCGGTTCTGGTGGTGGCGGTGGCAAAGGAACGGTGGGCCTGCGTGGTCCCGGTGAGACCCAGTTGGAGATGGACCGCCGTATCATCCTGCATCGTATCACCTTGCTGAAAGAACGGTTGGTTGAGATTGACAGGCAGAAGGTCACTCAGCGCAAGAATCGCGGTCGGTTGATCCGTGTGGCTCTGGTGGGCTATACTAATGTGGGCAAGTCAACGCTGATGAATCTGCTGTCGAAGAGTGAGGTTTTTGCTGAGAATAAACTTTTTGCTACGCTCGACACTACGGTGCGCAAGGTTACTATTGAAAACTTGCCCTTTCTGTTGGCAGATACTGTGGGCTTTATCCGCAAGTTGCCCTCGGATTTGGTGGAATCGTTCAAGTCAACGCTTGATGAGGTGCGTGAGGCCGATCTGTTGGTGCATGTGGTGGATATCTCGCATCCAGATTTCGAGGAACAGATACGCGTGGTAGAGCAGACGCTCAGCGAACTGGGCTGTGCTGAGACCCCATCAATGGTGGTCTTTAACAAAATTGATGCCTATCGCTGGACTCCGCAGGATGAAGACGACCTGACGGAGCCTACCAAGGAAAATATCTCCCTTGAGGATCTGAAGAAAACGTGGATGGCTAAGATGCAGGGTGACTGCCTCTTTATTTCTGCCCGTGAGAAGCAAAACATTGATGAACTGCGCAACATATTATATAATAAGGTGCGCGAGCTCCATGTGCAGAAATATCCCTATAACGATTTTCTTTACACAATAGACGAAGATTAACCCAAACAATATTGTTTTTATGAGAGAATACCGACAACTGACACAGAATGAAATTCTGGTGCTTGAGGCTAACGTATGTTGGGCTGAAGATTGGGCAAGGGTACAAGTCGATCAGGACTTCCGACCGTATAATTTCCATCGTGTGATGTTCTATGGCGACATCCGTCTGGGTAAATTTGAAAAGAATGTAGAGGTGGCTCAGGGCTTTGTGAAACATTCGGGCATCAACGATGCTACTCTGCGCAATGTTACCGTTGGCAATGACTGCCTGATTGAGAAGGTAGGCAACTTCATTAATAACTATACTATCGGTGATGACTGCTATATTTCCAATATTTCGACGTTAGAGACCCGCGAGGGTGCCAGTTATGGTGCCGGTTCTGCTATCTCTGTGTTGAATGAGATGGGTGATGGTAATGTAGTCTTGTTCCCTGAACTCAACTCACAGTTGGCTGCCTTTATGGTGAAGTACAGTCGCGACAAGGAGTTAATCAATATTCTGCGCCAGTTTATCGACGATGAGGTACGCGTCTCTACGCCTGCCCGTGGTATCATAGGCAATAACGTAAAGATTGTCAATACCAAGGACATTGTCAATACTGTTATCAAAGGCGATTGTGAGGTGAGTGGTGCTTCACGGTTGAATGAGTGCACTATTCTGAGCAGCGAAGATGCCTCAGTGTTTATTGGTACCGGTGTCATCTGTGAAAATTCAATTATCTGCGACGGTTGTTCAATCAACAATAGTGTGAAGATGCAGGATTGCTTCGTGGGTGAGGCCTGTCAGATTACTAATGGCTTTACGGCTGAAGCCTCATTGTTCTTTGCCAACTCTTATATGGCCAATGGCGAAGCCTGCGCTGCTTTCTGCGGTCCTTTTTCGGCCAGTCACCACAAGTCGAGCCTACTTATCGGTGGCCAATTCTCGTTCTATAATGCCGGTTCAAACACCAATTTCTCTAATCATGCCTACAAGATGGGCCCTCTGCACTATGGTATGTTAGAGCGTGGTACGAAGACTGCCTCAGGTTCCTATATACTGATGCCTGCTACTATCGGTGCTTTCTCTGTCTGTATGGGTAAGCTGATGCATCATCCCGATACCCGTAACCTGCCGTTCTCCTATCTGATAGCCTACGGTGAGACCATGTATCTGGTACCGGGGCGCAACATCACTACAGTGGGACTCTATCGTGATATCAAGAAATGGCCTAAGCGCGACAAGCGTTCAAAGCAGTCGAAGAAGTCTATTATTAACTTTGACTGGCTCTCACCTTTCACTGTGGGTGAGATTATGCAGGGTATTGAGATACTGAAGGCATTGCGTGCGGCATCAGGCGACAACGTGTCTACTTATAATTTCCATGAGTATGTCATTAACGCCTCGTCGCTGAAGAAGGGCTTGAAGTATTATGATATTGCACTGCGTATCTATATGGGAGCCGTGTTGAAACGTGCCGTTAAGGAGGGCTTCTTGGGCAAACCTAAGTCGGAAGTGGGCAAGGGCAACTGGACAGATCTCAGCGGCCTGCTGCTACCTGAGACCGAGGAACAGCGTCTTATGGACGATATCAAGAACGGTTCTATTGAGAATATCCAGCAGGTGCTGGTCCGTTTCGAGGAAATCAACGATGCTTACAGTGACTATCGCTGGGCTTGGAGTTATCAGCTCATCCTTGATTACTATCATCTGACAGAACTCACTGAGGAGGCCTGCAACAATATTCACGAGGATTATGTCAAGGCTCGCCGTGCTTGGATTGCTGAGATTCGTAAGGATGCGCAAAAAGAGTTTGCAATGGGTGATGTGGAACGGGAGGTCTATGAAGACTTCCTCTCGAAACTCGATCATGAGATAGACTACGAAGACTAATTATAATTGATAAAATTCAAATGAGATGAAAAATTTACGGAGTATCTGTTTTTTACCCTTTTGCCTTTTGGGCTTTCTTCTTTTAACCGTTGGTTGTGAGAAGTATAAGTATGAAACGGTGGACGGTGATCAGTCGAAGACACGTATTTATACGCTGGATAACGGACTGAAGGTTTACCTGAGCGTGAATGAGGAGGAACCGCGCATCCAGACATTCATAGCCGTGCGTACCGGTTCAAAGAATGATCCCGCTGAGACTACGGGTCTGGCTCACTACTTGGAGCACCTGATGTTCAAAGGTACCGATAAGTTTGGTGTGAGCGATCCGGAGGCTGAGGCTCCTTATCTCAATGAGATAGAGCAGCGCTATGAGGCCTATCGGTTGTTGACTGATCCCGAAGAGCGCCGTCAGGCTTATCACGAGATCGACTCTATCAGTCAGTTAGCTGCTCAGTACAATATCCCTAATGAGTATGACAAGTTGATGTCGGCCATCGGTGCAGAAGGTACGAATGCCTATACCTCCTTCGATGTGACGTGTTATACGGAGGAGATTCCTTCAAACGAGGTGGATAACTGGGCCAGAATACAGGCTGATCGTTTTCAGAATATGACCATTCGCGGTTTCCATACCGAACTTGAGGCCGTCTACGAAGAGTACAATATCTATCTCACTGACGACACAGACAAACTCGTCAATGCCTTGATGGCCAAGCTATTTCCGAACCATCCCTATGGTACGCAGACCACTATCGGCACACAGGAGCATCTGAAGAATCCGTCTATCACCAATATCAAGGAGTATTTTAAGAAATGGTATGTGCCCAATAACGTGGCTATCTGTATGTCGGGTGACTTTGATCCCGATGAGGTGATTGCCATTATCGACAAGCATTTCGGTCAGTGGCAGCCTGGCGAGGATGTGGCTCAGCCTACCTTCCCCGAACTGCCGGAGCTTACGGAGCCACAGGATACGTCGGTTATTGGTCAGGAGGCAGAAGCTTTGTGGATGGGATGGCGTTTCGACCGTGGGTCGTCGTTGCAAGCCGACACGCTGAATGTGATTAGCCAAATGATCAGCAATGGCACTGCAGGACTCTTGGATCTTGATATCAATCAGCAAATGAAGATGCTCAGTGCATGGGGTGGGGCAGAGACCATGATGGACCACTCATGCTTCATTCTTGGTGGCTCTCCGAAGGAAGGGCAGTCGCTTGACGAGGTACGTCAGTTGTTCCTGATTGAGATGGACAAGCTGAAGGCCAGTGACTTCTCTGATGATCTGTTGCCATCGGTGGTCAACAATATGAAGTTGCAATACTATAATTCTCTGGAGTCGAACCGTGCCCGTGCCAATATGTTCGTGGAATCTTTCATCATTGGCAAGCCTTGGGAACAGGAAGTGCAGTCGCTTGACCGCATTGCCGGTATGACAAAGGAGCAGATTGTTGACTTTGCTAATCGTCACTTCCGCGACAATTACGTAGCTGTGTACAAACGTCAGGGAGTTGATCCTACGCAGAAGAAGATTGACAAACCTGAGATTACACCGATTCCTACTAATCGCGATCAGGTGAGTGACTTTGTTGCTGAGATTCAGCAGACAGAGGTAAAGCCTATTGAACCCCGCTTTGTTGACTTTCAGAAGGATTTGACTTTCGGGACGATCAACTCGACAAATTCAGAGATTTTAGAGGATTTGGAACTTCCTTATATCTATGTGAAGAACTCCGAGAACGGCCGCTTCCAGATGGCTTTCCGCTATGAGTTTGGTGATGAGGCTGACCTGCGCTATAATTATGCTGCCCAGTATCTTAATTTCCTCGGAACCGATTCGCTCACTTCTGAGCAGATTAAGCAACAGTTCTATAAGTTGGCCTGTAATTATAACATTCGGGTAGGACAGCGTGCCATCTCTGTTAGTCTGAGTGGTTTAAGCGAGAATATGCCTGAGGCTTTGGCTCTGCTGGAGCATCTGATGCAATGTGCCCGTGTGGATCAAGATGCTTATAATCAGTTTGTGATGCTTGAAGCCAAGTGGCGTCTTGACCAAAAGCAGGATCAGCGTGCCAACTTCAATATGCTGGTTGACTATGGTGTCTATGGCCCTTACAATCCATCGCGCAATGATTTGAGTATTTCGGAGTTGCAGCAGACCGATCCGCAACAGTTGCTCGACTTGTTGAAAGGTCTCTCCCAGTATGAACACACCATATTATATTATGGTCCGATGAGCGAAGATGAGTTGACTGCATTGCTTGCTTCTCATCTTTTATCGCTCTCCTCTCTCCAAACTGTTCCCGCAGGCAAGCACTACGAGATGCAACCTACGCCCGTGAACGAGGTTGTTCTGGCACCATACGATGCCAAGAATATTTATATGCGAATGATTCACAACGAGTTGCGACCATGGAATGCTGAACAGGCTCCTGTTATTGCCCTCTTCAATGAATACTATGGTGGCGGTATGAATACCGTTGTGTTCCAAGAGTTACGCGAAGCTCGCGGTCTGGCCTATAATGCTTTTGCAGCTTATCGGGAACCCAGCTATAAGGAGAATCCAGAGTATTTCTTCACTCATATCATCACACAGAACGACAAGATGATGGATTGCGTGCGTCAGTTCCATGCGATTCTCGATACCATTCCGGAAAGTGAAGGTGCCTTTAATATTGCCAAGGAAGCCTTGACAAAGCGTCTGGCCAGTCAGCGTACGACGAAGTTCGGTCTTATCAATGCTTGGCTGACGGCTCAGCAGCGCGGTATTGATTATGATCTTGATGAGCGTATCTACAATGCCTTGCCTGACTTGACGCTGCAGGATATCGTGAAGTTTGAACAGGAGCAAGTGGCTCATAAGCCTTACCGCTATGTTATCCTCGGTGATGAAAAGGAACTCGACCTCGCTGCCCTTCTGAAGTATGGCACCATTAAGCGTGTCTCTACGGAGGAGATCTTCGGCTATTGATTTCGGTTGAGTCACAACGGAAAAGCATCCTTAATATAGAGGGTGCTTTTTTGTTTTATTTTTGTTGGTTTCTCAAATATTTTACTTACCTTTGTAGCCAAATAAACTAAAAAAGAATAAACTATGGCAACACCAGCATTCAAGTATGCCCCGATGTTTCAGATGGGCGAGGACAAAACAGAGTATAGACTGCTTTCGAAGGAAGGCGTGACCGTTTCTGAGTTTGAAGGCAAGGAAATCGTGAAGGTCTCAAAAGAGGCTCTGACATTGTTGGCACAGCAGGCTTTTCATGATGTGGAGTTCATGCTGCGCCGCGAGCACAACCTGCAAGTGGCTCAGATACTGCAAGATCCCGATGCTTCGGAGAACGATAAGTATGTGGCTCTGCAGTTCTTGCGCAATGCAGAAGTGGCTGCCCGTGGCATCCTGCCTTTCTGTCAGGATACGGGTACTGCTATCATTCATGGTGAGAAAGGTCAGCAGGTGTGGACTGGATTCGAGGACGAAGAGGCATTGAGTCTGGGTGTCTACAATACCTTTACGCAGGATAACCTGCGCTATTCACAGAATGCTCCGTTGAATATGTACGATGAGGTGAATACCCGCTGCAATCTGCCTGCACAGATTGATATTGAGGCTACCGAGGGTGCGGAGTATCGTTTTGTGATGGTAGCTAAGGGCGGCGGTTCGGCTAACAAGACCTACTTCTATCCGATGACGAAGGCTACTATTCAAAATGAAGGCACACTCATTCCCTTCCTCGTGGAGAAGATGAAGAGCCTCGGTACGGCTGCCTGTCCGCCATATCATATTGCTTTTGTCATTGGTGGCACTTCTGCGGAGAAGAACCTTCTGACTGTCAAACTGGCCAGTATCAAATACTATGATTCGCTGCCCACTACGGGTGATGAGACGGGACGCGCTTTCCGTGATGTTGATCTGGAACAGAAATTGTTGGATGAGGCTCACAAGATTGGTCTCGGTGCACAGTTCGGTGGTAAGTATCTGGCGCATGATATTCGTGTTATCCGTTTGCCCCGTCATGGTGCATCTTGCCCCATCGGTATGGGAGTCAGCTGCTCGGCCGATCGTAATATCAAGGCGAAGATCAATAAAGACGGTATTTGGTTGGAGAAGATGGACTCGAATCCTTCGGAGTTGATTCCTGCTGAATATGCCAAGGCCGGGGAAGGACAGAATACTATTGAGATAGACCTGAATCAAGGTATCGATGCTGTTCGCAAAGAACTGACGAAATATCCTGTTTCCACGAGAATCAACCTGCGTGGTACGATTATTGTGGCTCGTGATATTGCTCATGCCAAATTGAAGGCTCGTATTGATGCTGGCGAGGAAATGCCTGAATACTTTAAGAAATATCCTGTGCTCTATGCTGGTCCAGCCAAGACGCCAGAGGGGTATCCTTGTGGCTCGATGGGGCCGACGACGGCCAACCGTATGGATCCCTATGTGGATGAGTTTCAGTCGTTGGGTGCCTCGCTGGTGATGATTGCCAAAGGCAACCGTTCGCAGGTGGTAACTGATGCTTGCCAAAAGCATGGCGGTTTCTATTTGGGCAGCATTGGCGGTGTGGCTGCTGTTTTGTCGCAGTCGAGCATCAAGAGCATTGAGTGTGTGGAATATCCTGAGTTGGGTATGGAAGCTATCTGGAAGATTGACGTTGAAGATTTCCCCGCCTTCATCTTGGTAGATGATAAGGGCAACGACTTCTTTAAGCAGCTTAAACCCTGGGCTCCATGCGGCAAATAAAAGGCTTATTGTTTCTTTTTGCCTTTTTGCCTTTTTTCTCTTTAGCGCAGAACATCAGGAGAGGCGACTGCACACCACCTTCAGCCGATGAGACGGCTGAGGTGCGTGGTGTGTCACGGTCGGCCCGCCTGCCTGCTATCAATAGGAGTTGGGATCCAAATAAGATATATAAGCAATTGGTCGTGCTGGTAGAATTCAAGGGCGATGCTACCTACTTCAGTATGGAACAGCCTCGTGAATTTTATGACTCTCTGTTCAACTATAATGGCTTTAACAAACGATTTGGAAACGGTTGTGTGGCAGACTACTTTCGCGATCAGTCGAGAGGGCTGTTCAATCTTGAGTGTGATGTCTTTGGACCTTACCAATTGACAACCAAAGCACAACCTTATGACAATCCGTCTGCCAGTACGCGTAATTATGCCAGAGAACAAATGATAGATGCCACCCGGATGCTGTTGTCCGAGAATGCGAATTGGGATTACAGTCAATATGATTGGGATGGCGATGGCGAGATAGAACAGATTATATTTGTTTTTGCAGGCATGAGTGGTAACCAAGGGACGGCTTCCTATGGCTATATATGGCCTAATACCTCTTCTTTTTCTGCAATTACGATGCCTGGTAATGTGGTGATACGCAATTATTCTGTCAGTGCTGAAAAGTGGGAAGGTAACACACTTTGTGGTATTGGTACTATTTGCCATGAGTATGCGCATTGTCTTGGTTTGCCGGATATCTATCCTACTGGAGGCAGTTCCGGATTCTTTTCCGTTGTTGATGAGTGGGACCTGATGGATGGCGGTAACTTTACCAACTATGGTTGGTGCCCGCCTAACTATACGGCGATGGAGAAAATGTTGATGGGATGGTTGACACCTATAGAACTATATCAACCCACAGAGGTGAGGAATATGAAGCCTTTGGCAGGCGGTGGCGATGCCTATATCATTAAGCATACAGATTCGGAGTATCTTTTACTTGAGAACCGCCAGTGGGATGGTTGGGATGCCGGATTGCCAGGTAAAGGACTTGTTGTTTATCATGTAGACTATCTTGCATCCGCTTGGTCGGGCAATTTTGTTAATAATATGAAAGGCCATTTCCGCTTTGATCTTGTACATGCGGACAATATGGACTATAATCAGTGGGAAACTATTGCTCCTTATGATAATAATCAGTGGGCTGGGCCTGATAGGATGCACAACAAGCATCTTAGTACATCGTCTTATCCGTGGTCGACTGACAGTACGAATTTCGTGAACGATCAACTGACAGACACATCTATTCCCGCTACCGTCATGTATAATAGGAATGCTGAGGATGCTACTGTTCTGTCGAAATCCATTACAGATATCACAATGTCAGACGAGGGGAATATCTCTTTTTGTTTCATGGGAGGTGACCCCGCAGGAATTATAAACCTAACTCCGGAGCAGTCTATAGGCGATGGCACAATCTACGATATGCAGGGACGTCGTTATAAACCACAGTTCCCGCTCAAACGTGGCCTGTATATCGTCAATCGCAAGAAGATTATGATATAATAATTTTAAAAAAGAAAAATATGCGAGTTATTATTGAACCAAATTATGATTTGATGTCCCAGTGGGCAGCAAATTATGTAGTAGCAAAGATTAATGCTGCGAAGCCAACGAAGGAGAAACCTTTTATTCTTGGTCTGCCTACAGGCTCATCGCCTATTGGCATGTATCGTGGTTTAGTGAAAGCCTATCAAGAAGGTAAGGTGTCGTTCAAGAATGTTGTTACTTTCAATATGGATGAGTATGTCGGCTTGCCCGTAGAGCATCCTGAAAGCTATCACTCTTTTATGTTTACTAATCTTTTCAACCACATCGACTGTCCCAAAGAGAATATTCATATCCTTAATGGAAATGCAGAAGACTTGGCTGCCGAATGTGCCAATTACGAGAAGGAGATAGAGAAGTTTGGCGGTATTGATCTCTTCCTTGGTGGAATTGGTCCCGACGGTCATATCGCTTTCAACGAGCCGGGCTCATCGCTCTGCAGTCGCACTCGTCAGAAAACCCTGACCACTGATACTATTATTGCTAACAGTCGCTTTTTCGAGGGTGACATTAATAAGGTGCCTAAGACGGCCTTGACCGTTGGTGTTGGTACTGTGATGGCTGCCAAGGAAGTAATGATTCTGGTGAATGGCCACGCAAAGTGCCGCGCTTTGCAGGCTGCTGTTGAGGGAAGTGTGAACCACATGTGGACTATTTCGGCTTTGCAAATGCATCCTCATGGTATTATCGTGGCTGACGATGCTGCCTGTGAGGAACTGAAGGTTGGCACCTATCGCTATTTCAAGGATATTGAACGCGACAACTTGTTGTAATCAGAAAAGCGACCTTTCAAGGTCGCTTTTCTGATTATTTGTAGTCTCTGATTCTTGTACTTATTCCCGATCCGTTCAATTTAATAAGCACCTGATTGATGGGTGTGTCACCGAAGTGATAGGGAAAGAGCACTTTGGGCTTGATGGCCTTTGCTGTTTTTACTAATTGATCGATAGTCATCGTGTAAGGTTGGTTGCAAGGCAGGAAGGCAATGTCGATATCTTTCAGATTGTCCATTTCTGGGATATCCTCTGTGTCACCGGCAATGTAGATACGAAGTCCGTCAAGCGACAGAATGTAACCATTATCGCGACCTTTGGGATGAAACTGTTCCCGACCCTCTGTTGTGTTGTAGGCCGGCACAGCCCAGATACGAATATCATCGGCATAGGTGATGCTATCACCATTGTTCAGGATGAGGCCGCGGTGAATCATGCCGTTTACAGTCTTGTTTGTGTAGACTCCGGTGGCTGGGGTGCAAAGCTTGGGGATGGCCAGCGCATCGTAATGATCGAAGTGTTCATGGGTGATGAGCAGGATGTTAGCCTTTGGATACATCGAAAAATCAGTCTTTGGTTCCAGATTGCCAACGGGGTCAATATAGATGTGTTTGCCCTCATATTCGATGTGTATGCTTGCGTGTTTGATGTGGTTGATGGTCACAGTCTTACCTCCAGGTGTAGTGAACGTGTCCGATTTTTGTGCGGCTTGCATTGACATTGCAAGGAGCACCAATAGGCTTAATAGGGCAATTCTCTGTTTCATGATTCTTGTTGTTTAATGATGTTCGGTTGCAAAGGTAGGAATTTATGACGAAACAGAAAAGGATTATATGATTATTTTTTTGCCATATCAGTTCCTTTTTGTATCTTTGTGGGCTGAATGACTATTACACCGATAGCTTATTTTCGTTCACCGATGACTTCGAAGTTCGGTGTGCCCCGACAAAGCGGATTGGCTGACGACCTGCCCGGGATGATTGTGCTTGAACCAGAATACCGAAGGGAGGAGGCCGTCAGGGGATTAGAGCAGTTTGATTACTTGTGGCTTATTTGGGAATTCAGTGCCAATCCTCATGAACAACAGGGACTAACCGTCAGGCCACCTCGTCTCGGGGGGAATGAGCGAGTTGGGGTTTTCGCCTCGCGTTCACCGTTTCGTCCGAACCGAATGGGGCTTTCGTGCGTATATATAAATAAGGTGGAGATAACCAAGGATTTAGGACCTGTCATCCATGTGAAGGGAGCCGACCTGATGGATGGCACACCTATCTATGACATAAAACCCTATGTAACGTATGCAGATTGTCATCCTGAGGCACGCAGCGGTTTTGTTGACGAGCGGAAATGGCAGCCACTTGAAGTCGTCATGACTGATGAATTGGCTGCTTGCTTCTCACAAGAAGAGCAGGCAGGGCTTCGGCAAGTGTTGGCTCAGGATCCGCGTCCCCGCTATCATGATGATGCCGGTCGCGTCTATGGGATGCCTTTCGGTGGTCGTGATGTGCGGTTTCAGGTTAGTGGTGGCGTGTTGACCGTCGTGGAAGTTGTCAATAACAGAAATTATCCTCAAAGGTAATAGCCACGTGGTTAAAGCCCATTGCGCGGAATAACTGTCGGATCTGTTCTTCAGCCAGTTGCTGGGTCAGGGCAATATTCTTATTGGTCAGTGCTCGTCTCTTCATTTGTTCCTTTGCCCGGTGATAGAGTTCGTCGCGTGCAAAGGATGACCAGTCACCATCCTCAAAGAATATTTCCGTGCGGGTATCATCGATAAAAAACTCATCGAGTAGTCTTGCCTGTGGCAGACGTAGACTGACGCTGTCACCATTGACCTTGATTTTGTCTTCCTTCAGTTCCTGCATATCAATGCCCAGCCGTAGGGTGCCACGATAGATGCACGCCAGATGATCATCGAAAAGAATACCGGGGCGTATGGTGTCTATCAATTCTTCGTCGTCTACGGACAGAAATTCCCATTGCCCGATGTCTCGGATATCCTGTAGTTGTGTTGGCAGTAAGCCAACATTGCGACGGTCGGTAATGGTGATAGATGGGGTCGCTTGCTCTATTTGGCCCCATAGCCACGAGCCGGAAATGATTGCTGCAACGATGATGGAGACGATGACGACGGCCACAATGGAACCACAAGTAATCAGGGTGATGCGGGTATTCTTTTCCATAAGGGTAGGGCGGATTAGTCTAAGTGACGGATCAATTGGTCGCTATTAAAGTCGCTACGAAAGTTAATGGTGATATTCTGTTCCTCGAATCCCATTTTTGTGAGGATGGGCATCAGCAGCCTGACGGCTCCTGCACGGGCGCTTTGCTCTATACCCAGACGAGGAACCTCGTCAATAATGGCTTGCTGCCCCCGACTGATAAGCTCGTTTTTTTCGTCGTTGCTGAAGCGGTCACGGTAAGGCGATACAAATTCCTTTAGGTGTTCATGGTCTACCTTGCTGCCGGTCAGCGTCACCTTCGGGTCTGGTAGCGTGATGTCGAGGTGCTGCCCGTCTTGCTTTATGTTGGCTTCAGAGAACTGGCTAAAGTCAATATAGCCTTTCAGCGTGGCATCAATAGGTATGGCCATCTTGCGGTGTCCGGGCTTTTTTATCTCCAAATCAATGCCGAGACCTTTGGTGTCGATGGTCGAACGGTCGTCGCAAGTCACGATTTTGTGTACCTTGTATTCTGTAGTATAGAGGCGCGAGCATTGCCGAATCTGCAGTGTCATCGTGCTAATAGTATCAGTCTGCTCCTCAATCCGTGTTTGATTGCAGCTTGAATTGCAAATGACAGGAAGCATAAGGGCAACGTAGCCTATGAACGTAAAAAGCTGCCGTTTGAGTGTCATGGTTCTTCAATTTTGTGCAAAAATAGAAAAAAAAGCCCATATAAGTGCAAAAAAGAAAAAGTTTTTTCATGGACAGATTAAACTTTTTGTTTGTCTTTGCATCAGAGTATTAGTTGCAACTCAGAGAACATGATAGAAGCAAAATGTCTAATGTTTAAAAAGTAACTAATATGAAAAAGATAGTAATGGCTTTAGTAGCCGCCATCACAATGAGCGCTACGGCAGTGGCACAGGAAGAGAACCAACAGAAGCGTGAACATCAGCGACCCGATAGAACCGAAATGGTGAAGCAGCGCACTGCTGAGACGGTAAAGACATACGGACTGAATGAAGAGCAGGCCGCCCGGTTGTTGGAACTGAATTTGAAGCATACCGAGAAGATGGGCCCGATGGGAGGCTGGCAACGTGGAGGCCGTGACGGGCGTCGTTCGCAGATGGATCGTGGCGATCGTCAGCGTCCTTCAAGGGAAGAAATGGAACAGCGCCGCGAGGAAATGCAGAAAAGTCGGGATGCTTATAATGCCGAACTGCAGAAGATCATGACCGAGGATCAGTTCAAGGCATATCAGGCAGATATGCAGAAACGAATGAATGAAGGTCCGAGAGGTCGTCATGGACAAAGACAACGCGGAGGCGATAATAAGTAAAGACTAAAGAAATTTTTCATAGTGATTTAGGTTAACATAGTGTTTTTAGAGGCAAGCGTGCCTACTTAATGGAATAAGTTTTCGGGATAAAAAGGATTTGGTTAATTATGGTAACAGCGTCCACTTGAAAAAGTGGGCGCTTTTTTTGTTTCTATGGCATTTTTTTCGTATCTTTGCCCCTGCAATTATGAAACAGAAACCTATATGTTTGTTGTTGGCTGTCAGTATGATGTTGCTGGGTGCCTGCAAAGAGAAAAAGAATACAGGTGATATCATCACGACGAAGTATGAGCCTAAAGCCCTTGTCGCTCCAATAAAAATGAGCGAGGATCGTCAGACAAAGTCCATTGTTTGGCTGGGTAAAACTTATCAAGTAGACATCAGTCGTTTGCCTGCCGATAGCCTGTCTAAGTTGAAAGATGATAACGGTCAGCAGTATGTAGATAACCGCATTGTTGTGAATATCAGCAGGCAGGATGGTACGAAGTTCTTCCATCGGTCGTTTGTGAAGGATGCTTTCGTTGCCTATCTTGATGAACCGTTCAAGCGAAATGGCCAGTTGGTCAGTATTCTATATAATGAAATCGACGATTCTGCATTGGAATTTTCCGTGGTTGTCGGGATGCCCGATGCACCGGATGATTTGTTTGTGCCCTTGAAGATGATTATCGACCGACAAGGAACTGTCAGAGTTGAGAAAGACGATGACATGGATATGCTCGACTATGACGTCGACGATGATTAGTCTTGGACTATCGGCATTGGGTGAATAGGTCTTTCCAATGTTGGCTGAGAACGGTCATTCGGGGAAAGAGTAGATTGGCTCCTTCGTTCAGTAATGCTTCGTCGGGTAGGGGACCGGTGTTGACGGCAATGGTGAAAACCTGTGCGGTGACGCCTGCTTTGATGCCCAATGGTGCATTCTCTACGATAAATGCTTCCCAAGGATTTATGCCTCCGACTTTCTTCAGTCCCATCAGATAAGGTTCAGGTGCCGGCTTTCCGCGCTTGACATCGTAGGCTGTCACGATGTGATTCTCGTCTAAATAGCTTCCGAAATCCTTGATCAGTCGGTTGATGAGTGGCCGTTGCCCACTGCCGGTTACTACTCCGATGGTCAATCCGTCAGACTTGATTTGAGCCATCAAGTCCATGATGCCCGGCATGACAGGCGTTTCTGGCAGAGCGTGGAATTGGCGCGTCTTTTCATTGTACATCGTTTGCGCTTCCGCTTCATCAATATCGCGCCCCTGTTGGGTCTTGACCATCATACGGATGGTGTCGACACCACGCGCACCTTCTGTGGCATAGGCATCGGCTTTGGTCATGTGGATGCCGAATTTCTCCATCGACAGTTGCCAGGCAATAGCATGGTTGGGCATCGAGTCGTAGAGAACGCCATCCATATCGAATAGCACGGCTTTGGGACGTAATGCCTCAAAGCCGTGCTTGTTCAGGTATTCTTTGATTTCGTTCATTATGCCTCCTTGGCCAAACGCTCCTTGATGGCTTTTGAGTCGGCTTCATAGCCGGGCTTGTCGAGCAGGGCAAACATATTCTTCTTGTAAGCCTCCACACCGGGCTGGTTGAACGGATTCACACCCAGCACATTGCCACTGATGCCACAACCGATTTCGAAGAAATAGATAAGTTGTCCAATGTAGTATTCGTTCAGTTTAGGCACTGATATACGGATGTTGGGCACCCCGCCATCGACGTGAGCCAGACGTGTGCCGAGTTCTGCCATTTTGTTTACCTCGTCCACACGCTTGCCGGCCAGGAAGTTCAGGCCGTCCAGATTCTCTTCATCGCTGGGGAAATGCAGCTTCTGCTCCGGCTCTTCAATCGAAATGACCGTCTCAAAGATGGTGCGCTCGCCATCCTGAATCCATTGTCCCATGGAGTGCAGATCGGTCGTGAAGTCGACACTGGCGGGGAAGATGCCCTTCTTGTCCTTACCCTCGCTCTCACCGTAAAGCTGCTTCCACCACTCACTGACGAAGTGTAGCTTGGGCTGGTAGTTTACCATGATCTCGATTTTCTTTCCCGACTGGTAGAGACCATTGCGGACGGCAGCATACAGGGCTGCGGGATTCTCCTCGAAAGCCACATCCTTGCCGCAGGCTTTCTCCATTGACTGGGCACCCTCCACGAGTGACTTGATGTCGAAACCGGCACAGGCGATGGGTAGCAGGCCTACCGGAGTCAGCACCGAGAAACGGCCACCCACGTTGTCGGGAATGATGAATGAGGTGTAACCTTCTTTGTCGGCACAGGTGCGGGCGGCACCACGCTTGGCATCGGTCACAGCCACAATCACCTTCTTGGCCTCTTCCTTGCCACGTTGAGCCTCACACTGCTTCTTCAACAAACGGAAAGTCAGGGCAGTCTCCGTCGTAGTGCCCGACTTGGAGATATTGATAACGCCAAACTTTTTGTCCTTCAGATACTCGGTCATCTCAAAGAGATAGTCCTCACCGATATTGTTTCCGGCAAAAAGAATAGTGGGATTCTTCGGGTCTTGAATGAGCCAGCCGAATGAATTGCTCAGGGTTTCAATGACAGCGCGGGCTCCGAGATAGGAACCGCCGATGCCGGCCACGACGACTACCTCGCAGTTTTGGCGGAGCACATTGGCGCAAGTCTGGATTTCGTCGAGGAAAGCGGGCGTGATAGAGGAGGGCAGATGCAGCCATCCCAGAAAATCGTTACCGGGGCATGTGCCGTTTTCGAGGGCTTCCTGCGCGGCCTTTACCTGAGGCTTGAAGGCGGCAACAGCACCTTCTGCCAAGAAGCAGGAGGCTTTTGTGATGTCAAGAGTAATATTCTTCATTACAATAAAAATTGTTAGTTTGCTTGTATTTAGACCTTGCAAAGATACAAAATAATCTCTAAGCCTGCAAAGATAAGTCGAAAAAAATGCTTATCTTTGCACACGAATATTGTAAGAATGGGAATATGAAGAAAACAAACATTGCCATTTTCGTGTCGGGAAGTGGCTCTAATTGTGAGAATATTATCCGCTATTTTGCTTCATCGGAGTATGTGACGACGGCTTTGGTCGTCAGCAATAAATCGGATGCACCGGCCTTGGACAAGGCGGCACGGTTGAATGTTGCCACTGCTGTGGTCAACAAGTCGGAACTGAATGATGCTGAGTTGATGACGGCTTTGCTGAAGCAATATGACATTGACTTTATTGTATTGGCAGGCTTCTTGCCGTTGATACCCGACTTCCTGATAGAATCTTATCCGCATCGCATCGTCAACATCCATCCGTCGTTGCTGCCCAAATATGGCGGCAAGGGTATGTGGGGGCATCATGTACATGAGGCAGTGAAGGCTGCGGGCGAGACTGAGACAGGGATGACGGTCCACTGGGTAACGCCCGTCTGCGATGGTGGCGACATCATCGTGCAATATAAAGTGGCCTTGTCGCCCGACGACAGCGTTGATGATATTGCCGAGAAAGAGCACCGATTAGAGATGGAATACTTCCCCGGTGTCATAGAACAATTGTTGAACGATATATTTTGAAGGCTCCAAACGCATCGTTTGAAGCCTCTAAACCATCCGTTTGAAGCCTGCAAACCACCCGTTTGGAGGCTTCATTCATTCGGGTGCTTACGCCCTTATGCCTATTTACGTGTAAACGTGACCTTATTCCCTATTGTCAGTGTCTTTTTATTAACCGTCACAGGTTCTTTGTTCCATACCCACATGTGCATCAGTTCGTTCTTTACGGTCTGCGCCTGCGTTTCACTCCAAAACACTTCCTGATCATACAAATGCTGTTTCCATTCTTTCTCAGCCAAAGTATATCTGTTGTCATTCGCATCAGGAGGAGCAGGATAGTCCCGTCCAGGCTGAATGTGACATTTGACATCTTCCGGGTGTACGGTGGTCGAGATGCTGTCGTTCACAATCTTGTATGTGCCTTTGACTTTGATGTACAGTTGGCGGTGTTTGCGTGAAGGAATTCCGGTTTAAGCCCGCGGCTAACTTCAGCGTACTTTGAAGTACGTTTAGTTCCTTTGATTTTCACGGTGAAAGTACCGTCCTTCTTGAATTCGTAGTGTCCCCCCATTTGATTATAATACAGTCCCAATCCGTCAATAAACTCTTTGGAACATTTCCATTTACCGGTGATGCCTCCGGCATTGGCAGCAGAAAATGTGCTGACGATTAATGTGATAATCAAACAGAATCTTTTCATAGTAAGTTTATGTTTAGTTTATTAATAAAAGGCATACAAATAGTCGTAGTAAATGTTGCTATAAATTAGTGCTCGTTTCTAAATATGCGAACGTCGTCATTATTGGAACATTTGATTTTTAAATAATTGTCCGTTAGGTCAACTATCTCAAATGTATAAAACTCTTTCATTTTGTCATTCCATTCTACAAGGTATTTACCGGAATCCCCTTTACCTACTTTACTGAAATCAAAAGTTTGAGGTTTTGTGTTGGAGAGATAATATGGAGTCCTTAAAGTAACATCTTGCCATCGGCCTTCCCGAAGTATCGAATAGGTTTCGTGTTCTATGGAATCTGAGAACGATAAATATGTTTTCTCATCTGTATGGCTTGTTGTCAAATACCATACACCTTGCTTCAGTTTTTCAACACTGAATCCCTGTGCCAAAGAAAACAGGCAGTTGAACGCAAAGAGTACGCTGAAAATAATTGTCTTTTTCATTCTGCTATGATATTTTGTAAACTCAATAAGCTGATACAAATTTATAATAAATATTTGAATAATTCATTCTGTGATGTTAAAAAATCTGAGCTTAATGGTCAAAATTTGCGTAAAGTGTGGAAAATGTGAAAGATTTATATTCAAAAGCTTGTATTTCCTCTTCCACACTTCACAGGAGAGCGCCTCGCAAACATAGGCATCGCATTTGAAAAGTATGCTGTTATAGTTTAGATATCATTAGTATGATACTGATTCCGAACTGCGATAAGTCGGATGAGATCATAAGAAACCCGGTGAAGCCATCGTCTTCACCGGGTTTCTTGATTCTGAATAGATTTATTCTTATGCCTCAGGTTCTGCGGCCTTGAAGTTATTAAGATCCTCCATCTGGAAGGTCTTGATGTAGGCAGACTTGCCAATGACATCCTCCTCGGTCATGCGGACATATACCTGTGCCGACTTTTGGAAGAGTTCGGGAGCTTTGATGGCATCGCGAATGATGAGCAGTGACATCACGAGTCCGCAGGTCATGTCGTAGAGACGACGGGCCAGGAAATCGAAGGCATCCTGATTGTCAAGACTCTTGGCGTAGTTGAGAGCATCCTCGTAGACAGGAATGAGTTTCTCAACGCGGGCCTTGAGAGCATTCAATTCTTCGTTCTTTGTTTTCAGCTCTTCACTTTCCAGCATATCCTTGATGTTTTGCAGCATGGTGCCATTGCTGATGTAACGGATGGCAGCGACCACCTGCAACTGTGTCGTTCCCTCGTAGATGGAGAAGATACGGGCATCGCGGTAGAGGCGTTGGCATTTGTACTCCATGATAAAGCCTGAACCACCATGAATAGAGATGGCATCATAGGCATTTTGGTTGGCGTACTCTGAGTTCATACCCTTGGCCAACGGCGTGAAGGCATCGGCCAGACGCTGATACTTTTTCAGTTCCTGCTTCTCTTCGGGAGTCAGTTTGCGGTCGCGCTCGATGTCCTCTAAACACTTGTACACATCAACGTAGCAGGCTGTCTGATAGAGCAGTGAACGACCGGCATCGAGCTTGGCCTTCATGCGGGCCAGCATATCGTAGACAGCGGGGAAGTTGATAATCTTGTCACCGAACTGCTGACGTTCCTTTGCATAAGCCAGTCCCTCATTGTAAGCCTCCTGAGAGAGACCCACCGACTGAGCGGCAATGCCCAGACGGGCACCGTTCATCAGGGCCATTACATATTTGATCAGACCCATGCGGGTGCTTCCGCAGAGTTCTGCCTTGGCATTTTTGTAGGTCAACTCACAGGTGGGTGAGCCATGAATACCGAGTTTATGCTCAATGTGGCGCACGTCAACACCACCCTGACGCTTGTCATAAATGAACATTGAAAGGCCACGACCATCCTTGGTACCTTCCTCCGAGCGGGCCAGTACGAGGTGGATGTCGCTGTCGCCATTAGTGATGAAGCGCTTCACACCGTTCAGTCGCCAGCAGTTCTCTTTCTCGTCGAAGGTGGCTTTCAGCATAACACGCTGCAGGTCGGAGCCGGCATCGGGCTCAGTCAAGTCCATTGACATACCTTCTCCAGCGCATACGCGAGGAATATACTTCTGACGTTGCTCCTCAGAACCGAACTCGTAGAGCGTATCAATACAACTCTGCAGACTCCAGATGTTCTGGAAACCGGCATCGGCAGCCGAGATAACTTCGCTCAACATTGAGAATACTGCGTTAGGCAGATTCAGACCACCGTAGCGGCGGGGCATTGATACACCCCAAAGACCGGCCTTGCGGGTGGCATCAAGATTCTCGAAAGTTTTGCTGGCATAGATCATGCGGCCATTCTCAAGATGTGGACCTTCCAGGTCGACACTCTCTGAATTGGGGGCAATGATGTTTGCAGCCACGTCACCCGTGATGTCGAGAATTTGTTTGTAGTTCTCGATGGCATCGCCTAAATCAACAGGGGCATAGTCAAAGTTCTTTGCATCTTCAAAGTTGCGCTCCTTGAGCTCAACGATGCGCTTCATGAGTGGGTGGTTTAAGTAGAACCCAATCTCAGGATGATCACTATAATAGTTTGCCATTGTTTATTTGCTATTCTGTTTGTAATACTTAATGAGTTTGGGAACGACTTCCTCAACGGTGCCAACAATCACGTAGTCGGCAATCTTGTTGATAGGGGCATCGGGATCAGAGTTGACGCTGATGATGATGCCGGAATCCTGCATACCGGCAATGTGCTGAATCTGTCCGGAGATACCGCAAGCGATGTACACTTTCGGATGAACAGTGACACCGGTCTGACCGATCTGACGGTCATGATCCAACCAGCCTGCATCCACGGCAGCACGGCTTCCGCCGACCTCGCCATGCAATACCTTGGCCAACTGGAACAGCAGGTCGAAGTTCTCCTTCGAGCCCATGCCGTAGCCACCGGCTACCACGATTGGCGCACCCTTCAGGTTGTGCTTGGCAGCCTGCACTTCGTGTGTCAGTACCTTTACTACGTAAGCCTCAGGGCTGACGTACTTTGCCACTTCAGGATAAACCACTTCATTCTTTGCCTTGCCGTCATAGATGGCTTTCTGCATCACACCGCTGCGTACGGTTGCCATCTGGGGACGATGGTCGGGGTTGACGATAGTTGCTACGATGTTACCGCCGAAAGCAGGACGAATCTGGTACAGCAAATTCTCGTAGTTCTTGCCGGCCTTCTTGTCCTCATACGGACCAATTTCCAGTTCAGTGCAGTCGGCTGTCAGACCGCTGGTCAGTGATGACGACACACGAGGACCGAGGTCACGACCGATAACGGTAGCACCCATCAAACAAATCTGAGGCTGCTCTTCTTTGAACAGGTTCACAAGAATATCGGTGTGGGGAGCCGACGTATAGGGGAACAATCCTTCACCGTCAAAGACAAATAACTTGTCAACACCATAAGGGAGAATCTGATTTTCTACCTTATCTTTGATAGCTGTACCGGCAACAACAGCGTGGAGTTCCACACCCAGTTCATTGGCGAGCTTGCGACCTTTGGTCAGCAACTCCTGAGATACTTCCTGTACCTGCGTACCTTCTATCTCTACATATACAAATACGTTATTCATATCTCTTATCCAATAATCTTCTCTTCCAACAATTCCTTAATCATATTCTCTACGTCGGCATCTGAAGCTGTCAGTGTCTTTGACTCCTTTGCCTGGAACACGATGTTCTTCACGGCCTTCACCTTGGTAGGCGAACCGGCCAGACCACACTGGTTGACATCGCCGTCAACATCGGCCACTGACCACTGGTTCAGCGTCAGGTAGGGGCGTTCCTCATACAAATGGTTGTATTCAGAATAGTCGTCGTCCGTAGTACGCTCCATAGGACAGGTGGCACGCTTATACTTCATCACCAGTTTGGCGTTCTGTGGGCGGCAAGGAGCAGCACTTCCGTTCACCGTGATAACCACGGGCAGCGGAGCCTCGACGGTCTCTACACCACCATCAATGACGCGACGGATAGTGGCTTTGCCATCTTCCACCTTCATAATCTCTTCAGCGTATGTCACCTGATTCAGTCCCAGTTTCTGAGCCACCTGTGGGCCAACCTGAGCCGTGTCACCGTCGATAGCTTGACGACCACCGATGACGATATCCACATCGCCAATCTTCTTGATGGCAGTAGCCAGTGCGTAAGAAGTGGCCAGTGTATCGGCACCTGCAAACAGACGGTCTGTTAGCAACCAACCAGTATCGGCACCACGATAAAGTCCCTGACGGATAATTTCACCTGCACGTGGAGGACCCATCGTGAGGATTCCTACTGTAGAGCCCGGATTCTGCTCCTTCAAGCGAAGGGCTTGCTCCAGTGCGTTCAAATCTTCGGGATTGAAGATGGCGGGCAGGGCAGCGCGGTTCACCGTACCTTCGGCGGTCATCGCATCCTTACCCACGTTTCGGGTGTCTGGCACTTGCTTGGCCAGCACAACAATCTTTAAAGCCATATTTAGTATAATAATAATGTATAAGAAATTTCTTTCTTTCGTTTGATTTAAATCGCCTGCAAAGTTACGGTTTTTCTCCCGATTGACAAAGAAAAAAGCACAAAAACTGCACATTTTGCGTTCAAACGTGCACATTCATGTGCTTTTGTGCAACTATTGAGACCCTGCGGGATTCGTTTTTTTACCTTACCGTGATCCACACGGCCTCGCCCCTCTCTTTGGCCTCCACAATCTTGTCCTTCAGCCGCTTCAGCCATGTGCGCGAGTTGAGTACCTGCCCCACCTGACGGTTCTCGCCCACGAGTATGCAGCCCTCGGTGTCCTGTGCCGTGTTGCCCGCGTGGATGCGTATGCCCTCGAACATGGGCACGCCCAGCAGGATGGGCAGCCATTGCCGCATCCGTGGCGACCACGAGATGACCACGGCGTAGTGCCCTTCGGGGATGGCCGACGAGCCTCTGATTTTTCGTGCCCCGTTCTTGTAGTCGCGCCATGTGGGCTCCAGCGTGTCGCAGAAATAGGTGTCGGTCTCGCCTGCCAGGTATTCATCATCGCGGCGTTCCTTGATTGCAAGCCTGCCTATTGTGTAGGTCTTGCGTTTTGCTATACGTGTCAGTATCAGTTCCATGTCATTTATGAATTATGAATTAATAAAAAATCCTTAATGCAACAATGCAGCAATGCAACATTGTCACTTTTCCACACTCACTTTTGTCCAATGCCTTGCATCTGTCTTTTCTATCCACCCATCGCGTCGCCAACGGGTGATGATGGAGCGCAGGCTCGACTCGCTACAATAGCCACGCTTCAAGGCACGCAGGTCGTTCATCGTGAACACGGGCGGCAACAGGTCGAACACGGAGTGGTTCGCACCATAGCGCAGACCCTCGGTGCCTGCATCCACATACTGGCTCATCAGCGCCTCGCCAAAGGCTGCTGTCTGCTGCTCCAGACAGTAGTCGGCCATCGTCCGCGCAAAGCTCAGGCAGGCTTTGGTTTCCTTGTCACAGCCCGTCAGCAGGTGGAACACCACACCGCAACGGAAGCCGATGACCGCCGCGCGCTTGCGATAAGTGTCCTTCACGTGGTCTATGTCCTTGGCAGCTTCCACGCGCTTCTCTTCCACCCACTCCTCGATGGCACGACGCAGACGTGGCGTGTCCACAAATCCGCTATGGCTTCTGAGCCTCGTTGCCGCCTCTTGGATGCGGGCCTCGTCTTCCACTGAGCGACGGCCATACTTGGGCATCTTCGAGAACGACGAGTCGGGCATTTCGGCCACGAGGATGCGCGACGAAAGGCCGTTCTCGATGTTGTCAGTCCTGAAGCACCTCTTCAGCGCTCCGTTTGTGCCCAGCATCGTCCAGTTGTAGGCCACCTTCACCACACCGCTCTCGGCCTGGTCCGAATTGTAGTCCTGTCCCCACTCACCGTTGTCGAACGAGAGGCGGTAGATGTCGTACTTTGCCGACCACGAGCCTGCACCGTTCGTCTTGCGCAGCGTGTCCAGTTCCTCACCGAAGGAGTAGAGCGAGTGCCCCTGCGCGTTCTTGAAGCGCTTGAGCAGCGTGGAGCACGACACCGTGACGGGCACCATCCTGATGAGCACCTTCGGGTCTTCGGGCGCCTTCTCGTTGGCCTTGCGCCCTTTTTTGCGTTCTTTCCATTCTTCTTCGCGGTGGCGGGCCATCGCGTCCTCTGCTTCCAGTTGTCGCTTCCAGATGTCCACCGCCCCCTTGCAGACGCTCTTGCCCGAAGCCTGGTCACCGCGTATGATGGACATCAGCCCCAGTCGCTGGCGGTTGCCGTCGCAATAGTCCACCTCCACCCGGTCGGCATACGTGGCGGCTATGGGCATCACGGCACAGAGCACGGGCATGTGCATCGAAGGTGGCACACCCGTGAGCGACTCCTTCAGCCCCACGGGGAGCGCCCTCACGTTGATTCTCTTCATGCCCTCTTTCCCGACCGCTCCTTCGGCATCATCCACCTCGTCTGCCGAGCCACCTTGTTCCAGCGTCTTGACTATCCGGTCAATGGTGCGCGAGCCCTTGGTGGGTTCCTTGCAGGCGGAGAGCACGATGCTCTTCAGTTCCTGCTCAGCGAGTCCCAGCCTCGGCATCACCGCCATCAGCACCTCGGGCTTGTTGTCGCAGATGGCTCGCAGGTTCACCGCCAGGCGATGGAGTTTCACGTTGCGCTCGCCCTCGCTGGGCTCGCCTCCCGTGCATCGCCAGTATTCTGTGATGATTGAGGCGTAGGGGATGCCCTTGAAACAGGGCGGGGCCTCGGTGGGGGCGAAGGCTTCGGTGAGGTCTGTGGGTTGAACGGGCGCAGCCTGCCCGTCGGTCCCATCAACCTCTCCGCCGGGAGAAGCCTCCCGCTCCGCAAACAGTTCTGCCTCGTCCAGGTAGAGCACATAGTCCCTCGACACCACAAACGAGCACCGCGCCAAGTCCTTCACGCAACCGTCGTAGCGGTCGTCACCCAGTTGTCCGCTCATCCACCGTTGTGCCTCTTCGAGCGACATGCCGGCAGGCACGGTGAACACCAGCCGCAAGCCCTCTGAAGACGGTGTGACGTGGGCAAAGACGATGCCCAGTTCCGACACCCTGTCGGCCACCATCGCGGCAAAATAGCCGCGCGGGTCGTCCATGTGGTCGATGTCGTACATGCTCAGCCCCGACGGCACCGCCTCGCCGTTGCACCTTCGGCCTTGCGGAAACGTGGCGTGGGGCGTGAGTATAGCAAGTTGCCTTTTCCTTTCACTCTTGAACGTCTCAAAATCCTCGCGCGCCATCTCGCCACGCTTCACCTGTTCCAGCGCATCCGCAATCTCGGCACACACGCGGGCGGTCTGCTCCGAGTCGAGCACCTGACGGAGAAGGGCTGGGGTACACTCGCGCACCCTGCTCTTTACTGACAATGCTATTCCAAATGCCATAGTCGTACCCTCCTACTCATTTAGATAGCGTTAGTCATTTCCACCTGATAGGCGAACCCACTGGCCTCGCGCCCCTCGCGCTCGATGGCCACGGGCACGTCTATGAGTTCCTGATCGTGGTCGAACCACAGGCGCACCGACGTGCGGCGGCTGGAGATGCGTATGTGCCCATGCGCCATCTTGTGCATCATGTCACGGTCGTCAACTGACACGTGTCGCGTATGTGCATTGAAGTTGCCCTCCATCGGACTGACCAGCCCCAGCGAGCCCTGAATGCGATTACCACTTGCCACCAGTTGCTGGTAGACCTTGTCTGAAAGTTGCAATGTAATTTTCATATTGCCTCACTTTTATTTGTTATGCTTAGTGGGCAATAAAAGTTGCCCACAGACTCCGTTCGGAAATCCGTGGGCAAAGGTCTATAAGCCGTGGAGCGGTGCAAATCTAAGCCGATAATCTCAGATTATTTCAGATTAACGGTGGAAATGCTTATTGAGCAATGGCAGAACGTCGCGAAATCCGTTTGACATCTCGTCCTCATGTTTTCCCTTGTTGATGTTGTCATATTTATCTTTATCACCGAAAAACATCTTGTTCAAGGCCGGTGAACTCATGTTCGCGGGCAGCATGCCGTGAACGGTGAAGTAGCCAATCATGTTTTGCCAGAGCACTCGCAGACGGTCGCCACGTCCGTTCTCCAACAACTGCCACATAGCATCGGAGTGTTCATCGTTCAACAGGTTTTGCATTCCCGCTTTCACGTCTTCCGCAGACACACCTTTCTCCCATGCACCCTTGTCTATCAAGTCCATCAGAGCATCCACGATGCCTTGTCGTGAGGGAGCCGGCGTATCGTGTACTATGCCGGTAGTGTCTTGCTTGGTGATTGCTGAAACGTGTGTCTCGCTCGTTTGCTGCTCTGTTGTGTGTTCATCACTGTAGTGGTAGTGCGTCTCGTTCTTCACCCCACCATCACCGATGATGTCGCCCTTTACATGTCCTTTTATGATGATGTTCATAGATGATGCTCTTTTATGATTTTGTGCTCTTATATATGTTCTCGATATTTTTAATGCCGCCACCTGCAATGACGTCGTGGGCTTGTTCAATCATAATAGATGATCTTTCTTTTATCTCCTTTTCCAGCGCATCTCTCAATCGCCGTTCCTGCCGGATGAACTCGCCCGCGTGCTGATGGTTTAGTTCGCCCATCACTATGATATGACTCTCTAGAGCCCTTTTGTCTCCATATTTCAAGGCATGGCCCACCCATTCGTCGATGACCTGGGCGCGGGCTTGACTTTCATTGTCGGCTACTGCCTCCAGCTCCGTATTCACCATTTCGACTCGTCGCCCATTTAGTTCCTCTTCTTCCTCAATGCTATATACCTCTTTCTTGAAAGGTTCGCACAACTCATGCCGGGCGGTAGCCTCCGCAAGCATCAAACAATGCTTTTCGTAAGGTTTTCCCGGAAGATTCTTGTTCTCCGTGGCAAGTATGTAGAGCATTGTCATCATCACGACAAACGCACTCCGGCGTGCTTGTTCCTCGCTACGCTCCACGATGCCGTCATCCGTATCAAAACGGAGATATTCCTCCAATAGCATCTCTTCCCACTCTTTCCGCACCATATCCGGTCGATGTACTTGTTTTAGGCGGGTGGCATCTTTCATCGCCTCATGCCATACCTCAGCAGGGACAAGTTCGTCATACTCCTTGCTGATGCGGTACAATGCAGGGTAAAGAATGCAAAACAACTGCTCCTTCATCAGTTCAAAAGTCTTGTTTCGGCAATGATGTTTGGATGGCCGTTTATACATGCTAATCGTATACATTTTTTATTCTGTCCAAGAAGCTCACGATGGCATACCATTTGTGGGGTATCAGTTCGTTCTCTTCCAAATGGTTGAGAACTTGGTCAGACAATTCCTCGTGTACGATGGTTCTCAGGCCTATTTGTTTCCATTTCCGCTGCCCCTTGGGACGCATCATAATCAACTTGCCACTGGCGCTTGCCGCACTGATCATGTTTTCCACCAGTAAGTCGCCCCTCTCCAGTATCAGCCGCTCTTTAGCTCTTGCCGTCAGGATGGTCGTCGGTTCGCCGTTGGTCCTGCGAGCCACGTATAATACTCACCAACCAGGTCGGATATTGCAGGCAAATTGGGATAGGGAAACTTAAACTTCACACTTGCTACGCCATTGCCACACTCTGTCACGATTTCCCAGAACTCGTGCCTGTGATATTTCGCATCGACACTCACCTCTAACCCATGTTCCAGAAGCAGCCTGTCGAAACTCTCCGCCATGATTCTTGCCACGGTAGTCGTGTCGGAAAATGCCAGTTGCCTGTTCTCGATGGCGACAATCTGCTTGTCCTTGCGATTGTCGATGATCACATATAGGCTCGGATGGTCTTCCTCCTCCCAGCGATTGAAGTTTGACTCATGTATCAGTTTTGAGTTGTTGGCAATCTTCAGCACGATAATTCCTCCGTGTTGAGCCACCACGTGATAATCAAATTCCTGGTTGTTATACTTGAACCTGAGTTTCGAGTCGTGCAAGAAGAAGCAGCCGAAGATGTCCTGCTTGTTCCTCATTGACTCTTCCACGTCCACGTCGGGCCGAAACAAATCCATCTCCACAGGCGCATTGATGGGCTTAAACTGGTAGGTGTATATCGTAAATCTGGACATAGGCTAAACATTGTTGCTAATATGCCAATGAATTATTTCGTCAGTTGATGAAACAAGTCGCTCCCCAACACCTGAAGGGAAGTCCTGGAAACCTCAAGCATGACTTCAAATATCTTTTTGGCATCCCACCTGCTCCCGTCACCCTGTGTATAGATAGAGGCGGCCTGAAGCATGATGGTTTTGTCTTTATGCTTGACGAACATGTTCTTGCACAGATTCGTGTTGACAGGCAATCCGTAATTAGCCGCCGTAAGCCGGTCTAAACGATTCAGCAATCCTGAATTATATTCAAGGATGACGACCCTCCCGTCGGGTCTTCTTACCGAAATCGTTTCCGTCAGGAAATTGGAGCCTTCCAAAAACAAAACATACGGGAAGTGCGATTCTGCCAGCATGAAGTTTGCTATTTCCGATATGTTTTTGTGCGACCTTTCTATGGCGTTGCCTGCTGCCATCAGATCTTGGTCTTTATTTTTTCCGACCAACTGGCCTTTCTGGATATTCTCAATGTCCTTTCCCTGATGCTTTGCTTCTGACACTAAAACGACCCTCCAATCATCGTTGTCATCTTTAACCTCGATGATGCCTCCGTCAGGTATTATACTTGCGTTTTCCACAAATAGGGTCTGGCCTAAAGAAGAATCCACTTTCTTGAGTGCCTCGTTTATTTCTCTTTTCTCGATGCTTTTCCTGAAGCGGAAAGACAACTTGGGGTAATCCTTTTCTAATTGTTTAATTACCCAATGTGAAATCTTGCCCACTGCCAAGTCGTGCAGTTTTGCTTCTTCACCAAATATGCCGACTACGCCATGACTCTCCTTGTGCTGCTCAGTCAGTCTGGAAGATTGATTCTTTTTTGCCATAATTATACAAAATACAATTATTCTGGAATAACCTGAGTCTTTATTCGGTCAAGAAACACTTCAACGGGTTCATTCTCTATTATCTCGTATGGTTTGGCAAACATCGCGGCCATATTGTCCCTGTGTTTCTTGAAATAACCCTTCAAAGATGCGTCTGCATCCACTAATATGGAGTTCCTGTTTTCTTCAATACACACTCTTCCCGTGGTACCTGAGCCTGCAAAGAAATCCAAGACAGTAGAACCCTCGTATGACAAAGACCTCACCAATCTTCTGATTATTTCTACAGGCTTTTGAGTCGGATGGCCAACACGTTCGGTGGAATTGCCACTTAATCGCCCTATTTCCCATACATTAGTTGGATTCTTCCCCTTCTCTACGTTTTCCGGTATCAAGCGCTTGTCCTTCAAAGCAGACTTCTTGGTTTCTTCGTCATAAGGCACACGAACAGAATCTAAATCGAAATAATATTTCTTCGTCTTTGAAAGCCAGATGGCCTCTTCATGGCGATTTGCAAAATAGCGATGGGCACTCATGCCATTCTTATAGTACCATATTATCAGGTTTATAAGTCTTAGCTTAGTATTATGCCGAGTGTAATGAAGTATTTCCAACAAGTCGCCTTGCTTCAAGTCTTGGAACTGAAACCCCCCGAAAATGACACAATTACCATTATCCGTCATCACGCGAAATATCTCATCTATCCATTGTTTTGCCCATTCAAGGTAATTGGGGTATATATCCCAGTAGTCAAGAGAAAGGTTATAAGGAGGGTCTATCAAGACAAGTTGAACAGAGGCATCAGGAAGTGTTTTCAGAAACTTAACGGCATCTTGTATGTAAACAGCATGGTATGTTTTGTTAAATTCTTTAATATGCACAGCCGTACTATGCTCAACGCCGTCTCTTCTTTGTTGAACAATAGTTCTTAAACCGCTATTGAAATGTGACTTATTATGCATATTCCACCTTTATGTTTATAGTATCTTTACAAGTAAGATATAATCATCAAAATATCTGGCTACAAAGTTACACATTATTTTTGAAAATAAAGTGCCAAGCCGTGTGTTTTTTTTCATTTTTCCGCCACGTTGCCATATTGTCACATTGCTGCTTTGCTGCATTAAGGAATTCTACATACAGTGCGAGATGGTGGAAGAAGTATATATACTGTATCTTATACAAATCTCACGCAGCCGACGACTAGTCGAGTGTAGATCTCGGTGGTCGCCGTATCATTAAAAA
>CAMWKM010000018.1 GCA_947174835.1 uncultured Prevotella sp.
CATGCACATCGGTAAAGGTCGTGTTCTTGGCACGAATTGCGAAGCCACCGATGAGCGCAGTGCCGCCTATGTTGACATTCTGAAGCTTCACGTTGGTGACGGTTGCACCATCAAGCAATCCGAAAAGAGCCTTATTCCAAGACGTGAAGTCAAGTTGACCGGAGCCGAAGGGGTCGTTCCAGTCGTCAAGATTCATAGAGCCGTTATACCACAAATTATGTATGGTATGCCCGGCACCGTCAAAGTTTCCCTTGAACCAGCAGTCTTTCCCATAGAATCCGCCAGGATTGGTCTCGGCATCATCGTTGTTTAGCGTCGTTTCGCCAATAGGAACCCACAGCGGACGCTCATCGGCAGGCGTGGATTCGTCGCTGAGCCAAAGGTCGGCAGTCAGTTTGAAATACTGACCTTCAAAGGTCTCACCGGCATTAGTTCGTTGAGCCATACCGGCCAACTCCGCCGCCGTGCCTATCAAATACGGTGAGTCTGCGGTTCCCTTGCCGCTCCACTCGACGTCCGTTGTTCCGTCCCACACATCCTGCGCATACAGGGAAAAGGATGGGAGAATGGCTAATAACATGAGTGTTATAGCCTTAACCTGTTGTTTCATCATGTAATTTGTTTTTTATAGTTAAGAAATAAATTATCTGTTTAGCCTTAATCCGCAACACTATAACATTATAAATGTAGGCTTAATTGTATTGTGATATTTTTTTACAATTCCATATTCAAAGTTTTCTACCTACTCGCTCTCCCTGCCTCGGCTGATTAGTAACTTAATCATAAAGTATGGAAAAGAAAAGACGTGGGAGTAAACTTTCCGTCACTTATCCCACGCTCAGGCTCTCGCATTGCCCTCTCTCAAGATAAGCAACTTAGCCAGCCCACGCCATTTGCGTATTATATTGTGATAATGCTGATAGCCAATAATGGCTGTCAGGCATTGGGATATAATACACCCTACGTGGACGCTTCGTTGCGCAATCTTCCGAGAGTATCAAATTTGCGAGATTTGAGCATGGAAGATAACGTTTCTGAAAACGTCCTTTCCGAGGCCAGCCCTACAAACGGCTTAGTGGCCTCATTCCATCGATGTCTTGACCCCCACCCTGTCCGCATCAGTGGACTGGCTTAGTCGGTTGCAAAGATAAACAATTATTTGTAAAAAGCAAAACTTTTCCGGTGAAAAGCAGAAAATAAAACTGTCTCACATAGAGAATACGGGGCAAAAGACAATGCAAACAAGAATGAATCACCATATATTTTGCATTGTCAAAATATTACACAAACAGCATCCAAACGAATGGTCTTGGAGGTATAAACAGCATCTTTTTAAAGATGCGACAGGAATTGTTCGTTCACTTTAGCCCTTACAAACTGGAAGTTACTTTGGGGACACCGCGTTTGAAGCCTCCAAACCAACCGTTTGAAGCCTCCAAACACCCGGAATTCAGCATTGATACGCAACTGCTACCGAGGCATCACTGCAACCCCGATTGTATCAAAATCGACGAACGATGTTCGCCAATGTCCGCCAATGTTCGCCAACGATTCACGGGAATGTCATATCTTTGCACCGTCAAACGACAAGTCATTATGTTTCATAACATTCAAAAGAAATGATTCAAAACTTTCCTAATTGCAAAAAAAATCGTAACTTTGCACACATTATGGCACTAATCAAATCCTACAAGGGTCTTTCGCCTCGTTGGGGCAAGGACTGCTATTTCAGCGAGAACGCTACCATCGTAGGCGATGTGGCGATGGGCGATCAATGTTCTGTGTGGTTCAATGCTGTGGTCAGGGGCGATGTGGCTCCCATCACTATCGGTGACCGCACTAACGTGCAAGACGGTTCCTGCATCCATGTGACCCATGAGACAGGACCGACTCACATAGGCAACGACGTGACCATCGGGCACAATGTGACCGTCCATGCCTGCACCATCCACGACGGTGCACTCATCGGTATGGGCAGCACTCTGCTTGACGGCTGTGAGATTGGCGAAGGAGCCATCGTGGCTGCCGGTGCACTGGTTCTACAGAACACAAAAATACCGCCCCACGAAATCTGGGGCGGCGTACCAGCCAAATATCTCAAACCCACACGTCCGGGCCAGACCGACAATGCTGCCCACTATGTGGAGTATGCCAAGGTCTACATGAAAGAGCAAGCGAACGCCGACGCGTCGGAATAGGGCACGTCGGACATCATCAGGCTTTCTACTTGTTCTTCTCGTAGTATTCAACGGCCAGCCTGATATTTTCCTTAACGGCATTGCAGGAGAAGGTTGCGCCCGTGCGTCCGTCCACCTGCGCAGTCTTGACTTCAGAGACTTTCATACCGTCCCATTTGTTCTGCAAGTGCATCTTGGCAGCGTTCCAATATTTAGGAGTCTCCTGATTGGGCAAGAATTCTATCTTCTCAATCTTGTTCTTGCAGATATACACTTTCAGTGGCGTGGGGCCTATGTAGCCATCTACGTTCTTACCCAGTTCGGTGGTATTCACAACGTAGACACCATTCTCTTTCGTCATCACGCCGTCTTTCTTCTTGGCACTTGTCAGCACAATCAACGCGACCAATGCTGCGCAAACCAACACAATCTTCTTCATATTATTCTTCATTTTTCAACTCACATACAACATACTCCGACTGAGTGCCGATGCGGAACTTACCGCCCCAAATACCGAAACCCGACGACACGTAATAGCGGGTATTACCTCGCTGAAACTCGCCCCACGAACACTCATAGATGCGATCGGTGATCCAAGAGATGGGCCAAACCTGCCCACGATGCGTGTGGCCACTCAGCTGGAAATCGATGCCTGCCCGTTCTGCCTGCTCCAGGTAATAAGGTTGATGATCCAGCACTATCGTGTACTTCGTGTGATCGGCCTCACCAAATATCTTAGCAGCCGACTTACGATGCCGGTTTGCACGGTCGTCGCGACCAATCAGACACACATCACCCACCACCTCACTGGTGTCGCGCAGCAGATGGATGCCTGCCTCCCTGTAGAACTGCTGAGCCTGCGGCTCTCCGGTGTAATACTCATGGTTGCCCAAACAGGCATAGACCGGTGCCTCAATACGGTGAAACTCCTCTGCCATGTTCTCCTCAATGAGCGGTCGCACGCTGTTGTCGATGATGTCACCAGCAATGAGCACCAAGTCCGGTTGCTCCTTGTTGATCATATCCACCCAACGGCTCAGTTCACTCTTCGGATTATGATAACCCAGATGCAGGTCGCTCAGCATCACAAGTCTCAACGGCTTTGACAGAGGTTTCTGCGTTGTCAGCGTCATTGTCTCTCGCACCTTGTGATGATAACGGATATTTCCCAGCAGGAAAACCACAAAAAGTCCCACCAGCAGAATGACCGTCGTATAGAAATTCTGATGCAGCCACTCACTCCGCACGAGCCTCACCAACCGTCCGAGGTCAAGCAACAGGAAAATCATGACCAGATAGAGCAGCACAAAGATACTGGAACTGCCCACATCATAACATACGCGGGCCAGCGCCATAGGCATCCGGTCAATGGTACGCCCCAAGTTGAAGAACATCAACAGAAAAGCCCCTACACCCAGTGCAATGACGACTGCCCGCCACGGCCACGACAATGGCACAAGCATCCATACGTGCCAGCCGGCATATACAAGCCCCAATAGGGGTAGCAGCAAAAACAATATCATCCACATATCTTCATTCCATCCGTTGTCCTCGGTTGCATCAGAAACGGACATCAGACAGAATCTTGCGAGTGGCACCAGACTGCCGACTGACATAGTCAGCAGCCTGCCGACCGGAAGTAGTCAGATAGTCGGCATCACTGTCTAAACGATCCATCAAACGCTCGAAGTCTTCGTAACCGGTAATCTCAAAACCGCCACCACATTGCTTCAATCCCTGAGCCTCCTGAAACTTCTTGTTCTCCGGGCCAAAGACAACAGGTTTCCCCCATACGGCAGCCTCCAGCGTATTATGGATGCTGACACCAAAACCACCACCGACATAGGTGACGGTGGCATAGCGGTAGATGCTGCTAAGGAGACCAAAGCAGTTGATGATGAGCACATCGGAGTTCTCGGAAAGCTCCGGATGCTCGGAAGCCTCTGTATAGCGGACGACCTTGCGGCCTTCCAGCATCTTCTCTATCTGTGACAGATGGTCCTCGCCAATGACATGAGGAGCAATAACCAGTCGCCAGTCGGGATGTTCACGGAAATAGCGAATGAAGATCTCCTCATCGGGCTGCCACGACGAACCGGCAATAAAGACCTTATGTCCCTCGGCCAGATGCTCCACGACGGGCAGAACCTTTGCCTGCTCCTTGATCTGAAGCACCCGATCGAAACGGGTATCACCCGTCACCGTGACATTAGTCAGGTTCAGGCGACCGAGCAACTGACGGCTCAACTCATTCTGCACATAGAAATGAGTGAAGCACTTCAGCACGCGACCATACTGACGACCATACCAGCGGAAGAACACCTGCCCCTCACGGAAGATGCTGCTCACACTATAGACAGGCACGCCACGATGCTTGAGAATATGCAGATAGTTATACCAAAACTCGTATTTGATGATGAAAGCCTTCTCTATATTTACCAATCCCAAGAAACGACGGGCATTGGACAAAGTATCGAGCGGCAGGTAACAGACGATATCGGCCCCCTCGTAGTTCTTGCGCACCTCGTAGCCCGACGGTGAGAAGAAGGTAAGCAGGATCTTGATGTCGGGATGCTCACGGCGCAACTGCTCCATTAGCGGACGGCCCTGCTCAAACTCACCGAGCGAAGCCGCATGGAACCAAACATAGCGTGCATTGGAATCAACCTTCTCGCGCAGTACCCGGAAGGCATCGCGCTCACCACGCCACATTTTCCTCACCTTCTCATTGAAGAGGCTATAGACAGCTACTCCCAACAGATAGAGGTTAATAAAAAGATTATACATCAGCCCAGGACTTCAATAGCCTTTTTCGTTCTACGGATTGTCTCTTCCTTTCCAAGGAATGCCGAGATATCGAACATACCGGGTCCCTTGCCCTCACCAACGAGAGTAAGACGCCAAGCATTCATCACATTTCCCAATTTCAGTTCGTTCTGTTCAATCCACTCGTGCACAACTTTCTCCTGATTCTCCAGCGAGAAGTCATCAATGGTCTCCAGCAGAGAGCAGAGAGCGGTAAGCGTCTGGGCTGAATCCTCTTTCCAACGCTTCTTTGCCGTCTTCTCATCATACTGCGTGGGAGCCTCGAAGAAGAACGAGCACAGGGGCCATAGTTCCTTGACAAACGACACGCGATCCTTCATCATGGCGCAAACCTGAACGATGCGCTCGAAGCTATCCTTGACACCATGCTCACGACAGATGGGTTCAAAAAGACGAGCAATCTCTTCGGGCGTCTTCTTCAAAATATATTCATGGTTGAACCAGATGCCTTTTTCATAAGCAAACTTCGCACCGGCTTTCGAACATTTCGAGATATCGAACAGGGGCACCAACTCGTCAAGCAGGAAGAGTTCCTGCTCAGTACCGGGATTCCACCCCAGCAGAGCCAAGAAGTTAATGACGGCCTCGGGGAAATAGCCCTGCTCGCGATAGCCGCTACAGAACACATTCTCGCCAGTCTTCTTATCAACGGAATGCCAGTCAAGCGGGAAAACGGGGAATCCCAGACGGTCGCCATCGCGTTTTGAGAGCTTGCCCTTGCCATCGGGTTTAAGCAACAGAGGCAGATGGGCAAAGCGAGGCATCGTGTCCTGCCAGCCGAAAGCCTGATAGAGCAACACGTGAAGAGGTGCACTGGGCAGCCATTCCTCACCACGAATGACGTGGGTGATTTCCATCAAATGGTCATCGACAATGTTAGCCAAATGGTATGTAGGCAGTTGGTCGGCACTCTTGAAGAGTACCTTGTCGTCAAGAATGTCACTCTTGACACACACCTCGCCACGAATCATATCATCAACAAGAACCTCCTGACCGGCATCAATCTTGAAACGTACCACATACTGGCACCCTTGAGCTATCAGACGATCAACCTCTTCCTTGGGCAAGGTGAGCGAATTGCGCATCAAAGAGCGTGTGTGATTGTCATACTGGAAATTCTCTATCTCCTTACGTTTCTGCTCCAATTCCTCAGGAGTGTCAAAAGCAATATATGCCTTACCATCGTCGAGCAACTGCTGCACATACTTCTTATAGATGTCGCGACGCTCGCTCTGGCGATAGGGACCATAGTTTCCACCAAAACTGACACCTTCGTCGAACTTGATACCCAACCACTGGAAAGCCTCAATAATATAAGCCTCAGCCTCTGGCACAAAGCGTGTAGTGTCGGTGTCCTCTATGCGGAACACCAGTTCGCCACCATGCTGGCGGGCAAAAAGATAGTTATACAAGGCAGTGCGCACACCACCAATATGCAAGGGTCCTGTGGGACTGGGGGCAAAACGCACCCTCACTTTTCTCTCTGTCATGGTTCGTAATTTTCTTAATTTGCCTGCAAAGGTACAAAATAAATATTAATTCATACTTCCTAATTCATAATTATTTTCTATCTTTGCAGTCAAATAAAATAACAATGATGAGAAACTTTAGATTCAAGATAGAGTTCACCAGACGCGACATCCTGATTCGCATCATCTTAGTAACATGTACCACGGCAGCCATCGTATGGTTTATGCCAAGGGACAACAAGCCAAACTTCAAACCGGAAATAGGCAAGGTATGGCGCTACAACGACCTGACAGCCACCTTCGACTTCCCTGTACAGAAGAGCGACTCGGTCATCCAAGCAGAACGCGCAGAGGTCCTGACAGACTATGAACCCTATTACACTCTGAACAAACAAACGGGCACACAACAGGAACAGCTACTGGCAGGACAGATGGAAAAAGAGGGCGGCGAATTAGGAGCAGCCCTCAAACGAGCCATTATAGCCAAACTGCACGATGTCTATAAACAAGGCATTGTGGACACAAAAGAGCCTGTAGGCGGAGATGCCGACACGCTGCACACCCTGCGACGTATTGATGAGAAGGAAACAACGAGCATCAAGAGCAACAAAGTGCTAACATCACGGCAGGCATACGAACTCATCATGCAGTCGCCAATGATCGCGCAGAATCAAGAACTGCTGCAAGATCTCAACCTAAACGACTATATCGTGCCCAACCTGACCTACAACACGATATTGAGCGACTCGGTCAAGGAACAACTGCTCAGTAGCGTGCCCATGAGTAGTGGCGTGGTACAGCGTGGACAAAAGATTATCATCCAAGGTAGCATTGTCACAGAAGACACCTATCAGGTGCTACTTTCATACATGAAAGAAATAGACCGTCGCGACCAAACGCAATCAGGTTTCAACACCATCATCTTGGGCGAAGTCATCTATGTCTTTCTTATCATCCTGTCGTTTACCGTCTATCTGACGCTCTATCGCAAGGAGTATTTCGAAGAGGTACGCGCCATCGTCATGCTCTATGCGCTGATCATCCTCCCTACCGTCATGGCATCGCTGCTGGTCAGCCACAATATGCTCCACGTCTACATTCTGCCCTTCGTGATTGCACCTATCTTCATACGTGTGTTTATGGATTCGCGGACAGCCTTCATGGCCCATACATCAATCATCATTATCTGTGCCTGTATGCTGCAAAAACCGCTGGAGTTCGTCACCGTAGAAATGGCAGCAGGACTGGCAGCGATACTCTCACTGAGGGAAATGTCGTCACGCTCACAGCTTTTCTGGACGGCAGTAGCAACTACCATAGCGGCCATGCTTACTAACTTTGCCATTTTCCTGATTCGCAACAATGACATCAATCACATCGACAATAGCGAGTATATCTATCTGGCCATTTGCGGCATCGTCATTTTCTGCAGCTACCCTCTACTCTATCTCGTAGAGAAATTCTCAGGTTTCATTTCCGACATCACCCTGATTGAACTCTCGGACATGAACAAGGATCTGCTCCGTCGGATGAGTGAAGTGGCTCCCGGCACCTTCCAACACAGCATACAGGTGGGCAATCTTGCGGCAGAGATAGCACGGCGCATTGGTGCCAACCCACAACTGGTACGCACAGGAGCCCTCTATCACGACATCGGCAAGATGCAAAATCCCATTTACTTCACTGAAAACCAGTCTGGCGGCATCAATCCACACGACCAACTGTCGTATATAGAAAGCGCACAGATGATTATTAGCCACGTCACCGAAGGACTCAAACTGGCCGACAAGAATAATCTGCCCGTGCAGATTCGCGACCTAATTGCCACACACCACGGACAAGGCAAAGCCAAATACTTCTACATCAAATACAAGAATGAGCATCCCAATGAACCTGTTGACGACCTGCTCTTCACTTATCCAGGCCCCAACCCTTTCACAAAGGAACAGGCTATTCTCATGATGGCTGATGCCGTAGAGGCGGCCTCACGCTCACTGCCCGATTATACAGAGCAGAGCATTCGCACGATAGTGGGCCGCATCATCGACTCGATGGTAGAGGATGGATTCTTCCGCGAATGTCCCATAACTTTCCGTGACATCCAATATGCCAAGACTGTGCTCATTGAGAAGCTAAAGACTATCTACCACACACGCATCAGTTATCCCGAAATGAAGAAGTAACAATAGAGTATTAACAACGCTTTATATTCCTGCACAGATTGCACGATCTGTGCAGGAATGTGCAAAATTAGCGTTAATATTCTTTAAACACTGCACGTTTTTTCTTTTAGTGTGCAATATTATACGTACCTTTGCCACCGATTTTAACAAAAGTTTGTTTAAAGAATATGAAAACAATTAAAGTGATGTTAGCCAGCGCAATGCTGGTCGCTGCAACAACAACCGTTACAGCAGGTGGCATTCTGACCAACACAAATCAAAATGTTGACTTTCTGCGCAACCCTGCTCGCGATGGTGCTATCGGTCTCGATGGTGTCTATTCTAATCCAGCCGGTGTGGTGTTTCTGCCCGAAGGGCTCCATCTGGCCTTTAACTGGCAGTATGCTCACCAGACGCGCACTATCACGTCTACCAATCCCCTCTTTGCATTAGGCAAAAAGAACAATGACAGCAACACTAAAACCTTTGAGGGCGTAGCCGATGCGCCTATTATCCCTTCTTTGCAAGCAGCATACAACAAAGGCGATTGGAGTTTGCAGTTCAATTTCTCAATACCCGGTGGTGGCGGCAAGTGTGAGTTTGATAATGGTCTCGGCTCGTTCGAGAGCGTGGTGGGCAACATTGCTTCACAACTGAAGCCCCTCGGGGCTACCGGCTATGATATGGATGGCTATATGCAGGGCAGGCAATATTTCTTTGGCTTCCAATTGGGGGCTGCCTATAAGATAAACGAACACTTGTCTGTATATGGTGGTCTACGTATGCTTTACGGAGATGCTTCCTACAAAGCTAAAATCAGCAACATTATGGTCAATACAGCCAATGGCTATGTGGACTTCGGCAGTTTCCTGCAAGGCGCGACTGGATATATAGACCAGAATTTGGGAGTTGTAAATGCAGGCATTGGCCAATATGAGGCAGCCGGTGTTCCTGCTCCAGAAGAGTTGCTGGCTACAAAAGCCCAGTTAGAGGGCACGCTTCAAGCACTCACCCCGTTACAGAAATACAAAGACGGTGTAAATCTTCAATGCGACCAGACTGGCCTTGGCATCGCTCCTGTATTGGGCGTCGACTACAAGGTGGGTAACTTCAACTTTGCTGCCAAGTATGAATTCAAGACACCTATGAAGATGAAGAACAAGTCAACACTTGACCAAGTCAGCGAGATTCCTGCCATGAACAAATTCCTTGACGGCAAAAAGGTTGCCGAGGATTCTCCCGCCTTGCTCACCATTGGTGCACAATGGAGCATTCGCCCTGATGTGCGTGTGAATCTGGGCTACCACCATTTCTTCGACAAGAATGCCACGTGGTATGGAAACACCCAAGACCTGTTGGATCATGACACGAACGAGTTCTTGGCAGGTGCCGAGTGGGACCTGAACAACAAGTTCACGATTTCTGCCGGTGGCCAATTGACACGCTATGGACTGACTGATGCTTATATGAACGATATGTCGTTCGTGGTCAGTAGTTGTAGTTTTGGTTTTGGTGCCAGTTACAGGGTAAGGGAAAACGTCAAACTCACGGCTGCCTACTTCCAGACCAACTACGAGGATTATGATAAGGTGACCTCAACAGACCCGCTCATCAGCGACTCGTTCACCCGCACCAACCGCGTATTAGGCTTGGGTGTAGAAGTAGCTTTCTAAGAAACTATCATTGTGGATCTACGTCATAGTAGATCTGGAGTGAACTATAGCGCTTGTCTTGCAGCATCTGCTGTCTGGCAAGCGCTAAATATTGGCGCACACGCACCATGTCAATACCCGTCTCAAGTTTCAGCACAATCTTGCGGATGCTCAGAGTCTTTACACGCGAGACGGCCGGCTTATCGGGGCCCAACACACGATCACCGAACCATTGGCGTAAACGGCATCCCATCTCAATACCTGCCGTTGTGACCTTATCGTCACTGCGATGTTTCAGATAGACATAAATGAGTCTATAGAAAGGAGGATAGCGAAAAGCCTGACGCTCGTCAAGCATTTGCTTGTAGTGGGTTATAAAATCATTGTTCACCACCTGTCGGATAATTGGCAGGTCGGGAGACTTGGTCTGTAGGATAACTAAACCTCGTTTACCCTTGCGACCGGCACGTCCACTCACCTGTGCCATCATCATAAAGGCGTGCTCATAAGCACGAAAGTCAGGCTGGTTGAGCATACTGTCAGCATTAAGGATTCCCACTACCGACACATGATCGAAATCGAGTCCCTTGGATATCATCTGAGTGCCAACGAGCAGATTGGTGCGTCCGCTGGAGAAATCAGCAATAATGCGTTCATAGGCATTGCGGGTTCGGGTAGTATCAAGGTCCATACGGGCCACACGGGCATCTGGGAAGATTTCACGTATCTGATCCTCTATCTTCTCCGTCCCATAGCCATGTCCCCTCAGTTCCTTATCACCACAGGCCGGACAGGCCTCGGGTATATGATAGATATGACCACAATAGTGGCAGGTCATTTGATTGAGACTGCGATGAAAGGTCAGACTGACGTCGCAGTGTGCGCATCGAGGCACCCAGCCACACTGGTTACATTCAAGCATCGGTACCCAGCCGCGGCGATTTAAGAAAAGGATTGCCTGCTCACCACGCTCCAGCGCTTCGCGCACTTTGGATAACAATACGGGCGAAAAAGGGCCATTCATCATCTTCCGATGTTGCAGATCCTTCGTGTCAACCACCTGAATTTCCGGTAACTCGATACCCTGATAGCGTTCCTTCAGTTCCACCAGTCCATACTTACCCGTCTGTGCGTTATGATAAGTCTCCATAGCCGGTGTGGCTGTTCCAAGAAGAACTTTTGCTCCCAACATGATCGCTGCACTGCGGGCATGATACCTTGGTGCAGGGTCTTGTTGCTTATAACTGGTTTCATGTTCTTCGTCAACAATGACAAGCCCCAGTCGCTGAAAAGGTAGAAAGACTGCACTACGCGCTCCCAAAATTACATCATAAGGATTGTCCGACAATTGCTTCTGCCAAATTTCCACTCGTTCAGCATCACTGTACTTTGAATGGTAGATGCCTAAACGGTTGCCAAAGATCCGCTGCAAACGCTGCATCATCTGCACAGTAAGGGCTATCTCTGGCAACAGGTACAGCACCTGCCGATGCTGATCCAGTTCGCGCTGAATAAGATGGATGAATATTTCCGTCTTGCCGCTTGACGTCACACCATGCAACAATGTTACACGCTTCTGCAAGAATGAAGAAAGAATCTGATTGTAGGCTTTCTGCTGAGCTTGATTCAAGACCTTGATATGCTCAGGATGCGGATCACCACCATGATTCAAGCGACCGACCTCTACCTCGTATGTCTCCAACAGACCGCGTTTCACCAACTGGCTGATGACTGGTAGCGTCGTCTCGGCAGCATACATCAGTTCCTCACGAGTAATCTCCAGAACAGGCTCACGACACTCATTGCCCTCAATACTGTCCCAACGTGAAAGAGAAAGATAAGCGATGAAGGCTTCCTGTTGCTTGGCGGCACGACGGAGCATATTGAGCGCAACGTGTAACGTGGGCTCATTACGATATGGAGCAGTCAAACGGATATAGGTCTCCGTGCGAGGCTTATAGCCTTCTTCTGCCTTCAACCCCGCCGGCAAAGCCACTCTGTAGACCTCACCGATGGACGACATATAATAATCAGCTATCCATTGCCATAGTTTCAACTGCGATGGTAACAAGATCGGACCGGCATCAAGCACCTGCATGATAGGCTTTACCTCGTAGTCCTGTGGCTGCTGATCGTGCAGGCGGGCCACGATGCCCACATAAGTCTTGTTACGTCCAAAAGGTACGAGTACACGAACACCCGTCACTATCCCACCCTGACAATCATCGGGTATGGCATAGGTAAAACAGCCATTGAGCGGCACAGGCAATATAACATCAGCGTAACTCAATACATATAGCTGATTTGAAACTACACTAAATGATCTTAGTGACGCTCACGACGCACCGATACGCGAGGTGCCGACGAGCCACCGGATGGCTTTGAAGAACTTTTGGAACGACTGGTACTGGTGGTAGAGCGTCCCCTACGTTCCTTCTTTACAGTTGCTTTAGTCTGCTTGGGATCCATGCTGGCAATACTATCCAATGAATCGCGCTTGGCCTTGTCACCAAAGATATTATTGCGAAATGTCTCCAACTCCTTCTCAATACGCTTTTGTTCAGCAGTCAGTTTTGTAGAGTCGTTGCCGGCAATCTGTGCCAAAGTCTTACCCAATCGGTTGGCGGTCTTATAGATGGTACCCTTATATTTATTGAGCGTAAAATAGTCGTCAAGATTCATGATGGCAGCATCGTTCACATCGCTGGTCTTCACCGTTTGACGACTCAGGAAGGGCTCTACCTCAGAATACTTTACCCAGAAAAGCGGATACTTGGCGGCCTCATCCCCAAAATCGTTCTCACTCAACAGCACAGGACAGATGGCCTGTGGCTTAATATGAAACGATGAGTTTGCCTGATTATAGTATGCACTCTCTTTCAAGTAGTACATTTTGACTTCAGCTGAAGGGATATCGCTGTTCTCTACTTTCAACTTGCCGTCCTTCTCCTCATACAAAATATGGTTATCATCGAGGAAAGCCTTCATGTCTATCTTGGCAGAGGCATCAAACACCTCATTGCCATCAAGGCGATACTCATAGACAGGGATGTAGCCATTGAGAGCCAATTTAAAGATATAAGTGAATAAATTGAGTTGTTTGCCCACAGGCTCTACGGGATCATAGAGACCGGCATTAGCCTCCTCATTAAGGTCTATTACCCTATAGATATCGCGACGCCATACCACATCCTCCGGCATTTCAAGTGCCGTGGGGTAACTGATGCGCATACGCTGAGTCATACCCTGTCCACCTGTCGTCTGCTGCTTCTGCTGTTCGGCCTGTGACTGCTGCACGCGACTCTTCTTCGGTTGGGCAACCATATTTAAAGGTAAAAAGGTAAAGAGGTAAAAAAGTAAAACACCTTTTACCACACCGATTACCTTGCTGTTCACTTTACCTTGTCTCATCTTATCTCATTTTAAACTTTTTCCTTTTTCTGCTTTTATTTCACGATAACCTCCATCAACGTGGGGAGCGTGCGCTCAATGCCATCAGGACCGATAGCCTTCACACGGGAGATGTAGAAACGGCGATTACGCGCTAATTTACGGAAGGTATCTTTCTGACGGGCTGAGAACTTGTCGCCATCACCCGCCATCTGCACAGCGTTACCCATATTATCGAAGAACACCGTTTCAAACGACAATACGCGGAAACCAATATCAAGAATACCATCGTCTATGGCAGCACCAATACCATCAATAGACATCAAACTGGCCTTTTTCAGGCCGCCCCCTTTGTAACGTATCGGAGCGCCCTTCTCATCCTTCATATCTATATATGGTGTCGGATCAGGCAGACGACGTACACGGAAAGTGAATTGCCCCATCTGCTGCGGACGTCCTGTATTTGTCGATGTCACGGTGATAGTGGCATTCTGACCAATCTGAGTAGGCTTGGCAATATATTGACCGGGGCCTTTTGGGGTTAGCGTACCGTTGGTCATTGTAGCCGAGATCTTGTTCTGCGGCACACCCGGCACAGAGATACTGATGGGATTGGCATAGCCAGCATAGAGCATATTCATCAAGTCTGCAGAAACAGTGGCTGAAGGATCGACAACGGTGTACTTTTGTGAGAAGTCACGACGAATATGGTCGCCATTACCGTTGGTAGTCTGAATATAGCCTGCCAGCGTAAAGTCACCTGTACTGGTGCAAACACGCTCATAGATATTGTCCTGTAGTTCTACCTTCTGATCCCCTATATAAATTTCAGGAACCTGAGTCGTGTCAACGGCAGCCATCACGATATGAGCCGAAAATTTATCACCACGCACGATGGTCTGCGAATTGGGGATAACGAAAGCCTCCAACAAGTTGACACGAATATCTTTCACATCGATATTTTGTACCAGAATATGTAGTACCTCCTTCTCGGCATTGCGTACATCGCCCTGCAACTTGGAAAGCAGAGTAATAGCAGCAGCAGCCGGCATCGACTCAAACATATATTCCTGCCAATTCTTGCCTAATCCAGTTGAAGGCACCTCAGTTGTCAGGTCACTGGCAATACGACGTTGCTGAGCCGTATCAGGAATCATTGTCAAAATACGTTCACGATAGGCATCAATTGCCTGTTTCAGACTTTCACCACGGCCACGACCCGGAGCCAACATCACCTGATTTGCAGCCTCCAGATCCTCTTTGTTCTGTAGGTTGACAGGATTGCCGTTCTTGCCATCAGCCTCGTAGGCAATAGCCTGTTTCAAATCTGATACCATACAACAGAGTGAATCGCTGAGCATCCTAACCTGTTGAGCCTTTTCGTACCACTCACGCACCTTCTGCGGATTGGCCTGCATCTGCTGCTCAAAGTCATCATATATGGCCAGATTCTCCTTTGCTGCATTCTCAGTGGTACGATTCAGACTTTCCTCCACGATGGAAAAGCCATTAAGCACCTCGTTCGAGACATTCAGCGCAAGCATAGCCATCAAGACGACATACATCAAATTTATCATCTTTTGGCGCGGAGATACGGGTCTTTTCTTAATTGCCATATTTCTTCAATTTATCATAGTTACTATAACCACTATAGTTCCTATATTCCTTTCGGCATATTCACCGTCATAGCTTCAATCATGCGAGTATAGATCTTATTCAACTCAGCAATCTGCTCAGCCATACGTTTCGACTGTTCATTGATCTGGTCAATAGTACCTATCTGTTGCGATGCTCCCTTTAATTGCATTTCATAGACCTTACAGATGCCCGTCAACGTACGATTTAGGTTCTCCATCTCCTCCGAATCACGCGTCAATCGCTCGCTTTGCTCCGACACCTTCTGTAAAGTATCAGTCAGTTTCTTCAGCTGATCTACATAATTATTGGTAGCTTCCTCCATATCGGGATTCAGTTCGGGCAACTCTGGAGTGCTAATAATGCCACCACCAGTTCCAGACACACAGGGCCTTCCTACTTTCTCAACTTCTCCTTCATTAACTGCATGAGTAGGCAAATCCATACCATCGGCAGTCTTGTCAAACGGACGATCGAAAGCAGCAATGAAGAACACTACAACCTCTGTGCCCATACCCAGGAACAGCATAAAGTTGGCACCTGACAGGTGGGTTAATTTGAAGAGTGTACCTAAGATTACGATTGATGCGCCCCAACTATAGGCATAATTCATGAATGTCTGCCCCGGAACGCTATCCAGCCACTTCTGCAAGCGGTAGATAATATTAAATTTACTATACTTGGTCATCGTTATAATTACGATTTACGGATTTACGAATATGTTATTTACGCTGCTTTTTAGCAGAAGCCTTCACCGGTTTGGCCTTATCGCTGGTGGTATTGGCCAAACTACGCACACAACGGAATCCAATGTACGAGCGCGGCTGATTCTGGTACTCACTGCTACGCCAAGCTGAACGAATGTAACTCTCAGGATCTTTCCACGAACCGCCACGCACGCTCTTCTTTTTCAAGCGATAGGGATCCTCGGCTGCAGCGTTATACTTCAACTGGGGATTAATGTCATTCATGGCATCTACACCGGCTTCAGTAAAGATCGTTGATGTCCATTCTGCCACATTGCCGGCCATATCATAGAGACCATTCGAGTTTGCACTATAAATGCCAACCTTCGATGTAATCAGATTGCCATCCTTGGTATAATTACCATTATCGGGTTTAAAGTTAGCATAAAAGCAACCTTTACCGCTGGCCACGTCTTCATTTTCCCACGGGAACTCATTTTGATCTTTACCACGTGCGGCATACTCCCACTCTGCTTCTGTTGGCAGACGATAACGCTGTACAAAACGAGCAGCAGGACCGAGACCTTTTAACAGGAACTCCGTACGCCAAGCGCAAAAAGCATTAGCCTGCTCCCAAGTGACACCTACCACGGGATAATCGTTATAGGCAGAATTGGAGAAGTAGCTACGCATATAAGTCTCATTGTCAGCATTAGGGAAGTCGTTCACCCAGCAGGTCGTATCTGGATAAATGTTCACAATATAAGTATTCAAAAAATCCCACGGTCCCGTCAATTGGCGATTGATGGTCTGACGCACAATATTGCCCTCATCGTCAATATAAGCAGTATCCTTCGAGATCCACACCTGTTCGTTAGGATTCACAGCTACATCAGTGTTTAGGTTACGCTCCGCGGGATTCAAACGATTGCGACGCAAAGCAGCCTCCGTGTAGTCGTAGATCTCATAACGATAGTTCATCTGACTGGCATCAAGCATCTTCTCGCCTGTCACGGGATTAGTGATATAAACACTCTCAATAGCGCGCAACTCTTCCTCATTAGGCTTGCGTGGCAGAGACTTTTTCCAGTTCAGATGAGGTTTCACGGGATCGCCATTCTTGTCTTCCTCAATCTTATAGCTTTCGTCACCTCCATAATTGGGGTCAGCCAAACGCTCACGGATGATGGAATCACGCACATAGTTGACAAACTGGCGGTACTCCGAATTCGTAATTTCCGTATCATCCATCCAGAAACCTTCCACTGAGATATCCCTTACAGGCGTCTGCTTACCCCAGAGAGAATCAGTATTCTCAATACCCATACGCAGATGGCCTCGCTTGACGAGCACCATTCCATAAGGGGCAGGTTCAGAAAACGCCTTACCGCTGGCTCCTGTCAACTCGCCACCTGTTGAAGTGGCGGTCTTACCGCCAAAGCAACTCATAAGCAAAAGCACTGAAACAGTGCATAGCACTATGCTCAATTGTCTTTTCATATATGCAGTTTATAATATTCTCACACTTTGATGTCTGTTTCGCCCTTTCTTAAAGAGGTTGATATCAGTCTGATAGCCCACAAAAAGTTCATGACTTCCGTTACCGATGCTGACGGCTGTAGTGTACATCTCGTAGCTATAACCCAGTATGATACCGTGGAACGAGCCACCCAGATACACTGTTACAGAGTTAGTGGGACTATAGCCCACACCCGCATACATCACTTTACCGTCGTGTGAATAGGTCAAGCGAGTTGTTACGTCAGCCCGATAGCCGACCCCGTCAGAACGCCCCATCGCAGAGGGCTGTATTGATAAGAACGGATTCTTAAGACGAATATTGCATCCAGCCATCAAATAATACACCCTGTCCACATCCAATTCATTTGTCTCACCCAGTTCTACCTTAGGAGCCAAAGCGTGCTGAACAGCAATTCCAAGATACCACCATTTATGCTGATAATAGAGGCCTGCACTCAGATCAAAGGCCGTCCCTGTCACGTCCGTCGTTGGAAAAGCATCATCGTCAGGCTCCCCCAAATCCAATTTCGAACCGTACATCGTTTCACTCAGGAAACCAGGCATCACACCGATACCCAGTGTACCACCTAAAAGGTTCTGTCTAAGGGCATAGATCACAGAAAATTTCTTATGCGAGAAAACACCGATATCATCATTGACTAACTGGGCACCCACACCGTGATAAGTACCAGCGAAATAGAACGGCATATCAGCCGTAGCGAAGATGGTATGTGGATTATGCTCAAAGCCCACCATTGACATATTGTAGGCCGCCACAATATTCAACTTATCTTGTTTACCGGCAGCTGCGGGATTATATGCCGTCTCCATTGCCCAGTAATGACTGAACGACGGATCATATTGTGCCCCTGCCTCCTGCAGGGACACCAACAATATGACCAATATCGTGAGACTCCACCTTAACACGTTGTTAATAACGTCAAACTCACCTTTTTTATTATAATATTGTTAAATGTTTGTCTATAATAATCGTTAAAAGTAAGATATACCCATAAGATATTAGTACCTTTGCATTCAATAAAGCTACGTCAGTTCGGGATAAGAAAGTCGTATATGATAATCAATTTTGCCATGATTCTTCTCGTGTTTTTTTGATGGTTAAACTTCGTTGTGTGTCTTGCGCGATTGACAAGTGCAAAGGTACTGCCTTTTTCGCCAAGAGCCAAAAATCGGCATTCTGCAACTCGTAAAAATCTGTTAAAGAAACCGCCTCCGCGCCTTAAAAAACGTGAATCGCCCATTCACACAGGGCATCTGCGAGACTTACCCTTCGCAAGTGCCTCATTCGCCCCTGCAAGCTGAGGGGGACAAACGCAAATGTTGCAATGCAGCAATGCAACAAAATATTCAGAGCCTTTTAAAAAGGCATCTTTTAGGACTTATTGGGGATTATATGCTTTATTAGTTGGCGCAAAGTTAACAAAAATGCTTGATTGCGCCAATAAATAATGCTTTTCCATGCTGGAGTAAGAAAATGTGGGGATGATTTTCCTGTTCTCGATAATTTTGATTAACTTTGCAAACAGAATGACGGAATTTGAGGTGATGTATATCAACGAGACCGACTCGACCAACTGCTGGCTGAGGGAGCACGTCTCCGATGGGAATGTGGCGGTGGTGGCTGACTATCAGACGGCTGGCCGTGGCTGCGGTGCCAATGGCTGGGAGTCGGAGCGGGGCAAGAACCTGCTGTTTTCGGTGCTGATTCACCCCGGATGGGTGAGGGCAGGGGAGCAGTTCTTCCTGTCAATGGCCGTTTCGAATGCCATCCGCCGAACCTTGGATTTCTATCTTCTTCCGAGGAGCGAGGTGAAATGGCCCAACGATATCTATGTGGGCGACGGCAAGATGTGCGGCATCCTGATAGAGAACAAGTTGCAGGGCAACTGCATCAAGGACTGTATTATGGGCATCGGTGTGAATGTCAACCAGCGTTCGTTCCGCAACGATGCGCCAAACCCGGTCTCAATGGTGCAGGTGGCCGGGGGCAGTGAGTTTGACAGGGAGCATGTGCTGAATCGTGTGTTGCAGGAGTTTGCCGACATCCTTGACCATTGGGATCCTGCGGTCATCGGTCGTGAGTATCGGCAGCACCTGTATCGTCGCAACGGTTTTCATGCCTATACCGACAGTGCAGGAACTTTTATGGCCGAAATGGTCGACGTGGAGGATGATGGGCATTTGGTACTTTGCGACGAGTCGGGTCTGTACCGCCGCTATGCCTTTAAAGAGGTGCGGTTTATGTCGTGAGCCTGAGAACGATGAAATGGGATGAAATGATAAATAATATTTGTATATATGGCAAGATTTAAGAGAATTTTATTGAAACTTTCAGGCGAGAGCCTGATGGGTAAGCAGGGCTACGGCATTGATGCAGAGCGCCTGAGCGACTATGCGAAGCAGATTAAGGAAGTGGCCGAGATGGGGGTGCAGATAGGCATCGTTATTGGTGGCGGTAACATCTTCAGAGGGTTGAGCGGCTCGCAGAAGGGCTTCGACCGTGTGAAGGGCGACCAGATGGGGATGTGTGCTACGGTCATCAATTCGCTGGCTCTGAGCAGTGCCCTGGGTGCCGTGGGTGTGAAGAACAAGGTGCTGACGGCTATCCGCATGGAGCCTATCGGTGAGTTCTACACGAAGTGGAAGGCCATTGAGGCTATGGAGCAGGGGCAGGTGTGCATTTTCTCTGCGGGCACCGGTTCGCCCTATTTCACTACTGACACGGGTTCCAGTCTGCGTGGCATTGAGATAGAGGCCGACGTGATGCTGAAGGGTACGCGGGTGGATGGCATCTATACCGCTGATCCGGAAAAGGATCCTGCTGCTGTGAAGTTCACTGATATAACATATAAAGAGGTACTCGCGCGAGGGCTAAAGGTGATGGATCTGACGGCTATCTGTATGTGTCAGGACAATAATCTGCCTATCTACGTGTTTAACATGGATGTCGTTGGCAATCTGAAAAAGGTGATGGCCGGTGAGGAGATTGGCACGCTGGTGCACAATTAGTTTTCTGTGAAGTCAACATATTCGCCCTCGTCGTGGGCGAATATTTTTTTGTTAGCTTTGTCGGGGTCGCGCTGGTCTACGATAGTTACGCCATCGGCTGTCTTGGTGGTTCGCTTCTGGGTGGACTGCCGTTGCTGCTGCGACTGTTGACGGCCAAAGCCTTTGAAATAGTCTTTTTCAAAAGAAGGGCTGTCCTTCTTGCGGTAGTTCTTTTTCGACAATCGCTCAAATTCCTCGTCGGTCATTTCTCCGCTGGCCATGCGCCTGAGAAAACGGAATCCTTTGCGCAGGAAGTAGAACACCGCCAAAATGGCAATGGTGAAGGCGACCAACAGGGCGAAGAGTATGCCGAAGAACCAATCCATAGATGTGATGATTTAGTTTTTATTCCGTTGAGTGCATACCGAGAGGATGACATACCAGGCAATGACGGCAGCCAGACCGATGATGCTTTGAAACAGGATGAGCGGGAGCACAAACAGGGGGATGCAGGTGAGGAGGAAGATGTATTTCACCTCGTTACCTTTCCAGCCCCAACTCTTGAACTTCAGGGCGAACATGGGAATCTCACTGACCAGCAGGTAGCAACTGACCGGCACGGCTGCCATGACGATGTAGGGAGCATATTCCATTCCGTCAAGCCCTATTGACAAGGCACCCCAGAAGAGGGCGTTGGCGGGGGTGGGCAGCCCGATGAATCCCAGTGCTTGTCGCTCATCGAGATTGAACTTGGCCAGTCGCAGGGCTGAGAAAGCTGCCATGATAAAGGCCATTGAGGCTTCTGCCGTAGAATATTCCGACTGCAGATAGGCAAAGATGATGGCCGAGGGGGCTACGCCAAACGTCACTACATCGGCCAGTGAGTCCAACTCCTTGCCGATGGGTGAAGACACGTGTAGCAGGCGTGCCGTCATTCCATCGAAAAAATCGAATACTGCTCCAATGACAATAAACAGCAGTGCCACGTCGGCATGGCCCTGAACGGCCTGCACAGTAGCGATACAACCACAGATGAGGTTGCAGCAAGTGATGGCATTGGGGATGTGTTTCTTCATACGTTTACGGCAGTTTGGCAATAATAGTCTGGTCACCGATGGTCGGTTGGCGCATCTTGACCTTCGCCTCGCTGCCCAAAGGTAGGTAGACATCGACGCGCGACCCCAGTTTGATGAATCCCAGATGTTCGTCGATGTAGCATTCTTCCTCGCTCTTGGCGTATGTGACGATGCGGCGAGCCATAGCTCCGGCTATCTGCCTGACCAGCACGCTGTGCCCGTCGGGCGTCTCAATCATAATGTCGGCATGTTCGTTCTCCTCACTGGCTTTGGGTAGCCAGGCCTTGTGATAGTTGCCGTTGAAATGCTTTACAAACTTTACTTTTCCGTCAACGGGAAACCAATTGGCATGTACATTGAGCGGGCTCATGAAGATGCTGATCATCAGTCGACGGTCGTGGAAATATTCGTTCTCCTCAGTTTCTTCTATTACTACAATCTTGCCGTCGGCAGGGGCTACGACGGCTTTTTCTGTATCGCTGTTGAAATAGCGGATGGGGCAGCGGTAGAAATTGAGCATCATCAGCCATGCTGCTCCAAAAATAGTGGTAAAAATAATGAAGGGTATCGGGGTATCGAAGCATCTCCAGAGTATCACAGCAACGGCAATAATGATGAACAGGCTGTAGAGCAGTTCGTCGGTACCTTCACGGTGGATTCTGGTTTCCTTAAGTTTCTTGATTCTTTCTCCCATAGTTTGTTTTGGAAATTCCGTTGCAAAGGTAATGCTTTTTTGTCAAAAAACAAACTTTTTCTAAGATTCTTTTGGCAATATCAACTTTTCAGCGTAACTTTGGACACCCAAAACGTAACAAAATGGAAGATTTCATACATTTACATGTACATACATATTACTCAATCCTTGATGGCCAGTCAAAGATAAAAAATCTGGTGGACAAGGCTATCGGTGACGGTATGCGCGGCATGGCCATTACCGATCATGGCGATATGTTCGGTGTCAAAGAGTTTCACGACATCGTGATGGGTGTGAACAAAGGTCGGAAGAAGGAGGGGTTGGAACCTTTCAAGCCTATTTTCGGCTGTGAGATGTATGTGGCGCGCAATGGCTCCAAGACGCTTCGCAACGGTAAGGAGGACCAAAGCGGCTATCACTTGATTGTGCTGGCTAAGAACTATAAGGGCTACAAGAACTTGATTAAACTTGTCTCCAATTCGTGGGTTGACGGCTATTATATGCGTCCCCGTACCGACCGCGAAGACTTGGAGAAATATCATGAGGGGCTGATTGTCTGCTCTGCCTGCATTGCCGGTGAGGTGCCCAGAAAGATTCTCAATGGTGACATGGATGGAGCCCGTGAGGCTATCGAGTGGTATCGCCGTGTGTTTGGTGACGATTATTATCTGGAGTTGCAGCGTCATGAGGTGACTGATCCTACGGTGCGTGCCAATCGTGATACATTCCCCCTTCAGCAGCAGGCCAATAGGGTGCTGATAGAACTGGCTCGTGAGTACGGCATCAAACTTGTCTGTACCAACGATGTGCATTTTGTGGATAAGGAGAATGCCGAGGCCCACGATCATCTGCTCTGCCTGTCTACGGGCAAGGAACTTGATGATCCCACGCGTATGCTTTATTCCAAGCAGGAGTGGTTCAAGACGAAGGCTGAGATGAACGATATCTTTCAGGATGTGCCCGAGGCTTTGTCGAACACGCTGGAGATTCTTGACAAGGTGGAGATCTACACGCTCGACCATGATCCCATCATGCCTTTTTTTCCTATCCCTGAATCGTTCGGCACGGAGGAACAATGGCGCAAGAAATTCACTGTGGAGGACCTCTTTAGGGAGTTTACCTCCGATGAAAACGGCCAAAATCCGCTCCCAACAGAAGAGGGTGAGAAGAAAATCAATAAACTGGGTGGCTATGATAAACTTTATCGCATCAAGTTCGAGGCCGACTATCTGGCCGAATTGGCCTATAAGGGTGCCAAGGAACGCTATGGCGACCCTATTCCTCAGGAAGTCGACGAGCGTGTACGCTTTGAACTGCACATCATGAAGACGATGGGTTTCCCCGGTTACTTCCTCATTGTGCAGGACTTTATCAACTCGGCTCGCGATGAACTGGGAGTGATGGTTGGGCCGGGCCGTGGCTCGGCAGCGGGAAGCGTGGTGGCCTATTGTTTGGGTATAACCAAAATTGATCCGCTGAAATATGATCTGCTGTTCGAGCGTTTTCTGAATCCTGACCGTATATCTCTGCCCGATATTGATACCGACTTCGACGATGATGGCCGTGGCCGCGTGTTGAAGTGGGTGGAGGACAAATATGGCCACGAGAACTGTGCCCATATTATTACCTACGCCTCGATGGCCACGAAGAACTCTATTAAGGATGTGGCTCGTGTGGAGAAGGTGCCCAACAGCGTGTCGAATGCTTTGTGTAAGGCTATTCCTGACCGCCTGCCTGAAGGCATGAAGATGAATCTGTCTAATGCCATTAAGTGTACACGTGAACTGCAGGAGGCCGAGGCCAGCAATGACCGTGCACTGGCCAATACTATTAAGTATGCCAAGATGCTTGAAGGGACGGTGCGTGGGACGGGCATTCATGCCTGTGGCTTTATTATCTGTCGTGACCCAATATCCGACTGGGTGCCTGTGTCGACGGCTGACGATCCTGATTTCAAGGGTACCAAGACTAACTGTACACAGTACGATGGCCATGTCATTGAATCTACCGGACTCATTAAGATGGACTTCCTGGGACTGAAGACGCTGTCGGAGTTGAAAGAAGCCTGTGCCAATATCAAATTGACACGTGGCATTGATGTAGACCTCGATCATATTCCCATTGACGACCCCAAAACCTATGAACTCTATCAGCAGGGACGCACGGTAGGCACTTTCCAGTTTGAGTCTAACGGTATGCAGAAATACTTGCGCGAACTGCATCCCACGGTGTTCGAGGATCTCATCGCCATGAACGCCCTCTATCGACCGGGACCTATGGACTATATCCCCGATTTTATTAAGCGTAAGAATGGGCTTGAGCCGATCACCTATCCCATCGAGTGTATGGAGAAATATCTGAAAGACACCTATGGCATTACGGTCTATCAGGAGCAGGTGATGCTCTTGTCGCGCCAATTGGCCAACTTTACCCGTGGTGAGAGCGATGCCCTGCGTAAGGCTATGGGTAAGAAGAAAAAGGATATCGTAGATGCCATGAAACCCAAATTTATTGAGGGCGGAAAAAGCAATGGTCACGACCCCAAGATACTGGAGGGTATCTGGAGCGACTGGGAAAAATTCGCCAGTTATGCCTTTAATAAGTCTCATGCTGCCTGCTATTCCTGGGTGGCTTATCAGACGGCCTACCTCAAGGCTAATTATCCGGCTGAGTTCATGGCTGCCATCATGAGTCGCCGACGGGATCAGATCACGGAAATAACCAAGCTGATGGACGAGTGTAAGCAGATGGGCATTGCCACGTTGGGGCCTGATGTCAACGAGTCGTACCAGAAATTCGGTGTGAACAAAAAGGGTGAAATCCGTTTCGGACTGGCTGCTATCAAGGGACTGGGTGATGGTGCTGCATTGGCTATTATTAATGAGCGTGAGCAGAATGGCCCCTACAAAAGCATCTTCGACTTTGCTCAGCGCATCTCGTTCGCAAGTGTCAACCGTAAGGCTTTCGAGTCTTTGGCATTGAGTGGTGGCTTCGATTCGTTTGGCATTTGTCGTGAGGCTTTCTTCGAGGACAACGGTAAAGGTGGAGTGTTCCTTGATACTTTGGTGCGATATGGTCAGAGCTATCAGGCAGCGAAGCAGCAGGCTGTGAATACGCTCTTCGGGGCTTTCGATGATATTGAGATTGCTACGCCACCGATACCCAAGACAGAGGTGCGTTGGAGTGATATTGAGCGATTGAATAAAGAACGCGATTTGGTGGGTATCTATCTCTCGGCTCATCCGCTTGATGAATATCGTATCGTGCTTGAGAATCTCTGTAATGCAAAGTGTGCCGATTTGACAGAACTGTCATCATTACAGGATCGTGAGACCGTCATTCTGGCGGGTATCGTGACGGCTATTCGTACTCGTTTTGATAAGCGTGGTAATCCCTGCGGCTTTGTGACCATTGAAGATTTTGAAGGTTCGGGTGAACTGGCTATGTTCGGTGAGGACTGGGGACGGTTGAGTGGAATGTTTACTGAGGGGGCTTCGGTCTATGTCACCGGTCAGGTGAAGTCACGCTTTCAGTTTAGTGATATATTGAGTTTTAAGGTGGGAAATGTGGAATACCTACAGACCGTAAAGGACAAGGCCATCAAGCGTATCACGATTTCGCTCACCTCTAACTTGCTGGATAATCAGGTCGTAACAGAACTGGGTGAACTGATTGATGAGAATCCCGGCAAAACTGAACTCTTTTTTCAATTGCGCGACGACACGGGTAAGCATCATGTGCTACTGCACTCGAAGCAGAAAAAGGTTGATGTGCGGCATACACTGATTGATTTCATTGAGGCGCATCCTAACATTGACTATAAAATCAATTAGGAAAGTGGCACGCCTTTTGCTCCTTGATATTTGAAAGCATCATAGTATTCACGATTAATAATTATAGAAAGAAAATGGAAGTAAAAGTAACAAGCGAGAATTTTGAGAGTTTGAAGAATGGCGCACAGCCATTCGTTGTTGATTTCTGGGCAACATGGTGTGGTCCCTGTCGTATGGTGGGGCCTATTATTTCTGAATTGGCAGAGAAGTACGATGGCAAGATTACCGTTGGAAAATGTGATATTGAGGAGGACGAGGACTTGGCTGTAGAGTTTGGTATCCGCAATATTCCCACTATTCTCTTTTTTAAAAATGGCGAGGTGGTCGACAAACTGGTCGGTGCACAGTCAAAGCAGAAGTTCGAGGAGAAATTTGAAGCCTTGCTCTGATGATGGCCAGTATTGATGAGGATTTCCTTAGGGAGGATGAAGAAACTCGTCGGGAGATATTGTTTATACGCGAGCAGTTGCCCTCAGAGTTGAAGGATAAATATTCAGACGCTCAACTGGCGTGGATGCTTGATAGCATAGCCGACTATTTCTTTGAAAGTGGTATTCTGGAATCTGATGAAGACGAGGTAGATATTGATATGGAAAAAGTGGCCGACTATCTGTGTAGTCAAGCAAAGAACAACGGACTGCCGGCACTTGATACCATTGAGATGCGTTTCGTCGTAGAGGCCGACCTCGAGTATCAGGAGCAGAATGCTTGATAGAATCTCTATTATAAGTTTTACGCCGTGGAAAGCAATTCCCACGGCGTAAAATTTATATCAGACGTAGTCCTTTTCTCCTGGCTTCAGCAAATAATGGCGCACATAGGCTCGATGGCCGTAGAGGATAATAACAATGAAGCAGATGAAAGGAATTATAAACGACAGGTTGACTGATGACAGACCAAAGAGTTCTATTCCTGAGTCGATGATGAGTGCCTGAAGGGGAGGAAATACAGATCCACCCAAAATAGCCATGATGAGGCCAGCACTGGCAAACTTTACATTCTCACCAACGCCGCGCAGGGCAATGCCATAGATGGTGGGGAACATCAGCGACATACAAGCTGAAATGGCTACCAAGCAATAGACTCCGTTACGGTCGGTGAACACAATGGCTCCTGCTGCAAAGCAAGCGGCCATGATACCGAGGATAGATAGCAAGCGGCCAGGTGAGATGTATTTCAGGAACCAGGTGCAGATGAAACGGCCGACTGTGAAAAATACCATGGCAGCGATGTTGTACTTCTGTGAGAGAATTTCTGCGGCTTTCTCGTTCATGCCTTCTTCCATGAATACACGTGTACCATATTGAATAATAAAGGTCCAGCAGGTTACTTGAGCACCTACATAGAAAAATTGTGCCAGTACACCCTCGCGGTAGTTCTTGATGTGGAGGAGTTCTATAATGGCTACCTTCAAAGGCTTGTCAATGCCAGTCTCGCCGGCTTTAGGCATCTTACGGATGAAGATGATTACAAGGAGAATCAGACAGATGACGCCTAATCCCAGATAGGGTCCGATGAGCACCTCGAGATCGTTGTCTTTCAACATATTGAATTGTACCTCAGGCAATCTCATGCGCTGCTGGGTCGTCATGCCGCTCATTCTGGCCTGTACGAACTGCATGGCTACATACATGCCCATTAGGGCACCGATGGGGTTGAAGGCCTGAGCCAGATTGAGGCGTCGGGTACCAGTATCCTCACTGCCCATACAATAGATGTAGGGGTTGCTGCTGGTCTCCAGAAACGACAAACCGCAGGTCAGGATGAAGTAGGCCAGTAGAAAGGGGTAATAAGCTCCTATGAGTTTGGCGGGAAAGAAAAGAAATGAGCCGATGGCAAAGAGTGACAATCCCACCATGACACCAGCCTTGAACGAATAGCGTTGTATGAACTTAGCGGCAGGAAAAGCCATGGCAAAGTAGCCCAGATAGAAAGCCACCAGTACCAGAGCACCCTCGGTGACGCTTGTTCTGAATATCTTAGAGAAAGCTTTCACGATGGGACCGGTCATGTCGTTGGCAAAACCCCATAGCGCGAAACATGTTGTAATCAGTATAAACGGGAATAGGTAGCTTACTCCGTCTTTTGTTAAAATTTTAACTTTCATTATTTCCTTATTTTTAGGTCTTCAGTCAAATTCGCGGCAAATATACAATATTTTTTTCATAAAACGTGCTGTTTCGTTTGTTTTTTCTTATCTTTGCAGTCAGAAACGTCAATGAGTACATGAAAAAACTATTGTCTTTACCCCCTAATCTGGTGCACGCTGATGAGGCGGGGCAAATGGTCTTCCATCGCATAACGGGCTTATCTGTCGAGGAATATTATTGTACTTGCGATCCCGAGGGACACCGTATTGGTAGTGGAGGAGGTACAACGTGGCTTTTGGAGCAGGCCTATCGTGATGAGGCTGGTCAAGCCCCTTTCGATGAATGGCTGTCGAACGAGAAGCGTATTCTCATTCATGCTGGCGGACAAAGCCGCAGGTTGCCGGCCTATGCGCCGTCGGGTAAGATCTTGACACCAGTTCCCGTGCTGCGTTGGGAACGGGGACAACGATTGTCACAAGACTTACTGTCGTTACAGTTGCCTCTTTACGAACAACTGATGGAGATGGCACCGGAGGGTATCCATACGATGATTGTCAGTGGCGATGTGCTTGTCAGGACCGGTCAGCCCTTAGGGGCTATTCCCAATGCCGACGTGGTATGTTACGGACTATGGCTCGATGCTGCTGTGGCAAAAAATCACGGTGTCTTCGTGTCTAACCGTCGTACGCCTCAAGTACTGAAGCAGATGCTCCAGAAACCGAGTGTTGAACAGTTACATGGGTTGCAGAAGCAACATTATTACTTGACTGATATCGGTGTATGGCTACTTAGCGATCGGGCTGTGAAACTCTTGAAAAAAAGGAGTTATAACGCTGATGGTTCATTGAGATTCTATGACCTGTATTCTGATTTCGGACGTACCTTAGGTACAGACCCGTTGCTTGATGATCCGGAACTTCATGGGCTTAGTGTGGCTGTGGTGCCACTGGCTGGTGGTGAGTTCTACCATTTTGGTACGTCCAGTGAGATGATCTCGTCGACAGTGAGATTGCAGAATGTGGTGAGCGATCAACGACAGATCATGCACCATGACCGTAAACCGCATCCTTCTATCTTTGTGCAGAATGCTCTTACCTACATCGCTTTTAGTGCTGATAATGCCGATGTGTGGATTGAGAATAGTTGTATTGGTCCACATTGGACGCTGACTGGCTGTCATGTGCTGACCGGTATTCCCATTAACGACTGGACTGTGTCGTTGTCCCCCGGTCGGTGTATTGATATCGTGCCGATAGGGGAGGAGTACTTTGTTGTTCGTACCTATCATATTGACGATCGTTTTGATGGTGCTGAACAGCAACATCAGCAATTCCCTGTTCTCCGCTACGATGAAATAGAGGCTTTTCTTACTAATGGCCTTTCGGCTCTTTCCTCTCCGACAATGTTGAGTGCCGAGGAGATTTCTTCGCAGGCAAATCTTTTCCGTCTCTTCCGTCAGCGTGCTGACTTCCGTTGTCGCAACTGGCCTGCACTGGCTCGTAATTGGGAGCATAGTGTATTCTATCAGATAGATCTCGACGATGCTGCTAAGGAATATAAGAAGTATGCGATACCGATGCCAGAACCTCTGCCTGAGGATGCACCACTGATGACGCGTATTCACGATGCAATGTTCAGGAATGATGGTGATAAGGCTTTCAGACTTTTGCGTCATGGATTGACAGAACAGGTGTTGTCCCAGCCACAGGAGCCCCGGTGTACGGCTTATCAGGATCAGATTGTCTGGTCGCGCAGTCCGGTGCGTATTGATATAGCTGGTGGGTGGACTGATACACCGCCTTATTGTCTGTTGGAAGGCGGAAATGTGGTTAATTTAGCTATCGAACTCAATGGACAGCCGCCTTTGCAGGCGTATGTTAAGCCGTGTCGTGAACCGCATATTATTCTTCGCAGTATTGACTTGGGGGCTACTGAGGTGGTAGAGACTTATGAGGAGTTGGTACAATTCACTAAAGTGGGATCGCCATTCTCTATTCCGAAGGCAGCATTGGCCTTGGCTGGCTTTGCACCGCAGTTTTCGGTTCATCACTATGTCTCGCTTCGACAGCAGCTTGAGACGTTCGGATGTGGTATTGAACTCACTTTGTTCTCTGCTATTCCCGCCGGCAGCGGATTGGGCACCAGTTCTATTTTGGCATCTACTGTGCTGGGAGGTATCAGCGATTTTTGTTCGTTGGCGTGGGATAAAAATGAGATAGGCCGTCGTACTTTAGTGTTGGAGCAACTGCTGACCACTGGTGGTGGCTGGCAGGATCAGTTCGGTGGTGTGCTGGGTGGCGTCAAACTTTTGCAGACCACTGATAGTTTCGGACAAGTACCTCTCGTTAGATGGTTGCCTACGGATGTCTATACGCAGCCGGAGTGCCGGGCCTGTCATCTGCTTTATTATACTGGCATCACCAGAACGGCAAAGCAGATTTTGGCGGAAATAGTCCGCCGTATGTTCCTTAATAGTCGCGATCAGCTACTTCTGCTGCGGCAGATGAAGATGCACGCTATGGAGATGTACGACGCTATCCAGCGGCAAGACTTCGTTCAGATGGGGCATTTGGTACGCACCACTTGGCAACAGAATCAATTGCTTGATAGTGGTACTAATCCCGAAGCGGTCAGACAACTCACAGATCTGATTGATGATCTCTGTTTGGGATACAAACTGCCAGGTGCCGGTGGTGGTGGCTATCTCTATATGGTGGCTAAAGATCCTGAGGCTGCTGCGCGCATTCGACAGATTCTGACGGAACATCGGCCTAATGCTAATGCTCGTTTTGTAGAGATGAGCCTGTCTTCGATGGGCTTGCAGATTAGCAGGAGTTAGTCTATGGAGTTCAGAACAGTCGTCTCATTACAGAAACCGGACTTCAGGATAGAACCGCTTGAGTCGATATTGTTTGTTGGTTCGTGCTTCGCTGATAGCATTGGACGACGTTTCCGTGAGGAACACTTTCCTGTGTTGGTCAATCCTGATGGGGTGATGTATAATCCAATGTCAGTTCTGCATACCGTTCAGCGGTCTGATGCGGCTCCTCGTATCGCTTTCCTGACACTGGGCACAAATCATGTCTATCGGCTTAAGGAAACAGGTGAAATCGTGGATAATTGTCAGAAACGACCTCATAATCTATTTCAGGAAGAACAACTCTCTATAGAACAGTGTGTTGATAGTCTGTCACAGACTGTTGAGATCCTTTTGACTCGCAGGTCTGATGTGCAGGTGATTCTCACGGTCAGTCCTATTCGCTATGCTAAGTATGGCTTTCATGAAAGTCAGTTGTCGAAGGCCGTCTTGTTGTTGGCAGCTGACCAGATGACTAAGAATTATGAGTCAGTCAGTTATTTTCCTGCTTATGAGATTGTACTTGACGAATTGCGAGACTATCGTTTCTATCAGCCCGATATGCTTCATCCGTCACCGCAAGCAGTGGAATACATTTGGCAGCAGTTGGTTGATGTCTATTTTAGTGACCGTGCCAAACAGTTTCTGGCTGAGTGGCGTCCAATCAAGGAAGCACTGGCCCATCGTCCTTTTCATCCCGAAAGTGAGGCTTATCAGTGTTTTCTTGAAGATGCAAAAAATAAAGAAAAGGCTCTTTTGCTTAAATATAATAATAAGGTGTAATAGTCTAAAGATTCTTGTTTTAGTCAAGATTTCAGAATTTTTTGTTTTATATTTCAAAAAAGTCATTGAAAAGTTTTGTTATGTGGTAGTAAGTATTTACCTTT
>CAMWKM010000019.1 GCA_947174835.1 uncultured Prevotella sp.
CTTCAAACGGGTGGTTTGGAGCCTTCAAACGAGGCGGTTGGAGGCTTCATACATAGATTCATAGAACCCTAAAAAATCATAAATAATGAGCACAAAGCATTAGCATTTCTTGTCCGAATGAAAGAAAAACTCTAAATTTGCACCTTGGAAAGTGCATATTTTAACGCTATGTGCACCTTCCAACGTGCAAAAAGTGATAAAATATGGAATTATCTCTTATAAACTTCATGAGTGAGCAGTTGAATCTCGTTTCAACAGACTTCAAACGCTATATGTATGACAAGTTGCCTTGGGAGGCAAGGCTTGTCGGTCTAATGGGGCCTCGTGGTGTGGGTAAATCCACCATGATACTTCAGCATATCAAGGAACTATCGGAAAACATTAAGGACAAAAGTCTTTATGTCTCGGCTGATCACAGTTACTTTGCAACCAGATCGCTTACGGACATAGTAGCTCAGTTTGTCCGTGAGGGTGGTGAGTGGCTTTATATTGACGAGGTGCACAAATACGATGGATGGTCATCAGAACTGAAGCAGATCTACGACTCCCATCCTAAGTTACACGTGTTCTTCACCGGTTCCTCGGTTCTTGACATTTTGGAAGGAGAAGCTGACCTTAGCCGTAGGGCTTTGCTTTTTGATATGCAAGGGTTGTCTTTCCGTGAGTATCTTGAATTGTTTCATGGAATTAAAACGCCTGTCCGTACCTTTGAGGAAGTGCTGAGCGGCAAGGTGCAGATAGAAGGTGTTGAGCATCCTCTCCCTTTGTTCGACCAATACCTTCATGAAGGTTATTATCCATTCTCCATTGAAGGCTACTTCCTGCAGCGTCTTCAGCAGGTGATACGCCAGACAATGGAGAACGATATTCCTCAGTATGCTAACATGACTCCGGCAACAGGCAGGAAACTTCGCCGTATGCTTGGTATCATAGCAAGCAATGTTCCATATAAGCCGGAGGCTACAAGTCTTGCCAATGAGATAAAGGTCAGTCGCAATGATATCCCTACTTACCTTCTATATATGGAGAAAGCAGGAATGATAGGACAGCTTCGCGACCAGACGGGTGGTATGCGTGGACTTGGCAAGACGGAGAAAGTTTATCTTGATAATACCAATATGATTTATGCCATGTCTGGCGACAATGCCAACATAGGCAATGTGCGTGAGACGTTTTTCTATAATCAGACACGTCTCGGTCTGCCTATTACCTCATCCAAGGTCTCTGACTTTGAAATAGGCAAATACACATTTGAGGTTGGAGGCAAGAAGAAAGGAAGCAAGCAGGTGAAGGACGTTGGAAATGCTTATATTGTTCGTGATGACACTGAGTATGCAAGCGGACAATTCCTGCCGCTATGGAATTTCGGCTTGCTATACTAACTGGAAAAGAGCGTTGTAAAATGTCTCATAAATCATATTATTGAAAATATCCTTCGAAAAGAATCGATTTTTCAGATTTTATTTGTACATTTGCCACATCTTTATAGACGTACTTAATATTATGAAAATCGTATATGTTTATGATGCCATAGCAAGACTTGGTGGAGTTGAAAGGATCTGGGTTGACAAAATGAATAGTCTGGCAGATCAATACAACGAACAAGTTTATCTGGTAACGACTTGTCAAGGTAATCATCCATTGGCATATACATTGTCTGACAAGATAAGACACATAGACATCAATGTGAGATTTCATACGAAATATCAATATTCTTTGCCAAAACGACTATGGATGGGGTGGCAGATGGATAGGCAGTTGGTAGAGAAACTTAATGGCATTGTAAATGATATAAATCCGGATATTGTCATTGCTACTACCTATTATAAGGCTGATGTTGTATGTAACTTGAGGTGCAATGCAAAGAAAATCATTGAATCACATGTTGCAAGAATATGCACAGGAATAAATGATGGAGTGAAAAGAAGTTTCATTTCTGAGATGTATCGGAGATGGATGTACAAGAAATACTTCAAGATGATAGAAGGGAAAGGTGGCGCAATAGTAACCCTTACAAGCGGTGATGCAAGAGATTGGAATGCAAAGGACATCTTGGTCATTCCCAATGCCGTTGATATGAAAAATACAACATACAGCCAGCTGACAAACAAAACAGCCATCTTTGCAGGACGTTTTACATACCAAAAAGGATTGGACAGAATGTTGGAAGCATGGAAACTTGTTGTCAATAAAAGAAGTGACTGGAAACTGAAATTAGTGGGAGAGGGGGAACTGAAAGAACAGCTTGTAAGACAGTGCAAGGAATTGGGAATCGAGAATAATGTGATTTTTGTAGAAGCGACCAAGGATATTGCTAAAGAATATATCGATAGTTCGATGTTTCTTTTCACATCAAGGTTTGAAGGTTTTGGCCTTGTACTTGTTGAGGCCATGCAGTGTGGTGTTCCCTGTGTGTCGTTTGACTGCCCATACGGGCCGTCTGATATTATTGACGACGGCATCAATGGCTATCTCATTGAGAACGGGAATATTGAGAAATTTGCAGATGCCGTACTCAAACTGATAGAAAACGATGATTTAAGAATGCAAATTGGAAAAGCTGCTATTGAAAAGTCACGGCAGTATTTGCCTGAGAATATTATGCCGCAATGGATAAAACTATACAATAGTTTAACAGATAATAAATAAAGAAACAAATTTATAACTATGAAAATCGTATATATATATACAGCCTTGACGCTGATGGGTGGTGTTGACAGGGTGTTGATCAACAAAGCCAATTATTTGGCAGACACTTTAGGATATGACATATATATAATAACAGATTCGCAATGCGGAAAACCGACAGTATTTCCATTGTCACCAAATGTTCATCATATAGATCTTGAGATAAACTTTAATGAACAATATAAATATGGAATCATAAAGCGTTTCTTTTTCTATAAGAAACAAATGAAGGAATACAGAAGGAAACTTGAACAACAGATAAGGACAATCAGACCTGATTTTGTTATTTCCACTTGTGGACGTGATTTGGATTTTCTGACGGAAATAAAAGATGGAAGCAAGAAAATCGGTGAATCGCACATTGCAAGGCAATATTGCCGAAACTTTCATCTGATGGAAGCAAAAGGTGGTATTTACAAGTTAGTGGCAAATTACTGGAGAAAGAAACAGGAAAGTGCAATAGCAAAACTTGATGCTTTTGTCGTGTTGACTAAACACGATGCAGAAAGTTGGGAACCTGTAAAGAAAGCTGAGGTCATACCTAACCCATTATCGTTCACTCCAAAAGAACAAAGCAAATGCACGGAAAAAAGAATAATCAGTGTAGGCAGACTGGCAGAGCAGAAAGGATATGAAAGGCTCATTGAGGCATGGAGCAAGATTGCAAATAAGTATCCGGATTGGATAGTCGATGTATATGGTGACGGTGAACAAAAGGAATGGCTGAAGAAACTTATCGTTGATTATCATGTTGGAGATAGCTTTACCATTTATCCTCCTACTTCAAACATTCAAGATAAATACCTTGAAAGCTCAATATATGTTATGAGTAGCAGGTTTGAAGGATTGCCGATCGTGTTGCTTGAAGCTATATCTTGCGGACTTCCATGTATTTCATTCGATTGTCCGCATGGCCCGTCTGAAATCATAGAAAACGGGAAAACTGGAATACTTGTTGAGAACGGGAATGTAGAAAAATTGACTGAAGCCATTGAAGACCTGATAATACATGAAGAGAGGCGTATAGGAATGGGACGACAGGCACATATTTCTTCACAAAGATATTCGCACGAGAACATCATGAAACTGTGGATTAACTTATTTGAGAGATTGAAAGGATGAGAATTGCCTACTGTACCCCATCACTGTATATTCCCGGAGGAGTGGAGCGTGTACTTACCACTAAAGCAAACTATCTTGCAGACGTGGCAGGATATGAGGTGTATATCATACTGACAGACGGTAAGGATAGGAAGCCTTATTATCCTTTGTCGGAGAAGGTTCATGTGATAAATCTTGATATAAGATTTGAGGAACTCTGGAATATGTCTTTCATAAAGAAGGGATTGGCTTATCTAAAGAAACAGAAAGTGTTCAAGAAGAAACTGAAAGAAGTGCTTTTTGATATTCGTCCTGACGTCACTGTTTCACTGCTGCGCAGAGAGATAAACTTTCTATGCGACATTAATGATGGAAGTAAGAAGGTAGGAGAGCTACATGTAAACAGACTGAATTACAGAAACTTTGAGGCAGGAGATACGAATGTCATAAAAGAATTGTTTGCAAAATATTGGATGCGTTCTCTTGTCAAGCAATTGAAACGTCTGGACAGGTTTATTGTACTGAGCGAAGAAGATCGGAATAATTGGAAGGAGATAACCAATGTAACAGTAATGCCTAATCCATTGCCTAAAACAAATGATACACCTGTCAGTACGACAGAAGAAAAAAAGGTCATTGCCGTAGGCAGGTATGTGTATCAAAAAGGATTTGACTTGTTGATTGATGCATGGGAGATGGTTGCTGAAAAGCATCCGGACTGGCATCTGTATATATATGGGCGAGGCAATAAAGAGGAATACAAACGTACTGCCAATTGTCATCTTGAAGATGCCGTGGAAAATATAAATGAAAAATATGCCGAGAGCAGTGTGTTTGTGTTAAGCAGCAGATTTGAAGGCTTTGGAATGGTGATTATAGAAGCAATGAAGTGCGGACTGCCTGCCGTTTCGTTTGCATGTCCTTGTGGTCCAAGTGACATCATCACCAACGGAAAAGATGGTTTCCTTGTTGATAATGGCGATACAAAGCAACTGGCAGAGCGCATTTGTTTCCTCATAGAGAATCCCGAAGTGAGAAAGGATATGGGACAGCGTGCTATAGAGACGGCAAGGAAATATGACGTCGAAGAGATCGGGAAACGCTGGGAGGCGTTATTTGATGATATTGTCGGATGAGTCTTCGTAATGCTCTTTGCTTGTGAACATTCCAAGGAGGGCATGACTCTGGATCTTTATGCGCTTAACAAGACTTTTCCAGATAGATGATTCATTGACGGTTCCATATCCGGTAACTACACGGGCATGACGGTTGTGCAGGAAAACGATGCGCCCAAAGCGTTTCAACTCTAAAGCCAAAGAGCCATCTTCGCCTCGGCGTATGTCGGTGCGAATACCTACCTGACGGGCATAGTCGGCATTGAAAGCAAAGGTCATGCCGCGCACACACAGTTCTGGACGCTTGAAATGCTGGAAGAAAAGAAAGGTATCACGTATAAACTCAAAAATAGCCAAAGAGAATTTTGAATGATTGGCATCGGGATAGAAACTCCAAAATGTGCCGACACATGCTACTCTCGGTGTTAGAAGCTTGCGCATCATGAGATTTACATAACATTCTGGATACATCGTGTCTGCATCTATAAAGAAATGATAACGTCCTCGGGAATTGTCAAGTCCGCATTGGCGGGCATAACCGGGGCTTTGCTTGGTCTCTGTGATACACCGGACACCGAAAGCTTCATACACTTGTTTCGTGGCATCAGACGAATTGTTATTGACACCTATAATCTCTAAAGGGTAATCACTCTTGAGATTGCTGAGCGACCAAAGGCAGGAAGACAAACGACAGGACTCGTTATAGGCAATAATAACTACAGACACAAGAGGCTCATGGCTCTGCATTGATATAATGCGCTCTCGTGCTGATGCTATTATTTCTGTTGGAACCTCATCAAACGGACGGTTATATACCGTCAGATATTTATCATACCATGCCATAGTGTAGAGTTGATTTCTGCTGCAAATTTACAAAAAAACATCCATATAAGAAAACTTTAGACAGGCTTATGATACCTTTCTGTAATAAAATATGTTAAACAGCAAAGCAACTACTTGCTTGTTACAATTTAGTTTATAATTTTGCAATTAAAAGAGGTAGAAGCTAATACGAGATGAATATACTATTCCTGATATATCACGGCTTTTCAGAGGTGAGCGGCATATCTAAAAAGATTCACTATCAGATTAATGGACTAAGGCGATTAGGGCACAAGGTATATGTCTGTTCTTACGCAATAAGGGATGACGGTCACCGTGTGAGGTTTATTGATAATGACCCACTGCAAGATTTTGGCTGCGGAAGATTTGCTGCCATCCAGAAGAGATGTTGCTATGATGCCGTGGTGAAGTTTGCATTGGAGAAAAATATCAACTTGGTGTATTCACGGTCGTTCCACAATGCCAATCCTTTTACAATCAGAATGTTCAAGGCTTTCAGAAAGGCCGGAATAAGGAGTGTGATAGAAATACCTACTTATCCATACGACAAGGAATATGACGGAGCCGGTATGACGGCTCGCATGGAACTGGCAATGGATAAGGTATTCCGCAGGACACTGGCAAAATATACTGATGCCATTGTGACGTTCACTGATGAAAAAGAAATCTTCGGACAGAGAACGATATGTATCTCCAATGGTATAGACCTCGAAGCTATACCGTTGAAAGATAGTTGTAGGCAGGCAGAGGTCTTACCGCCAGGAACTGCGTGCGATAAGGAAAAGACCATCAACTTTGTCGGTGTGGCAGAGGTGCACTATTGGCATGGGTTCGACAGGTTCATTGCCGGCATAGGTGAGTATTATAGAAACGGAGGAAAAAGGGATGTGAAGTTTCATATTGTGGGCGGAGTGGCTAACAGTGAAATGTATGACTCGGAGAACGCACCGGGATTTGCAGAGACTATTGAGAAGTATGGCATACAGGACCGGATCGTTTTTCACGGACAGTTATTCGGGGATAAGCTTAATGAGATTTTCGATACGGCTGACTTCGCTGTGGCAAGTTTAGGACGTCACAGAAGTGGAATAGCAACCATCAAAACTTTGAAAAACCGTGAATATGCCGCCCGTGGCATGGGATTTATATATTCCGAAACAGACAGTGATTTTGATGATAAACCATATATCATAAAAGCACCCGCTGACGAATCGCCCATAAACATACGGCAAGTGATTGATTTTGCAGACAAACTGAGGATGACACCTGAGGAGATACGCAGTACTATCGGTAATCTCACATGGGAAAGGCAGATGGAAAAGGTTGTGGAGTCAGTTTGATTCTGTAGTAGTCAAACATATTTCTACAAAAGGAAAAAAGGGTATGGTCAAATACCCTCTTTTCTTCTCTTTTGTATATTAGTTACACCAGATGGCTGATGAGTTCTTCACGGTCACCGGGAAGCATATCAATGACAGGAATCTCAATCATCGTATAGCATCCGGGTTGCAAATGCATTGAAGCGCGAGCTACGTTGACCAGTACCTGACCTGTCAGGGCAGGGTTGTTGATGCTCATGTTGAACTCAAGGCGTTGGTTTTGTGTCTTGCCACTCACACCCTTGCGTACCAAATTGACACCGTGACCCATGTCACGGACATCATCGACGGAATCTACTTGAAACACGTGGGTCTCATCGTTGGCGAAGTAGGGATCGGCCTTGATTGCTGCCGTCACCTCTTCCAGTTTGGCGCCTTCCTCCAACTCAACATAGACCATGCGACGATGAATGCCCTCACCAAGGGGAATGGTCATTGAGAGTGCATTCTTTACACCGGCCTTTGAACGTACGCAGACGCTGTGGCCCATAGACATACCAGGACCGAAGTTAGTGTAGGAGAGACCCTTCGGAGCGAGGCTCTGCATCAGGGTGCGAATGATAGAGTCGCTGCCCGGATCCCAGCCTGCGGCGATGACGCTCACGGTATTGGTCTTCTTGTTCACTTCCATCAGGTTGCGACGATAGTCACGAATCAAAGTATGGATGTCAAATGAATCAACGGTATTGATGCCCAGTGGCAGAATCTGCTTGGCATATTCTTCGCACGAGCGGGTTGGGGTGGCAAGGATAGCCACATCGACGTCTTCCAGTTCGCGGATATCCTTTACAACGTCATACTGAGCCAGTTCTGCTGGCTTATTGTCGGCTCCCTGACGGCGCACGATGCCTGCTACCTCAAAGTCAGGAGCGGCTTCAAGTGCCTCAAGTGCATACTTTCCAATGTTGCCGTAACCAACGACGGCGGCTCTGATTTTCTTCATGTGTCCTATATGTGTTGAGTTAATAATTCGTGTGCAAAATTACAGAAAATCCTTGAAATACGTTACATGTTGACTGGAAAAAAACTTCTTTTTGTATATTTTTGATGTTTGGGTGCTCCGAAGGGCTGATAAGTGTCAGATTGTTACGCTGTAGAAAAGCCCGGAAAGTCTAAAACTATATTGGCTTTTCTTCCAATGATACAATAAATGGAACGTTTGGGCCGTTATTGAAATTGTATATATACAAAAAAGACGACAGTATGATTGAATACATTAGGGGCGAGTTAGTCGAACTCACTCCCGCTTTGGCTACCATCGAGGCAGCTGGGGTAGGTTACGGATTGAATATTTCGCTGACCACCTATTCGGCCTTACAGGGCAAGAAGGAAGCCCGACTTTATGTCTATGAAGCCATTCGTGAGGATGCTTACGTGCTCTATGGCTTCTACAATAAAAAGGAACGCGAGATGTTTCTGCAACTGATCACCGTGAGTGGGGTGGGAGCCAATACGGCCCGCATGATGCTCTCGTCAATGAGCGTTGCAGAGCTTTGTTCGGCCATATCGACTGATAATGCCAAATTGATACAGAGTATAAAGGGTATTGGTAAGATGACGGCCCAGCGCATCATTGTGGACTTGAAAGACAAGATTGTGACGATGGGCATCGTCGATGAGATTCCTGTCGGTGGTCAAATGACCGCTCCTGTAGATAATGCCGTGAAAGACGAGGCCGTCTCGGCTCTGACCATGCTGGGCTTTGCACCTGCTCCCACTCAGAAAGTAGTGATGCAGATCTTGCAGCAGCAACCCACGTTGCCCGTTGAGCAGGTGGTGAAACTGGCACTGAAACAGATAAAATAAAGGTTTGAAGCGAGTCGTTTATATATTGACGTTCCTGCTGATTGTCGTGGTAATGGCTGTGATGGCGCAGGATGACAAGACGCAGTCGGCAAAGCGTCCTGTTGCTAAGGCGCAACCTAAAACGCTGACGGTGGAGGATGACGATATTCCTGATTCGCTGCTTCATGCCCGTTGGCGAATACAAAAGACGGCTCCGGTGTTGATGGCTGATCTGGATTCGAGTGCCCTTGACTTGCGGATGCCTGACAATGTGAAGGTTCAGCCCGTCTACAATGACTCACTTGGGCTTTATATCCTTGGTTCGAAGATGGGCGATTCCTATCTGAATGCCCCGATCTTAATGACTCCTGATGAGTATCTGAAATGGAGTGAGCGTCGTGCTCGTCAGCAGTTCTTCCGTGTGAAAGATGCCGAGACTGTTAAGGCGAAGGGGAAGGAGAAGTTCGACTTTTCGGATATGAAGTTCGACCTCGGCCCGGCGGAAAAGATCTTCGGTCCCGGTGGCGTGAGGGTAAAGACTCAAGGTACGGCAGAGTTGAAGGTGGGTGCTACGCTGAAAGATGTCGATAATCCTTCGCTTCCTATACGTAATCGTAAGACTACTGCTTTCGACTTCGATGAGAAAATCAATCTGAGTGTCAACGGCAAGGTGGGCGACAAGGTCAACATGACCTTAAACTATAATACCGATGCTACCTACGACTTTGATACCAAGAACTTGAAGTTGAAGTATGAGGGTAAGGAGGACGAAATCATTAAACTGGTTGAGGCGGGCAATGTCACGTTTCCTTCAAATAACTCGCTGGTGCACGGTGCCTCTTCACTTTTCGGTATTCGTACCGATATGCAGTTTGGAAAATTGCAACTGCAAACTGTGGTGTCGCAAAAAAAGTCTACCTCGAAGAGCGTATCCAGCAAAGGCGGTACGCAAACCACCCCTTTTGAGATAAACGTGGCCGACTATGAGGAGAACCGCCACTTTTTCCTTTCCCACTATTTTCGTGAGCGTTATGACAAGGCCATGCAGACCTTGCCCAATATGACTACCGGCATCAAGATTAATCGTGTGGAGATTTGGGTGACCAATAAAACGGGAACAACCTCTAATTCACGCAATATTGTGGCTTTCAGTGAAATTGGTGAAAATTCATACATCGTCAATAACCGTTGGCAGACTACAAATATGCCTGTGCCCAGCAATCAGGCCAATACACTCTATCCGACCATTGTGGCTAATGTCGATTCTGCTTCGCGTAGCATAGATCAAGTAACCGTCCGTCTGGAGGCTATCAATGGTATTGTGGGGGGCGTTGATTACGAGAAGGTGGCCAGTGCCCGCCTGCTTACTTCCAGTGAATATACGGTTAATGAGGCTTTGGGCTATGTGTCGCTGAAGACTGGTTTGCAGACCGACCAAGTGCTGGCAGTGGCTTATGAATACACCTATGGCGGACAGACTTATCAGGTGGGTGAGTTTTCTACCGATATCACCCAAACCAGTAAGTGTCTCTTCGTGAAGTCTCTGAAAAATACCTCGAACACGCCTCAACAGGCCAACTGGCGGCTGATGATGAAGAACGTGTACTATTTGGCATCAACTGTTGAAAAGGAGCGTTTTAAACTCGACATCAAGTATCAGAGCGATACCACGGGTACTTATCTGAACTATCTGCCTGAGGAACAACTGAAGTCGACCCTGTTGCTCAGGATAATGGGGCTTGATCGTTTGGATGCCAACATGAAACCGCACCCCAACGGTCAGTTTGACTATGTGCAGGGCTATACTGTCGCCAACGGTCGTGTGTTTCTGCCGGCTGCTGAGCCTTTCGGTTCTTACCTACGTTCCTATCTTGATCAGAAAGGACTGGGCGCATTGGCCGATAAGTATTGTTTCGATCAACTCTACGACTCAACAAAGACCGTGGCTCGTCAGAATGCCGAGAAGGACAAGTTTATCTTGACAGGACAATATAAAGGTACGAGTGCCAACGTCATCTCGCTGGGTACCGTTGGCTATGTGCCTCAGGGTTCGGTGGTCGTTACTGCTGGTGGTGTCATTCTGCAGGAAGGCTCCGATTATTCCGTCGACTATTCTGCCGGTGAGGTGACGATCCTAAACCAGAGTATCATTGATGCTGGCACCAATGTTAATGTGTCGCTTGAGGACAATAATAATTATGGTATGCAGCGTAAGACGATGCTCGGTTTGAACTGGCAGTACGATTTTACCAAGAACTTTACGCTGGGCGGCACGTTGCTTCACCTCTCCGAACAGGCTTTGACTACGAAAGTCAATATGGGTGATGAGCCGTTGAACAACACATTGTGGGGACTGAACGTCAACTGGAAGCAGGAGTCGCAGTGGCTGACAAATATGCTCAATAAGTTGCCGTTGCTCCATTGCACACAGCCTTCGCAGATTTCTTTTACCGGTGAGTTTGCCCATCTCATTGCCGGAAAGGCCAGTGGTATTCAGGATAATGCTTCTTATATAGATGATTTTGAGGGTGCCAAAGATCTTTATTCTATAGGCGATCCTAAGGCGTGGGTGCTGTCCAGTGTGCCGACGATGTTCCCCGACTATAATGACAAGACTACGGTGAGTAGCGGTTACGGTCGTGCGTTGTTGGCTTGGTACAATGTAGATCCTATCTTTACCCGTCGTTCCAGCAGTCTGACACCTGCTCATATCAAGAGTGACTTGGAGCAGCTTTCTAATCATTATGTGCGTGAGGTCTATGTTAAAGAACTTTATCCTAACCGTGACCAGTCTACCTATAATGGTGCCGTGTCAACACTTTCCGTACTTAATTTGGCCTACTATCCCCAAGAGCGTGGCCCCTATAATTTAACTACCGACTTCAATGCTGACGGTACTCTGAGAAATCCTTCCTCGAAGTGGGGTGGCATGATGCGTCGGTTGGAAACCACTGACTTCGAACAGGCCAATATTGAGTATGTGGAGTTCTGGTTGCTTGACCCTTTTATTTATACTCGCAAGGAGGGTGTGGCCAGTCAGCATAGTGGTGATCTCTATATCAATCTGGGTGAGGTATCCGAGGATGTGTTGCGCGATGGTAAGAAGTTTTACGAAAGTGGAATGCCTGTTGACGGCACTTCCAACTTTGAACACACACAGTGGGGTAAGATTCCCGTCCAGGCCACTCAGACCTATGCTTTTGCTACTACCGGTGGTTCACGTCGGTTGCAGGATGTGGGACTGAACGGACTGACGGACGAGGAGGAACGTACCTATGGGGCTTATGCCGATTGGCTGAACCACGTCAGCACTATCGTTAGTAATGATTCACTGTTGCAGGTCTGGCGTGAAGACCCTGCAGGCGATAACTATCATTACTTCCGTGGCTCTGATTTTGACCGGCAGCAGGTCAGCATCATGGATCGCTATAAGCGTATTAACAATCCTCAGGGTAACTCACCTGCTAACGACAATCAGACCGAGGGTTATGACACTTCTTACAAGACGGGTCCCGATGTGGAGGACATCAATCAGGATTACACTCTTAATGAATATGAGCGTTACTATCAGTATCATATTCCCATCAATGACGATGAATTGCAGGCCTACAATCGCGGAGCCAAGTCAGAGAATTCCTATATTGTAGACCATCGTGACTATAACGCTAAGTTGCGCAATGGTGACTCTACTACTGTACGCTGGTATCAGTATCGTATCCCTTTGACCGAGTTCGCTACTAAAGTAGGCTCAATCAATGACTTTACCTCTATTCGCTTCATGCGTATGTTCCTCACAGGCTTCCAGCAGCCCATCGTGCTTCGCTTCGGGTCGCTTGATTTGGTGCGTGGCACGTGGCGTCAGTATAAGCAGAGCCTACAGACCTCGGCCGCAGAGACGGGCACGCTGGAGGTCAGTGCCGTGAATGTTGAGGAAAATACGGAACGTCAGCCGGTAGCTTACGTTCTGCCTCCGGGTATCACCCGCGTCAGTGATCCCAGTCAGCCGCAGTTGACGGAAGAGAATGAACAAGCCCTCTGTTTAGTGGTGAAGAACCTGGCTCAGAACGAATCGAAAGCCGTCTATAAAAATACTAATCTCGACTTGCGCCAATACAAACGTCTGCAGATGTTTGTACACGCCAATTATCTGGTGCCCAATAGCACACAGTTGGAAGATGATCAACTGGCTGTTTTTGTTCGTTTAGGTTCTGACTACAAAAGCAACTATTATGAGTATCTCATTCCCTTGAAACTCACTCCGCAGGGCAATTACCGTTGGAACGTGCCCTCCGATCGTCCGCTTGTATGGCCTCAGGAGAATATGCTTGACATTGATATGAGTATCTTTACCGCTGTGAAGAAAGCCCGTAATATGGCCAGAGCTGATGGTACGGCCGATTTCAACCGTGTCTTTTCGAGTTATGACCCCGACAAGCCTAACAACAAAGTATCGGTGATTGGTAATCCCTCATTGGGCGAAGTAAAGACGATGATTATCGGTGTGCGTAATCTTAGTGCTTCGGCGAAGTCGGGTGAGGTGTGGGTTAACGAACTGCGACTGGAGGATCCCAACAATGAGGGCGGCTGGGCTGCTTCAGGTACGATGAACGTGCAACTCAGTGATCTGGGTAGTCTCAACCTCACCGGTCGCTATGTGTCGTCAGGTTTCGGTGGATTGGAAGAGAGCGTGATGCAACGCTCTACCGATAGCGAGGCATCGTATAGTGTGACGGCTAATGTCGAACTGGGTAAGCTGTTTCCTGACAAAGCCAAGGTTACGGCCCCTCTTTACTACTCTTATTCTAAGGAGGTGATCACTCCGAAGTATAATCCGTTAGATACTGACATGTTGCTTGATGATGCCCTTGATGCCGCCCTCGACGACCATGAGCGCGACTCTATTGAGAGTATCGCCCTGACCAAACGCATCTCGCGTAACTTCTCGATTTCCAACGCTCGTGTAGACATCAAAAACAAACGTCATCCGATGCCATACGACCCAGCCAACTTCTCGTTCTCCTATAGTCACTCCCACCAGCACTCATCGGGTGAGACCACTATCTACGACAAGGAAGACCGTTGGCGTGGTGCGCTTAATTACTCTTATTCGCCAGTCTATAAAACGTGGGAGCCGTTCAAGAACTCGAAGTCAAAGTCGAAGTGGATGCAGTTCCCCAAAGCCATCGGCTTTAACTATCTACCGCAGAACATATCGTTCAGCACCGAGATGACCCGCTTTTACAGTGAATTGCAGGAACGCGATCTTGAGAATACGGAGAATCCCAATTTGCCACTCACGTTTAGCCAGCAGTTCCTCTGGAACCGAGAGTTCCAGTTACGTTGGGACTTTACAAAAAATCTACACATGAATTTTCAGTCTGCAACTCATGCCCAGATAGAGGAACCTTATACGCCTTTCAATCAAGATCTTTATCCCGATCGCTATACGGCTTGGAAAGACTCTGTGTGGAACAGCATTCGTCATTTGGGTACACCGCTCGATTATCAGCAGTCGTTTACGGCCAGTTACCAGTTGCCGCTTGACAAACTGCCTATCTTTGACTGGCTGAAAGCTGATGGCAACTATTCTGCTACCTATTCGTGGCTGCGAGGCACAGAACTCGACGATGGTACATCGCTGGGTAACACTATCAGCAATAATCGTACAATCAACGTGAATGGTGCTCTCAACCTTGAGACGCTCTACAATCATCTGCCTTTTCTGAAGAAAACCAATGAGCGTTTCAAAAAGCAACCTGCCAACAATAACTCCAAAAAGAAAACACAGGACACTGCTAAAAAGAACTCCAAGACTCCGACGCAGGATGAGAAGGAACTGCCCAAAAACAAGAATACGTTCCAGAAGGAAATCACTTTGTTGCCCGACACCGTCATTGAGGTGCAGCACGGTAAAAAATCGAAGCGTCTGATGGTCTCAGCTCGTAATAAGGATGGGCGTCTGGTGCAAGTCAAGTGGAAGGTTGTCAACGAGAATAAAATAAAGGTCTATGGTGTTGCCGACTCTATGCAGATCAAACTCTCCGTTACGCCCAAGCAGCCGCTTGACCAGCAATGGTGGTACAATCCTGCTCAGCAGGCGGCTCGTTTCCTGATGATGGTACGTAATATTAATATCAGTTACCGCAATCAGTATGCGATGACGTTGCCGGGTTTTATGCCTAACGTGGGTGATGCCTTTGGACAACGGACAGGCAACGTGATGTCACCGGGACTTGATTTCGCTTTTGGCTTTACTGGCGACAGTTATATTGATAAAGCGCAGGAGCAAGGCTGGTTACTCAATAATGATAGTGTGGCTACGCCTGCCACAACCTCAGCGATGGAGGATTTGCTGATCAGAGCCACTCTTGAGCCAATACGTGATTTGAGAATTGACTTGTCGGCCTCTCGTACTGTCAATCGTGCTCGCAATGTGCAGTATATGTATGCCGGTTCGCCCACTACCTATAGTGGCTCATTCAATATGACAACCATCTCCATTGGCAGTGCTCTTGAAGGTATGGGTAATGCCAATAATGGCTATCATTCATCGGCCTTTGACCGTTTCTGTGCCAGTCTGCCGGCTTTCCGAGAGCAGGTGCAGGGGCTGTATTCTAATTCTCAGAATACTCAGAGCAACGTAAATCCCGTTGATCCTTATGGTGCTGATGTGCTGGTGCCGGCCTTCCTTGATGCCTATACGTTGGGTGCAGGTGGTTCGCTTGACATCTTCCCGACGTTGGCGCGAATACTCCCCAACTGGACGGTTCGCTATTCGGGACTATCGAAGTTGTCCTGGCTGCGTGATTATTTCAAGAGCGTCAATATTAATCATAGCTACAAGAGCATTTATTCCGTTGGGTCGTATGCCTCCTACAGTTCGTGGCTGGAATATATGGGTGACCTCGGCTATGTGCAGGCTGCCGATGATTCATATACACCGTCTTCGCGCTACAATATTTCGACAGTCAGTATCAATGAGGCTTTCTCGCCACTGCTTGGTCTTGACATGACTTTCAACAATAACTTGACTTGTAAACTTGAGTATCGCACCACACGTGTGCTCAATTTGTCGATGACGAGTGTGCAAATCAACGAGTCGCAGTCGAAGGACTGGGTCATCGGTATGGGCTATAAGATAAATAACTTTAACTTTTTTGGACTGGGCGGTACCGGCAGTCGTAAGGTGAAAGGGGGTAAGGGCAATAAGAATGAGAAGGAGAACACCAATCGGCAGACTACTGCAAAAGGTAAGGGCGTAAATCACGACTTGAATACCCGTCTTGATGTGTCGTTCCGCCGTCAGGCTGCCATTACACGCGATATTGCCACTGGTGTTTCATCGGCCAGCAGTGGAAATTCAGCCTTGAAGGTTTCCCTACAGGCTGATTACACACTTTCTCGCCTGCTTACCATCACAGCTTACTACGACCGCCAGAGTAATACTCCGTTACTCTCCAGTAGCAGTTATCCCACCACTACGCAGGATTTCGGTGTGAGTGTAAAGTTCTCCCTTACCAGATAGTATCGTTAAAGTAAAAAACAATATTCTCTATGGGTGACTTTGCACTAACATTGCTTGAATGGTTTCGTGAGAACGGACGGGCATTGCCTTGGCGGCAGACACAGGATCCTTATGCTATTTGGCTGTCGGAGGTTATCCTTCAGCAGACGCAGGTGAAGCAGGGTATGAATTACTGGCTGCGCTTTATGAGTCATTGGCCCACCGTAGAGTTACTGGCTGCTGCCACTGAGGACGAGGTCCTGCGTGAATGGCAGGGTTTGGGCTACTATTCGCGAGCTCGCAATCTCCATTTTGCTGCCCGACAAATTGTGGAGATGGGTGGCTTCCCACAAACTTTGGAAGGCATCAAGAGCCTGAAAGGTGTGGGTGACTATACGGCAGCTGCCATTGGTTCAATAGCTTTTGGATTGCCGGCTGCTGTGGTTGATGGCAATGTCTATCGTGTGCTAAGTCGCCATTTCGGCATCAGTACCCCTATTAATACCACGGAAGGGAAGAAAGAGTTTTCGTTATTGGCCAATCATCTTCTGCCAAAGAAGAATGCTTCGGCCTATAATCAAGCCATTATGGATTTTGGTGCCATTCAGTGTACTCCCCAGTCACCACGTTGTCTGATCTGCCCATTGCAGGAATCGTGTATGGCTTTGCGTGAGGGCAGAGTGGGAGAACTGCCTGTGAAGATGAAAACCCTGAAGGTGAAAGAACGTCATCTTGTCTATATATATATGAGGTATCAAGGACAGATAGCAATTCATCGTCGTGGTAAAGGAGATATCTGGCAGGGTCTCTACGAACCGTTGCTTACTGAAACCGTTCCGACCGATGCAGTTATGTTACGTGAGAAGGTCAGACACGTTTTGACCCATCGTATTCTCTTGGCTGACTTTTATCTGTGGGAACCGGTTGAGCGTCCTCAACTCCCTCCTGATTATTTCTGGATAGAAGAGGGCGAACTTGATCGTTATGCCAAGCCCCGTCTTATAGAAGTCCTGCTTGATGCCGTTATCAGATAATGACTTTCCTTTCGGATATGATTGCGATTTTTTATAAAAGTTTGTAAAAAATATTGCGGATTCAAAATCTTTTTGTAACTTTGTGGGCAGAAAAAGATACTAACTATTAAAACAATCAATTATGAAAGATTTAAAGATGTACATCAATGGTCAGTTCTGCGAGAGTTCGAACGGCCAGTGGATTGAAGTGTTGAACCCCTCGACAGAGGAAGTTATCTCCCGTCAGCCGGAAGGAACAGTGGAAGATGTGAATCGTGCATTGGATGCTGCACGTGCTGCCCAAAAGCAGTGGGCTAAAACGCCTGCTATTGAGCGTGCTCAGTATCTGCAGAAGATGGCTGCAGGCATCAAGGCCCGTGAGCAAGAGTTTACCGAGATTATCATGCGCGAACAGGGTAAGACTCGCAACTGGGCCAGTATTGAGGTAGGTGCGACTATCGCATATTTCGAGTATATGGCTACCTTTGCCCGCCATATCGAGGGTGAGATTATTCCCAGCGATCGTCCTAATGAGACTATCCTGTTGAGCAAGAAACCTATAGGTGTGGTGGCTGGCATCCTACCTTGGAACTTTCCGTTCTTCCTCATTGCCCGTAAGGCAGGTGCTGCGCTGATAGCCGGTTGTACTATCGTCATCAAGCCTTCGCAGTTGACTCCTGAGAATTGTACGGAGTTTGCTAAGGTAGTAGCAGAATCAGGTCTGCCTGCCGGTGTCATCAACATCGTGACAGGTAGGGGTAGTGTTATTGGTAACGAGATGGCCGGAAGTCCGAAGATTGATATCGTCTCTGTTACCGGTTCAGTTTCGGCTGGTGAGAGTATCATGGCAGCTGCTGCGAAGAATATTACAAAGGTCAGTCTGGAACTTGGCGGTAAGGCTCCTGCTATTGTTTGTAAGGATGCTGATCTGGAGCGTGCTGCCCAGTGGATTGTTGATAGTCGTATTGGTAATAATGGCCAGATTTGTAATAACGCCGAGCGTGTCTACGTTCAAAAAGAGGTGAAGGCTGCCTTCACGGAGATTCTTGTTAAGAAGATGGCTGCCGTTAAGGTGGGCGATCCTTGTGTAGATGCTTCGGTAGACATGGGGCCGTTGGTAGAGGCTCGTGCTTTGGAGAGTGTGGCAGAGAAAGTAGAACGTGCCATCAAACAGGGAGCCAAACTGCTTTGCGGTGGTCATCGGGTAGGCGAGAAGGGCTATTTCTATGCTGCCACCGTTCTCGACAATTGTACACAGGATATGGATATCATCCATGAGGAGACCTTCGGTCCTGTGATTCCACTTGTTGAGTTTGATACTATCGACGAGGTTATCGCTTATGCTAACGACTGCGAATATGGTTTGGCATCAAGCATCTTTACTAAGGATTTGAATGTGGCAGCAAAGGCTTGCCGCGAATTGGAATTTGGCGAGACTTATATCAACCGCGAGCATTTCGAAGCAATTCAAGGCTTCCATGCTGGTGTAAAGAAGAGTGGTATTGGTGGTGCCGATGGTAAACATGGTGTTGAAGAATATCTTGTTACTCATGTCACTTATCTGGATACTTACGAAGATATGTAATAATGAAAATCGGATTATTTGTTCCCTGCTATGTCGATGCGCTCTACCCTGAGGTGGGCGTGTCGACATATCGGTTGCTAAAAAGTTTGGGGCTTGATGTGGAGTACCCTGAGCGACAGACCTGTTGTGGACAGCCGATGGGCAATGCGGGGTTCGAGCGGATGGCTGAGCCGTTGGCACAAAGTTTCGATCAGCTTTTTTCGCCCTACGACTATGTGGTGGCTCCGTCGGCCAGTTGCGCAGCCTATGTGCGTTGCTTCCATCCTAATATGCTGAAAGGTCGTTCATGCGATGCTGCAGGCAAGACAATGGATATCGTGGAGTTTTTGCACGATGTGCTGAAAGTCGAAAGCCTGCCTGCCCAATTCCCTTATAAGGTCAGTGTTCACAACTCTTGTCATGGTGTGCGTGAGTTGGGACTCTCGTCACCGTCGGAGCGTAATGTGCCCAAATATAACAAAATTATCGATCTTCTGCGATTGGTTGATGGTATTGAAGTGGTGGAACCGGAACGCCCTGACGAGTGCTGTGGCTTTGGCGGTATGTTCGCTGTTGAGGAGCAGGCTGTCAGCCGTCGCATGGGAATAGACAAGGTGAAGCGTCACATCGCCACCGGTGCACAATATGTGACAGGTCCCGACTCCTCGTGTCTGATGCACATGCAAGGCATTGCTGAGAAGGAGCATCTGCCCATTCATTTTATTCATGTCGTACAGATATTATCGGCAGGGCTATGAGTACACAACATTCGAAGGCAGCTGAGCGTTATCAGCAGAGACCTGAAGTGGTGAATCGCCACGACCAGACATTCTTTGGTGTCAGACAGAAACGTGATCGTATGGCACAAGCATTGCCAGAATGGGAAGATCTGCGCGAGGCGGCCAGTCAGATCAAGAAGCATACCATCACCCATTTGGCCGATTACTTAGAGCAGTTTGAGCAAAATGCCATTCGCAATGGTGTTCATGTCCACTGGGCTAAGGATGCTAAAGAGTATAATGAGATTGTCTATGATATCTTGCAGAGTCATGGTGTGAAGAAGGTGGTGAAAAGCAAGAGTATGCTTACTGAGGAGTGCCGTCTGAACCAGAGTCTGGAAAAGAAAGGTATTGAGGTGATTGAGACCGATTTAGGGGAACGCATCTTGCAGATGATGAAATTGGCTCCCAGTCATATCGTTATGCCTGCTCTCCATGTGCACCGTGAGGATATCGGTGACTGTTTCCGCAAGAGTGGTCTGATGGAGAATCCCGATCTTTCTGATTCTTCTGCTCAAGCTAATCCATATAATCCGACTGGCGATAGCAACGATCCCACTTTCCTGACCTATGTGGCCCGTATGCATCTGCGTCAGCAGTTTATGGAGGCGGATGCAGGTATGACAGGTGCCAACTTTGGCATTGCCGAGACAGGCGACGTGGTGGTCTGCACCAATGAGGGCAATGCCGATATGTCGACTTCTATTCCCAAACTCCACATCGTTTCGATGGGTATTGAGAAACTCATTCCTAATTATCAGGCTATGGGTGTGTTCCAGCGACTGCTGGCACGTAATGGCACAGGTCAGGAGACCACCGTCTACACCAGTCATTTCCGTGGCCCACGACCGGGTGGCGAGATGCATATCGTGTTGGTCGACAATGGACGTAGCAGCATTTTGGGCAATCACGAGCATTGGCAGACACTGAAATGTATGCGGTGTGGTGCTTGTATGAATACTTGTCCGGTCTATCGTCGTTCAGCCGGCTATAGTTACACTTACTTCATTCCTGGCCCCATCGGTATCAATCTGAGTATGCTGCGCGATGCGCGTCGCTTTAGCGACAATGTATCAGCCTGCTCCCTCTGCTGCTCGTGTGATAATGTCTGTCCGGTGAAAGTTGACCTTTCCACGCAGGTCTATCGCTGGCGTCAGCAGTTGGATTCGTTTGGTACTGCCGATCCGATGAAAAAGATCATGTCACAGGCTATGGCTTTCCTTTTCAATCGTCCCCAGCTTTACACCGGTGTCTTGCGATTGTCGCCGGGCGTCAACTGGTTGCCTGGTCCTGTTGTGCAGTCAAGTCTCAATCTCTGGGCCTACGGTCACCAGATGATGAAGTTCCCCCAGAAGTCGTTCCACCAATTATGGAAGGAGAAACAACTATGAGTAAACAGCAAATCCTTGATGCTCTGAGGCGTCATACCCGTGAGACTTACGAGATGCCCGACCTTTCGCGTCTGACCCCTATCACTTATGCCGACCCTGTGGCTGAGTTTAAACAGAAGACAACGACAATAGCCGGTGCTAAACTGATTGAGATGCAGGAAGGAGATGATCTGAATGCTATTGTATGTCAGGCCTATCCTGAGGCTCGGGTTATAGCCAGCAATCTGCCAGGTGTGGAGGCTCAGTTGAACCCCGATACTGTCGGTGAAGCCCAAGAATTGGCGTGTGTTGATGTAGGAGTTATTCGTGGTGATATAGGTGTAGCTGAGAATGCTTGTATTTGGGTACCCCAGACGATGAAGGAACGGGCCATCTGTTTTGCCTCTGAGCAATTAGTCATTGTACTCTATGCCGACGATATTGTCAACAATATGCACGAGGCTTATGCCCGTATCAGTGCATCGTCCGACTACTTTCGGCAGTACAAGTTCGGAACCTTTATCAGTGGGCCCAGTAAGACAGCCGATATCGAAGGTGCATTGGTCTATGGAGCACAGGCTGCTCGTGGGGTGACTGTTGTGCTCGTAAACACGAAATAATTTAAGGTAAATAGGAAAAAACACTGCGGAAAGTTTTGTCAGGAAGAGGAAAAGTATTATCTTTGCAAAAGACAAAAGATGACCAACTTTTACTATTACCTTAAATTGATATACTAACTAAAAACATGAAAAGGTGCGACTCCGATATGCAGAGCCGCACCTTTTTTATGTTGTCTTTAGTTGCGAAACACCAGTCCGTCGCCAAAAGAATCCACGATAATCGGTTTTTCCCGTGAAACTTGGTCGGCCAATAGTCGTTTCGACAGGTCGTTGAGCAGATATTGTTGGATGGCTCGTTTCACCGGGCGGGCACCGAAATCAGGCATATAGCCTTCCTGTGCCAGCCAGCTGATAGCCTGTGGTGTTACCTCCAGAGTAAAGCCCTGTGGTGCCAGCATATCTTTGACTCGGTTGAGTTGTAAGGTGACCACCTGTTCAATTTCATCTTTTGATAGCGACAGGAAAGTGATAATCTCATCGATACGGTTCAGAAATTCCGGTCGCATCGTCAGTTTCAATTGCTCTTGTGAGGCATTGCTCGTCATGATGATGATGGTGTTTTTGAAGTCGGCTGTACGTCCTTTGTTATCAGTCAGTCGGCCATCGTCTAACACTTGCAGCAGGATGTTGAATACGTCGGGGTGAGCCTTCTCAATCTCATCGAAAAGTATGACGCTGTAAGGCTTACGGCGCACGGCTTCAGTCAGTTGACCACCCTCATCGTAGCCGATGTATCCCGGAGGCGCACCAATCAGTCGGCTAACGGTGTGCTTCTCTTGATATTCCGACATATCAATACGTGTCAGCATCGTTTCGTCGTTGAACAGATATTCTGCCAGCGTCTTGGCCAACTCCGTTTTACCCACGCCCGTAGTCCCCAGGAAGATGAACGAGGCTATTGGCCGTTTGGGGTCTTGCAGACCTGCACGACTGCGGCGTACAGCGTCAGAGACAGCCGTGATGGCTTCGTTCTGTCCGATGACGCGCAAATGCAGTTCTTCCTCCAGATGGAGCAGCTTCTCACGCTCACTCTGCATCATGCGAGTAACGGGGATGCCTGTCCAGCGGCTCACCACTTCAGCAATGTCGTCTGCGGTCACTTCTTCGCGTATCAGTTTGCTACCCGATACAGCATTCAGTTGTTGCTGAGTATCATTGATATGGGCCTCCAGTTCTTTCATCTTCCCATAACGGATTTCTGCTACTCGACCATAGTTTCCTTCACGTTCAGCACGCTCGGCTTCGTATTTCAGAGCCTCCATTTGCTGCTTGTCTTGCTGAATCAAGTTCACCAACTGACGTTCACTTTCCCATTTGGCACGGAACTGAGACTCTTGATCTTTTAGTTCAGCGATGTCTTTGTCGAGTTGGTGGAGTTTGGAAGACATTCCGGATGCTCCGGGGTTTGCAGTGTTGGTCGGTGTTTCGCGTTTGATACTTTCGCGCTCAATCTCAAGCTGAGCCAAGTGACGGGTGATTTCGTCCAGTTCCTCAGGAACAGAGTCGCGCTCCATACGCAGTTTGGCAGCAGCCTCGTCCATCAGGTCGATGGCCTTGTCGGGCAGGAAACGCTCGGTGATGTAGCGCTCGGAGAGTTGGACGGCAGCAATGCAGGCATCATCCTGAATACGCACCTTGTGGTGGTTCTCATAGCGTTCCTTCAGACCACGCAGGATGCTGATAGCGGAGATCTCGTCGGGTTCATCGACCATCACAGTCTGGAAGCGACGCTCCAGAGCTTTGTCTTTCTCGAAGTATTTCTGGTATTCATTCAGTGTGGTGGCACCGATGGAGCGCAGTTCGCCCCGTGCCAATGCAGGTTTCAGGATATTGGCGGCATCCATTGCTCCTTCGCCCTTGCCGGCACCTACCAGCGTGTGGATTTCGTCGATAAAAAGGATGATGCGACCTTCACTGTTGGTCACCTCGTTGATGACGCTTTTCAGTCGTTCCTCAAACTCACCTTTATATTTTGCACCAGCTACTAACGCTCCCATGTCGAGCGAGTATAGTTGCTTGTCCTTTAGGTTTTCGGGTACGTCGCCTCTGACGATGCGTTGTGCCAAGCCTTCAACGATGGCCGTTTTACCCGTACCGGGCTCACCTATCAATATAGGATTGTTCTTTGTTCGACGGGAGAGAATCTGCAACACACGGCGAATCTCGTCGTCACGGCCAATAACCGGATCCAACTTGCCTGCCCTCGCTAAGTCCATCAAGTTTTTGGCATACTTGTCCAGCGACTGATAGTTGTCGTCGGCACTCTGGCTTTGCACTTTCTGTCCGTGGCGCAGTTCCAGTATTGCCTGTCGCATATCCTTCTCGTTGGCACCGGCATCCTTCATCATGCGGCTGGCGGTGGAGTTGACTATGATAAGTGCCAACAATATAGGCTCGCATGATACATATTCGTCGCCCATTTCTTTTGAAAGGTCTTCGGCCTTCTGCAACACCTTCTGTGACTCGCTGCTCAGATAAGGTTCGCCTCCCTGCACACGTGCCAAGTGCTGTATCTCCTGCTGACAGAGCATTTCCAATTGTTGAGTGTTCATGCCCAGTTTCTGGAAGATAAAGTTTGTGATGTCCTGAGCCTTGTCCGTCAGTGCCTTTAGCAGATGGACGGGTTCTATGCTTTGCTGCCCATTCTGTTGAGCTATCAAGACCGCCTGTTGCACAGTCTCTTGTGCCTTAATTGTAAATTTGTCAAGTGTCATATTTTTTGCTCCTTTCTTTTTTGTTCTGCTTATTTGCCAACAAACAGTATGCCCATACGTTTGGTTCAGACAAAATGTCAGATGGAACAGACAAAACGGCAAATTGCGTGGGGATATGTAATTGTTACATTCTGAAGTCCTTGTTGAGGAGTGGAATGGCTTATGAGTTCTGGGTAAAGAAAAAACTCATTTTTGTAGCTATTTGTTCTTAGTTAATATTAAATCGACAAGTAACACTGCGTGTTCTTTTTCTTCTTTAGGAGCGTCCTTAGGACGCCATGCAACGATGAACCGTATGGTGGATTTGGAAACACGGTAGTTCTTTTCTTGCCATCGGCAAAGTTCTGATTGCATTTTATGGGATAATAGACAAACAGGAATGTTTATCTTGTCAGAGTATAAATAATAAAATTTGTTATCAAAACGAAGTTCATCGCCTGCTCTTAGTGTAAGAATCTCTTTCTTTTTTGTTTTGAAAAAATTGAGGTTCACGTCTTTGTAGGAAAGTTGAAGAACAATCTCATCGGGCATCTTGTATAGATTCTTGTCGGTAATATTTTTGTCAGTTCGTAATTTGTCGTACAAGGAAGTGTTAGTATGTATAAACAACCGTTGTTTGGCACGAGTAATGCCAACGAAATAACGACGAAATATCTCGTCAGAAAAATGTAGTGGCTCAGTAAGTAGCATATAGACATCGTCAAACTCCCTGCCTTTCGACTTATGTATGGTTGATACAACAATATCCGTTTCAGAGAAAATGCAGAAATCTTCTACAGATGATTCAAAGACAAATTCTTTGAAGTCTGTGAGATATTTTGTCTTGTTGGTTTGTTCAAACAATTGTATGCATCGCTGAAGATAATGGAGGCTTTCGGAAGTAGTATATTCTGTGAATGTCTTGTGTTTAGCCTCTTCCCACACCTCGTTTGCAATAACAGGGGTATGAGTCTTAGCTTCTATATGTTTCAAGAACATACGTACTTCTGCCATATTCCAAAATCGGAGGCCGTCCATATCTTGAATCAATTTGCTTTGTAAACCATACTTTCGTAACAGAGCTACCAAGATAATAGCTTCTTCATTCGTTTGGGTAAGTACACATGTAGAACCATGTATGCGATGGGCGATGAGTTCACGAACAAGGGGCTCATACATATAAACTGACGAATGATGCGTTATGCCAACGTAACCATCCTTGCTACTCATTGATACTATAGGTGTACTTTTCATTCTGCAACGAATATTCTGTACAAAGGCATTGGCAAAACTTACTATATGTCTGGAACTGCGATAGTTCTCTGTCATTTCAATAAACCGCCCATTAGAGTCCTTTAGTAACTGAGCCATGTACATGGAGTTGGAACCGCGGAACTCAAAAATGTTCTGGTCATCATCTCCAACTGCAATCACACGCATTTCCTCATTGGCGATCATCAGAGCGTGCACCAATGCATACTCCTCAGCACTCATGTCCTGTGCTTCGTCTATTACCAGTACCGTTTTAGCTATACGGTTTGGTTCCACTTCGCCATCTCCAATCATTTGTGCTGCACGAGCCACAATATTCTTGACATCATCAAGATTTCCGACTCTACCCAATAAATCAAAACAATAGGAATGAAACGTTTTTATTTCAACGAAATGAGCAGCATTTCCGATAAGCTCCATAAGTCTTTGTTTGAACTCAATGGCGGCTGCACGCGAAAAGGTGAGCATTAGCAACTGTTCATGTTTTACATCTTCCAGTGACAGCAACGATGCGAGTTTATGTACTAATACACGTGTCTTTCCACTACCTGGGCCTGCTGCTACAACTATGCAACGAGATTCTTTGTCAGAGATAATTTCTGTTTGTTTATTCGAAAGTGCACCAAAAAGCTTCTCATATTTCTTAGGCGTTACGTTACGTTCGATTTCCTGTACACGGTTGCCTTTGAAATACTTCGATACGAAATGTTTGTAATCCATTTGGAAATAATCCTGTACATACTGCAATGCTGCATCGTAGTCCCTCACCATCAGATTTGCATATTCGCCTACAATGTGCACCTGCTGAATTTTTTGTTTGTAGAACTCGTTCAGCATACGGTAATCATCCTGCTTGTAACGCAACCTGTTGTCCTTGATACGACGAATATCCATGGCATTATACAGCACGAGGAAGCCTCCTTCAAGTTTTAAAGCACCAATCTTCGAAAGGTAGAGCAAGGCCTCTTCTACATCTTCCAACTGAATGTCCTGAAGTACATCGAAAAGGTTCTGCTCCTGAGATTTAATGTCATTCAACAACTCCACGATAGAGAATTGCACCCCTCTTTTTTGTAATTCCTCTACAGTTATCTGAGATGTTAGTTTGTATAGCCACTCCATGGAAAAGCGACAAATGCCCAAACGTTTTTCAAAACGTTTCAGTGTAGTCTCCATATCAGCCTGACGCACCACTTCCAGATTATGTACAGCATCTTCCTTTTTACGAATATAGTCTTTGATCGTAAGAAAATAGAGTAAAGTACGAATATCTTTCTCGGTTGCAGTTGTAATACCTTCATTCTGAGCATTGTTATTTAGCTGCTTGCAAGATATTCTAAGTGTGTCATCTGGAATCGTATTCAGAATGTAATGTTCTAACTTTGCGAATCGTTCCAACAGTTTTTTTGACTTACTCTCCGATTCCCCCACATCATTCAGATAGGCCGTAATATCTTTCGTGTCTGCCAATATGCCCTCTTGTCGCATTCGTTCAATAGCCGACACCACCTCATTCTTATTCAAACCGAGAATGTCCGCCAAATAATCCACGCGTGACTCCGCATCGGCATCCTGTGCTTTGGCAATATGTTTTTGTGTTATTAGGGACTTTATGATGCGTACAGCCTTCTCTACTTCTTCGTTCTCAAAAAGTAGCGACTCTGTAATTCGCTTTCTGGCTTCATCAATATTCTTTACAGTAATTCCTGTAGCATAGACATGAGGGACATTGTTTCCGCGTTCAAGATAACCAGCCTGTTCAAGTGCTGCTAAAGCGGTCCTCACTCTTGTTTCAATATCAGCCACAGAGTCGTCCCAACCTGCCTTTCGTGCTATTTCCAACGCCGAGCAACATATATGCGTACGCTGCCGGGTCATTTCTTTTACAGCCTTCCATACCTGTTGAATCTCACTGATACTCAATTTCGTCTGATTGAGTAGAATGAAATGTTTGTCGAGGTCAGCATCGCTGTACAATACAAAGCATCGTGCCTCAAGATGTGGATCACGTCCTGCTCGTCCTGCTTCCTGCACATAGTTTTCCAACGAGTCAGAAATGTCATAATGTATCACCAATCCCACATCCTTCTTGTCTACACCCATGCCGAAGGCTGAAGTTGCCACTATGATGTTAACCTGATCCGTCATGAAGGCATCTTGATTGGCTATCTTCTGGTCGGTATCCATTTGGCCGTTGAATGGAAGGGCTTTATATCCATCGCGTGATAGTTTTTCTGCTAACTGATTTGTGCGTTTGGTTCTTGAAACATATACAATTGTGGGGCAAGAGGATTCGACTATTAGTGAGCGTAGTTTTATATACTTTTCCTCCTCAGTGTCGGCATGGATGACGGAGTAGCGGAGGTTGGTACGTGAGGCTGTAGATGCAAAGATCTGAAGGTCGAGATCAAGTGATTGCTTGAAATAATCGCAGATGTCTTGCACCACTTTCTGCTTGGCTGTTGCGGTAAAACAAGAAACGGGGATTGGTTTCTTGCATCGTTTTTTTTTCTGATACTCGCTGATAAACTTACCAATGTAGAGGTAATCTACGCGGAAATCTTGCCCCCAAGAAGAGAAGCAATGTGCTTCATCTATCACAAAACGCACCACATGACGCGCTAACAGAATCTTTTCTATCGTTTTCGAACGAAGCATTTCTGGGGCAATATACAATAGAGAGGCATCACCATCCTGTACACGTTGAATAGCTGATGCACGACTAATAGGGTCAAGTAGTCCATTAATGGTAACGGCGTCAGTAATACCTCTTTCGATAAGATTATCTACCTGATCCTTCATTAACGATTGCAGAGGCGAGATGACCACCGTTAGACCATGTACCGAACGTCCTTCCATCAAAGCTGGCAACTGGAAAGTTATTGACTTTCCTCCACCTGTTGGGAAGATTGCCAGCAAAGATTTTCCTTCTACTGCAGTTCTTGCTGCATTCTCTTGCAAAGGCTCACCCTCATAGGTTCGGAAATGATCATAACCAAAGGATTGTTTGAGATTGTAATGAACATCCAGTGCTCTGTTGCAATATTCGCAGCCTTTCTCGCATCTTGTATGACGCAGAAGTCTTACTACATTTTCTACATTCGGGTAATTGTGCAATACCCATGCAGGTGTTATAGAACGATAATCTGTGGTATCAATCAAAGCAAGAGCATATGCAAGTTCAAGTGGTTGCAGAGTTGTGATATTTGTAATTTCTGTATGCTCACAAATCTTTCCGATGTATTCTGTGCGAAATAATTCTAAAAACTGTATATTATCACACGCTTTAGCCTTAACAAAATGTAGAAAACCGGCAAACTCAGGTACATCATGTAATAATGTAGCATAAATTTTTTTCTTTGCATCTGGTAATGTGTCCCAACGAGTTACTTCATCCATCAGCAGTTCACAAGCTTTTTTGCAGTCATTGACAGGATTATTCATCTGTTCACTCATAAGTTTGTCATCTTTAAGCAAACGATGATACGGCCTGTCGGGGAAAAGTAATGGCGAGATATACAGCGTGTCAATTAAAATCCACCGATGTGATTCTTCACCGAACAGATACTTAGCATCATGATGTATAATGTTGTGACCACAGATATAATCCACATTTTCAAGAAATCTCATCAATGCCCGCTTATCTGCAGAATGAAACGTTGCTCCGTCCTTTCTCCAAGCCCCAATATCATGAATCTTTTTATCCCTTATGCCAACTTCGACATCTACAATCGCATAGTTGGATGTATCGTGAGATGTTTTTTCTTGTTTCTGTGACGAGAACCGACTTTCTTCTCTGCTGATTGATTCTATGACTTTGCTCCAAAATGACATAATGTGATTGATGTTTTTTCAATATCTTTTGAGTTATTGATAATTGCTATTATGATGTGAGAAAATAATTTGGAAAAACTCGGCAGTAGTTTAACTTCTGTTGGTTGCTGATGTCTTCGATAACACCCTTGCCCCAATTCTTATTTCGTGTATTGGCAGAAATGAAACGTCCAATGCTGTAGCAAAGAGCAAACGGCTCTTGATTACCTGCTTTAACTACACGTTCCTGACGATGTAGAATAGTCGTATGTATTTGGCTGACTGCAGAGGTAACTTTGGGGGATATGTTATCTTCTGTATGATTCATATTCTTAGATTTTTGTTCAAATAAAATTCTGAATGGCATGGCAAAGTTACAAATAAAATTTGATAAACTCACACCTTTTTATGATGATTTTTTTACTCGTTAAGCAATTTACTCTCTTATTTCTTGTACTCATCAGTAATTCTAAATGTTTGTTTTTGGGCTTTTGTGATTGATGCTGCAAAGGTACTACATTTCCGGGCTGCATTTTCCGTTTCGTACCTTTTTCTTCCATTTCTTTCCCTGAAGTTCCCATAAAAGAGTGACCTCAGTTAGTTTTGGGCCTTCATGGACTATAAGTCTTAAATAGTGTTACTATGGTGTTTCTGATGTCTAAGTATCATATTTACGAATTCTAACTATGTGGTTTACGGTGTACAAACGGCATCTTCTCTAAATTTTTAAGTTATATTTGATACGCGACATTAAGAAATTAGTAGGCATAGGCAGTGACAGCGATGCTAATATAACATACTACTGCTTAATAAAAGTAACCTGCACCCCGTGCACCCAATTTTTTTCATTTTCGCTATCGCAAAGCCTATCTTTTTGTCGTTGACATACGACTTAAAATTAGAAATTAGGTCATTTAACACTAAAAATTAGGCTATTTAACACAAGAAATTGGCCTAATTTTGAAAAAACACTGAAATTAGGGTGCACAGGGGGCAGGTTACTTTTATTAAGCAGTAGTATGTTGTATTAATATTACTGTCACTGAATTGCACTTATGTTCACAAAGGGAATAAATTCCCTCAATTATTTGGAGATTTAAGACCTTTTGCATATTTTTGCAGCAAGTTAGTAAGAGTATGCCTGAATAGATTATGACAATATATCATGGAAGTAATTTGCATGTCGAAAAACCACAAATCATGGTTTCCGATTTCTACAAGGACTTTGGGTATGGTTTTTATTGTACCAAAAATAAAAGACAAGCCCGAAAATGGGCACTAACCCTACAGGGAGAACGCAATGCTATAGTTTCAATTTACAATTACACTCCTCAGAAAGAGCTAAAAGTCTTGTCTTTCAACGAGATGACAGATGAATGGCTTGACTTCATGGTACAATGTCGTCATGGCATAGGACATGAATATGATATTGTTGAAGGTCCAATGGTTGACGACCAGATATGGGACTGTGTAGAAGACTTTATGGAAGGGACTATCACCAGAGAAGCATTCTGGATTCTGGTTAAGTTCAAGCATCCTACACATCAGATAGTTTTTTGCACAGAGCAATCCCTCAAGTCTGTCAAATATATAGAAAGTTTTATGGAATTTTAGAAGGTATTCTCTTATGAAAAATGTATTTTTCCCTGATAAGCAAATCTCCACAGACGATCTCTATTTCGTCTGCTACATGATAGAGCGGATTGCCCGTAAACTGAAGCAGCCAAACAAATACGTAGCAGATTCCATGGGTCACAACGGACTGGCCCAAAAACTATCTTTAGCAGATACACTACATAGCGAAAAACCAATAGCTGTCGAAGCCGACTGGATTGATGAATACTACCTACAACCTGGCAATTATAATGTCTGCAACGTCAATCCAGAACTATGCACAATGATTCCCACAGCAGCACAGATGGGAAAGGTGTATAAGCGATTGATCATTAATACCCTGCGAGACGATGAAGACTATGCCGATGCCATTCACCGAGTCTATAACAATCCAGTATGCGAAGTCATAGACAACTACAATTGCAGTGCCTACTATGAGCCATCTCCCTACATAGCCAAAATGTACTACACTAAAACATTCTTCTAATAAGACCCAAGAAGGAAGCCACTATCTTTTGCCTTCGGTTTGATTATCTTTTCACTTCCGTTTGATTATCTTTTGCTCTTCATTTGATTATCTTTTCCAAGTCATTTGATTATCAATTTCCGACCATTTGATAATCAATTTCTTTACACCCCCATTTGATTATCTTTTGGTTAGTAAAAAGGCATCGTTTGAAGCCTCTAACCGCCTCGTTTGAAGCCTCCAAACCACCCGTTTGAAGCCTCCATTCATTGCTT
>CAMWKM010000020.1 GCA_947174835.1 uncultured Prevotella sp.
TGGTTAAAATGTTTATATCTTTGCAAAAATTTTTAACCAAAGATTTATGAATAAAATATTTTTTTGTTTAAGTATGTTGTTATTAGCATCAATAAGCAGTGCTAAGGGACAGACGGCAGAGAATCTATTATGTCTTCAAGTAAGAGTTGTAGATTCAGGAATGCCACATAAGCCAGTTCAAAGGACTCCTATTGCTATTCCGTCGGTTAGTATAGAGGGATATAATTTGATATTTTTGGATTCTTGCGATGGTTGTACGTTACAACTTATAAATAAAAATGGTGATGTTGAATATTCCATCGTAGTACCCACAGAAACCTCAAGCATCGTATTTCCATTTTATTTGTCGGGGAAATATGAGATTCAACTTATTTGTGGACAGCTTTGTTTTTATAGTTATGTAGAGTTCTGAAAGTTTATTGTTTGAAATTTTGTATATTATGAAAAAAAACTTTTTATTGTTAACAGCAATACTTGTTGCTGTCTTCTGCGTGAGTGTGAGTTGTTCTAATAGTATGAGCGTGAGTCTTTTAGACGATGAGACGGATATGGTAGAGGCTCGCTTGTCAAAATTGAAGCAGCAATATATGAAATATGCGGTAGAATATGGGATCCCCCCACAGCAGATTTTGTTTTATGAAGATTTGCAGAAACATATTGACATGATTGATAAGACTGAGGCTGATGTGAGAAATGAGGTTGCTAAACTTGCAACACTATATCAGCAATGTTCGAAGACTGCGGCAGAATATGGAATGGATCCTAAATGTTTTTATTTTGGTATTCACAAGATGAAATATTTTATGGACATGACAGAGGCTGATATGGAAAAACAGGTTGCTGAAACAGCATCGCATTTTGGCTTTAAAAAATTAAAAGTTAATGATTCTTGTTCTGGTATATTTACTGATCAGAGTTCTGTAGAATTAAAACATAACAATTAATATTTATTTAAAACGAAAGACAATTTTATGAAAAAACAAATTTTACTGTTGATTCCAATTCTCATCGCAATTTTTTGCATAAATGTGAGTTGTTCTAATGATGATGAAGTGGATAATGCCATTGAGTCTTGTGAGTCTCGTCTGTCAATACTGAAGTTGCAATATTTGAAGTATGCGGCAGAATATGGAGTTGACCCTCAGTGTCTTTATTTTCGTGACGACAAGATGAAGAAGCATCTTGACATGACAGAGGCTGACGTGGAAAGAGAAATTGCTGAAATTGCTTCGCATTTTGGCATCAAAAATTCAAAAACAGAAAAATATAATAAGAGAAGGACAAGAAAAAGGACGATCTCGATGATTGAACCAGATGGTTGTTCAGAGAATGGTGTTTTTTACGGTAGTTTTAGTGATGTATATATGTCGGATTCTCTTAAATTTTCCATGAAGTGTTCTTTTGAAGTACGACCTTATGGTACGGATGCTTTCCATTTAGATGAACTCTTTGGTTATATCATAAAGAAAAATTCAAATGGTGTAATTGTTTCTGAAAATCCTCTGTATATTTATAGCTATGAGGGACGTTCTGGTTCGATATCTGGTGAGAATACAGGCAGAGGAGCGCATTATGGCATTTCTTATCAGGTGTTTGTCTCTTTTTATGATGGGAATGATAGCATTGTTAGGTATTCGTTCCCCCAAAAATATGATTATACATATTATAGCTTTTAACGTAATTTTCTTAACTTAGATTGATAACTCCATAAGTTTCTGAGCAACAAAGGTTGCTTAGAAACTTTTCCTGTCAGAAATGAGAGAGAAGGGGAAGTGGAGTTTGAAGCGTCTTATTACAATTTTACAGTTTTTGGAATGAAGAGATTTATTTATAGCATGATATGCCTGTGGGCTGTCTTGTCTTGCGTGGAGCAACAGGACTACAGAAAGACGCTGGTTCATGCACAGCATATTATGGCTGATTTCCCCGATTCTTCCCTTGTCGTTCTTGATACTCTTGGAGAACATTCTGTTAATTTTGACAGCCATTTCAGGATGCAGTATCTTCTGGCTCTGACTTATGCCCAAGCCAAAGTCGGTGTCAAATTCGAAACGGATTCTTTGACTAAGGCATTGGTCAATCATTTTGACGACAATGGAAGTTGCACGGAACAGGCCTTGGCTTATTACATGAATGGTTGTGCCTTGAGCGATATCGGTCAAGCACCGGAAGCTCTTCAGACTTTTTATGATGCCATAGATAAGGCTGATACGACGAGAAATGATGATGGGTATAATGTTTATGACATTCTGAGAGGTATCTATGGTCAAATGGCTGCTATTTTTCATCAACAGTGTCTACCCAAAGATGAGATATGGGCTTTTAGGCATTATATTGATTGCGTCCGGAAAACGTCTGGTGAGGAAGAATATATCATCGCTAAAAGCCAATTGATTCGTCCCTATTGTTTGCTTGGGGAAAAAGATTCTGTTCTTATAATAATAGACGATACTTACCGAGAATTAATCAGGTTAGGTAACAGGCAGGAAGCGGCTGGAGCCTTGGTTGCACCAATCCATATTTACACGGAACGTGGTCAGATGGCCGAGGCGAAAAAAACTATGGGTATATATGAGCGCGAATCGGGTTTGTTTGACGATGAGGGGAATATCTCTGCAGGTCGGGAGGGATATTATTACATAAAAGGTTTTTTCGAATTGGCATCGAATGAGGTTGATTCGGCTGAACTGTACTTTAGGAAAGCCATCCGGTATGGGTATCTTTCTGAAGGTTATAGAGGTTTACTGAATGTTTATAGAGAGAAGCAAGTGATGGATTCTGTTTTATTGTTCTCTGAGTTATATGAGGCGGCTCAAGATTCCCTTCACAGCAGGATGCAGACAGATGCTATACACCGGATGGCTACGCTTTACAATTATAGCAGGAGTCAGAAAGAAGCAGAAACCGAAAGAGCAAATTCGAGGAAGACCAGATGGTGGGCCACGTCTATAGTCATGACCGCAGTCTTGATAATAGTAGGGCTTTCTTTGTTTCATAAGGAAAATTCCAAGAAAAAGAAACGGAAGATCCAGGAACTGGAGCGTGATCTTAATAATGCCAAGAATACCCGTGCGGAAATTTTGGAAGAGTTGCACCAACTGAAGGCTCAGGATTATGAAAGTATCATTGCTGCCAAAGAGTACAAACTGGCTGAACTTACGAAAGTCATAGAACATTTACAGTCAGAGAATGGCGCAAGCAGGGACATTTCCGCTTCTCAAGAGCAAGATGATTTGGAACAGTTCTTAAACAGTGATATTGCTACTCTTTTTGTTCAGAAGGCAACCGGAAAGACGGAGAATAGCCAGCCAACAGAAACAGAGTGGAAGATGTTGATTTCTCAATTCAGCAAAGACAATCCTGTAACCTACAAGACCTTTGGATCGGGCAAGTCGCTCTCTAAGTTGGAACAGCGTATATGTATTCTTCTTGTTCTTGACATACCGGAATATGTCATATCTATAATGACTAACTCTTCAGCTTCGACAGTTTCCAATTCAAAGGCTCGTGCAAATGAAAAACTCTTTGGCAAGAAGGACGCCCATCCGCTAAAGATAAACCTTATACATACTCTCAAGACTCTTTGAGAATAGTTTGTGCTCTTTTCTCTATTTCGGCTGCTCGGCTTCCAAGCGGTCAACGGCACCGGTGATAGGGTTGAGCCAGAGGTGGGTGTCGTAATGCTTATTGAAAAGTTCACCACTGAGCAGTTCTACGTTGCCGAACTGGGCTGCGGGATGCTCCTGTGTTTGCAGCACGTCGATGCCTTGGTAGATCGTGGCTCTCATTCGACCGGGCACGTTTACATAAATACCGGCATCATATTGCTTCTTCTTCGTTTTGGCGGCACCCTCCTCATCCACAGGGGGAACGGTCTCCAGATTCTCTATTGACAGATAGAAAGGGGCACCGGAATAGTCGTCGGCTTCCACCAGTCCCAGTTGCTGAGACAGACGGAAGAGCACCTGACGCTGAAAGGAACCGTCTGGCGTGATGGTGAGCACGTGTTCTGTGGTGTCGCGTTCGGTCACACCTTGGAACATGGATGACAGGATACGGTCTTGCTCATCAATATGGTTGAGCATCAGTTTCATTTGTTCACCGTCCTTGGGCATGAAGTCGGCTTGTCCTTTGATGAGCAGGTTGCGGTTTTCACGCAGGTCGTAAATCTCACGGGCTGTCAGCTCTGCCATCTTTGCTGTGCTGCCGGCAGCAAGAATGTCTTCTGTCATAAACTGGCGGGGATTGGCGGGAGTGGGTTTGGGGGCTGGCTTGAACAGCGTGGGTTGTGATGCCTCTTTGGCATCGGTATTGATGCCCAACAGACGCCCGTCCTCACTCAGTGAAATATTGGCAGCTACGGTTTTGGGGTTGAATTTCACCGCATAGCGTTTAGTGGTGTCGGCCACACCAATGGCGGTCTGCTTGATGGAGATGACGCGGTATTGTGTGCTGGGGTCCAGAGGCACGTCCTTCAGTCGCAGATAACGCAGGGCATAGGGAGCGAAGTCGCCGGGTTGGTAAGTGGTCTTCTCCACCATAATATGAATGCGCAGGGCAGTCTTCGGTAAAAAGTAGATGGCTCCTTCGGCCGTTACTCCTGGCTGATAGTCGCTGATCTGAGTCTGGCCAACGGCCAAAGACAGTTGACAGATGGCAAATGATAGAGCGAGTAGATATCGTTTCATTTTTTCTTGGTTCTTGTCTCTTAACTCCTGATTTTCATAAAAGCCTTTGGCAGGTAGTTGATGATGTCGCCGGCAATCAGGCTTTCCTCACCGAGGTCGCGTGCAGCTAGGTCACCTGCCAGTCCATGCAGATAGACACCCATGAGACAAGCCTCGCGCTGTTTGTAGCCACGGGCCAGCAGACCGGTGATGATGCCTGTCAATACGTCACCGCTTCCGGCAGTGGCCATACCGGCATTGCCTGTATTGTTGAACGAGATATGCCCGTCGGGCATACAGATGGCGGTATGGTGGCCTTTCAGTACCACATAGCCCTGCAACTTCTCTGCCAGGTTGCGGGCCTTGGTCAACTGCTCAAAACTATCGATGCATTGTCCTTCCATGCGCTCCAGTTCCTTGGGATGGGGAGTGATGATAATGCCTTTTGGCAGTTGCTGTATCCACGCATGGCGGGTAGCCAGTATGTTGAGTGCGTCGGCATCGGCTACAATGGGACATTGGGTGCGGCGCAATTGTGTTATCATTGCTATGCATGTTTGTTCGGTGGTGCCCATGCCGGGACCAATGCCAAGAGCCTGATAGTCCTCGGTTGGTATCGCCTCCGAGAAGATGGTCTCTTCCCTGTCAAGGTGAAGCACGGCCTCTGGCACTGATGTCTGCAGAATCTGCATATTACGGCGTGGCGTGTGAACGGTCACCTTTCCTGCACCACTGCGCAGACAAGCCTTTGTGGCCAGAACGGCAGCGCCTGCCATTCCATAGCTGCCACCGATGATGAGGGCATGACCCATAGTGCCTTTGTGGGCATGAGGAGAGCGAGGCAGCATCATCTTGCGCACGTCGGTCTCGTTAATCATCGTATATTGGGCGTCAATTTTTTCCATACCCTCTTCACTGAGGCGTATGTCAAGCACCTTCAACTCACCGATGAACTGCTGATTCTCGGCAAACAAGAACGAAAGTTTGATCTGCTGTAGTGTCAGCGTCAAGTCTGCACGGACAATGTTTGCCTGTACGTTGTAGGTATTATCTTCGGTCATCAGGCCTGAAGGCACGTCAATGCTGACCACCTGCGAAGGCGAAGCATTGATATACTTGACCAGCGATGAGAAACCACCGGTCAGTGGTTTGTTGAGGCCGGCACCAAACAGACCGTCGACAACGAGCATTCCTTCTTCCAGATGAGGCGGGTCGAACTCCTGAGTGACTTCTGTCAGCAGGGCATTTCCTTTGTGGTTGACCAGTCGCTGCTTGTTCTCTTCACAATCGTCTGACAGGTGGCCGGATATGTTAAAGAGAAAAGTCTGCACCTGATAGTTAAGGTCGGTCAACATACGGGCGACGGCCAGTGCGTCACCGCCGTTGTTTCCCGGTCCGGCAAAGACAACGATAGGCACGTCAGAACTCCATCGGTCGGTGATGACCCGAGTGATGGCTCGTGCTGCCCGTTCCATCAGATCAATGGACTTGATGGGCTCGTGCTCAATCGTATATTTGTCGAGTTCATGTATCTGATTACTGGTAAAAATCTTCATAACGATGCAAAAGTACGAAATAAATTAATAATATATGGTGTTTTTCCTGATTTTTTTGTAATTTTGCATCAAAATTTTAAAAAACAAGGAAGGTGAGTAGAGTTAGAATCAAAGATAAGACTTTCGAGACAAGCATTTCGGAAGCGGAGATTAAAGCGCGTGTGAAGGAGTTGGCCGACCGTCTGAACAAGGACTTGGCAGACAAGAACCCGTTGTTTTTGGCAGTGCTGAACGGTTCGTTTATCTTTGCAGCTGACCTGTTGCGCGAGATTATTGTCCCCTGTGAAATTTCGTTTGTGAAGCTCGCTTCCTATCAGGGTGTCACCTCAACGGGCAAAGTTCGCGAGGTGCTGGGCATCAATGAGGATCTGAAAGGTCGTACGATTGTCATTGTTGAGGATATTGTAGACACGGGCCGCACCATGAAGCGGATGATTGAGTCGCTGGGCACGCGTCATCCTGCCTCTATTCATATCTGTACCCTCTTTGTCAAACCCGATAAGTTGGAGGAACCGCTTGACATTGAATATGCTGCCTTCTCCATTCCCAATGATTTCATTGTGGGTTATGGATTGGACTATGATCAGCAGGGACGTAACTTGAAAGAGATTTATACACTGGTAGAAGAATAGTAAGACCGATTAGAAATGAAAAATATTGTAATCTTTGGCGCTCCTGGATCTGGTAAGGGAACGCAGAGTGACAAACTTATTGAGAAGTATGGACTGAATCATATCTCCACAGGAGATGTGCTGCGTGCTGAGATAAGAAAAGGAACAGAACTTGGCAAGACCGCTCAGGGATTTATTGATAATGGACAGTTGATACCCGACGAACTGATGATCAGTATTCTGGCATCGGTCTACGACTCCTTTGGTCGTGAGCACAAGGGCGTCATCTTTGACGGTTTTCCTCGCACGATTCCGCAGGCTGAGGCTTTGAAGCAGATGCTCGACGAGCGTGGCGATAAAGTGGCTGCTATGGTAGAGTTGGCCGTTCCGGAGGACGAACTGATGAAGCGTCTCTTGCTGCGTGGTCAGCAGAGCGGTCGTGCCGATGATAATGAGGAGACCATCAAAAAGCGTCTGGTGGTATATCATTCGCAGACCATGCCGCTCATTGAATGGTATAAGCAGGAGGGATTGCATCATCACATTGACGGTCTGGGCGAACTGGATCGTATTTTCGGTGACATTTGTGAGGTCGTAGATGGAATCTAACTTTGTAGACTACGTTAAGATACTTTGTCGTTCGGGCAAGGGGGGCAAAGGTTCGATGCATCTTCGCCACGTGAAATACAACCCTAATGGCGGACCCGATGGCGGTGACGGTGGCAAGGGTGGTAGCATCATCCTGCGTGGTAACCATAACTACTGGACGTTGCTCCATCTGAAATACGAGCGTCACATCTTTGCTGAGCACGGTGGCAACGGCGGTCGCGACAAGTGTCATGGCACCGATGGCAAGGATATTTATATTGATGTGCCTTGTGGTACGGTGGTCTACAATGCCGAAACGGGCAAGTATGTCTGTGATGTAACCTATGACGGTCAGGAAGTTTTGTTGTTGAAAGGCGGTCGTGGCGGACTTGGCAATTTCCAATTCCGTAGTGCCACCAATCAGGCTCCGCGCTATGCTCAGCCGGGCGAGCCGATGCAGGAGATGACTGTTATCCTCGAATTGAAGTTGCTGGCCGACGTCGGACTGGTTGGCTTTCCTAATGCAGGCAAGTCGACGCTGGTGAGTGCCTTGTCCAATGCTCGTCCGAAAATTGCCAATTATCCCTTTACTACGATGGAACCTTCGCTGGGCATTGTCGGCTATCGTGACAGCAAGTCGTTTGTGATGGCCGATATTCCCGGCATCATTGAGGGAGCCTCGGAAGGCAAAGGGCTCGGCCTGCGTTTCCTGCGTCATATTGAGCGCAACTCGTTGCTGTTGTTCATGGTGCCCGGTGATACCGATGATATCAAACGGGAATATGAAATACTGCTCAATGAACTGCGGCAGTTTAATCCGGAAATGCTTGATAAACATCGTGTGTTGGCCGTCACTAAATGCGACCTGCTGGATGCAGAACTGATTGATATGCTCCGTGAGACATTGCCTGATGACTTGCCTGTGGTCTTCATTTCTGCTGTCACCGGCTTTGGTTTAGATGAGTTGAAGGATGTGCTGTGGCGTGAACTCAATGCCGAAAGCAATAAATTGCAAACTATCACTTCCGAGGATTCGCTCGTGCATCGGGATAAGGATATGTCTGCTTTTGCCTTGGAACTGGCCGAAGAGGGCGAAGACGAGGATTTGGAATATATAGAGGAATTGGACGATATTGATGATCTGGAAGATCTTGAATATATTGAGATAGAAGAAGATTGATACCACAACTTTATTATTATGATCTGTCGGAACGGGTGACGGCTTTCAGCACCACCCGCCACGGAGGTGTCAGTCTTGGCAACTATGCCTCGCTGAATGTCAATGCCTATTGCGGCGATACTATTGAGCATATCACAGAAAACCGCCATTTGCTATGTCGGTCGTTGCATCTCAGTGATACGTCCTGTTTGGTGATTCCTCATCAAGTGCATGGCAATGAAGTGCGTCGGATTACGGAAGACTTTTTCCGGCAGCCTGAAACCGTTCGCCAGCCCCTGTTGGAAGGCGTTGATGCCGTGATGACTGACGTGCGGTATGTGTGTGTTGGGGTCTCAACGGCCGATTGTATTCCCATTTTTATTTACGATCCCAAGCATCATTGTGCCAGTGCCGTCCATGCCGGATGGCGTGGCACCGTAGTTCGTATTGCGGAAAAAACTGTTGCTTCCATGATGGAGACCTATGGTAGTCGTCCTTCGGAGATGAAGGCTGTGATAGGGCCGGGTATTTCGCTTGCGGCTTTCGAAGTGGGGCAGGAGGTCTATGATGCCTTTTGTCAGGCTCGGTTTCCAATGGAACTGATTTCCGAGAGACAGCAGAAATGGCACATTAATCTGCCGTTGTGCAATCGACTGCAATTGGAGTCTATGGGCTTGGCTCCCGAAAATATAGCCCAGTCAGACATTTGTACCTATGCCAATGTTGATGATTTTTTCTCTGCTCGCAGGCTTGGAATACAGTCGGGCCGCATCTTTACGGGGATTGTACTTCGTTGATTGGTTGGCAGAATGAAAAAAAACTGCTCTGAATTCTATTAATAAAAAATAATTATGTAATTTTGCAACGAAAATTAAGAACCATTAATTTAGTATAATTTTATGCAGAAAAGACTTCTTATTTTGGTGGCCTTGCTTCTTACAACAGTGTTGGGGGCTGTGGCTCAGGTTACGACTTCGAGTATGGCCGGTAAGGTGACCGTTGAAGGTAGCGAGGAGGCGGTTATCGGTGCTACTATTCTGGCAACGCACGAGCCTTCCGGAACGCGTTACACGGCTGTGACCAACGTGAATGGTTTGTTCACCATTCAGGGTATGCGTACGGGTGGCCCCTATGCCGTGACCGTGAGTTACATCGGCCTTGAGACCAAGACGTTGAAGGGTATCACCCTGCAACTGGGTGAAACCTACAACCTCAGTGTATGGCTCTCGGAGAACTCTACCAGTCTGACCGAGGTGGTCATTAGCGGTAAGGCTTCGAAGTTTGCCGCAGAGAAAACAGGTGCTTCGACTAACATCACTAATGATCAGATTATGACAAAGCCCTCGATAAGTCGCAGTATCACCGATTTGGTCAACTATTCACCCTATTCGGGCGGTAGTATGAGCTTTGCCGGTGGCAGTGGACGTATGACGAACTACACCATCGATGGTGCCAACTTCAACAACAACTTTGGTCTTAGCTCGGCATTGCCCGGTGGCGGTAACCCTATCTCTTTGGATGCTATTGATGAAGTGCAGGTGGTGATTGCTCCCTATGATGTGCGTCAGACCAACTTTATTGGTGGTGGAATCAATGCTGTTACGAAATCGGGTACCAATACTTTCAAGGGAACGGCCTACTATTATTACCGCAATCAGGATATGCGCGGTAACAGAATTGATGGCGAAAGTCTGGGCGCACGTGCCGATGAGTCAAAGACGACCTACGGTTTCACGCTGGGTGGCCCAATCATTAAGAATAAACTGTTCTTCTTTGCCAACTACGAAAAGGAAACAACTCCCGGTCAGGTGATTAAGTACAGAGCACGTGATGACGATGAAACACCGGGCGGAATGGTTTCGCGTACCAAAAAGTCTGACATGGAGAAAGTGCATAACTACCTCTTGAATAACTTTGGCTACGACACCGGTTCATGGACAGACTTCCCGGCAGACGAGGAGAATGAGAAACTGCTTGTTAGACTGGACTGGAATATCACGGACAACCACCATCTGGCTGTTCGCTACAACAGCACCAAGAACACGGCATGGGTGGGCACTAATGGTTCTTCCGGTGACTTTTATCCCGGAGGCAGCAGCAGTGCACTTCGCCTGAACAATACTTATCGCATCGGTTTGCAGTCGATGGCATTTGCCAATAGTATCTATAGCAACGAGAGCAATGTGAAGTCAATCTCGGCTGATTTGAACAGCCGTTTCGGACAGAAGGCCAGCAACCAGTTGCTCTACACCTATTCTTTTATACAGGATCCACATCGCGGTTCTCCCTCAAGCATCTTCCCCGCTATCGACATTATGGCCGGTCAGGATGCTGCGGGCAACCAGTTGTATGAGCCTTATATGTATGCAGGCTATGAATTGTTTACCTATAACAACGGTGTGGACAATAAGGTTCACTCGCTGACAGATAACTTTACCTACTATGCTGGGACACACAAGTTGACTGCCGGTTTTCGTTGGGAGTATCAGTATGCCGACAACTCCTATATGCGTGAGGGTACGGGCTACTATCGTTTTACCGGTCTTAACGAGTTCCTGAACGGTGAGGCACCTGAGCAGTTGGCCTTTACCTATGGATTTAACGGTGAAAGCCAGCCTACAAGTGCAGTGCGCTTTAATCAGATTGGTTTCTACCTGCAGGACGAGTGGAACATTGTTCCTAATTTCAAACTGTCCTATGGTGTGCGTTTCGATGATATGATCTTCGATGAAAAGGACATTGAACGTAATACGGCTATTTATGAATTGCAGTTCCGAGACGGTTATCGCGTGGACACCGGCCGTTGGCCCAAGTCTGTCATTCAGGCTTCACCCCGTGTGGGCTTCACTTGGGATGTGTTTGGCGACAAACGTCTGAAAGTGCGTGGTGGTACCGGTGTGTTTACTGGTCGTTTGCCTTTGGTGTTCTTCACCAACATGGGTACCAATGCCAATACCAAGCAGATTACCTACTATGCAGGTCGTGACAAGGACGGTAACTATGGCGATGCCCTCGGTCGTGACGGTTCATGGGTGCAGGACAAACTGCAGCAGACTGCCGGTAAGTTCCTGACGGTAAAAGAACTGATTGACCTCTTCGAGGTGCCTAAGACCAATGAGCATCATGTGGAGAATGGTAAGATTTCTGATGTGGCTCATAATTTCAAGATGCCACAGATCTGGAAGTCGAGCATTGCTGTTGACTATCAGTTGCCTGTCGACTTCCCATTGACGGTGACCGGTGAGTTCATGTTCTCGAAGAGCATCAACGCTGTATATGTCAAGAACTTGAATATCAATGATGAGAATATTGACAGTTGGGAGCGGTTTAATGGTGCCGACAATCGTCTGAAATATCCTACGAACTATCAGTACTATGCCAAGAAGACGGTCACACAATTGGCCAACACGTCCAAGGGTTATGGCTATACGGCAAACATCACGGTGAATACCGAGCCAATCAAGAATCTGAATATCATGGCTGCCTATACCTATACGGAGTCTAAGGAGATGTCGGGTATGCCCGGTAGCGATCCTTCATCGACCTATAATGGCATTCTTTCTGTTGACGGTCCTAACTACTGCAAGGCTCAGCGCTCAGAGTTTGTGACACCCCATCAGGTGATTGCTTCCGTGGGTTACTATCTGCCCGTTAAAATTAAAGATTCGGTATGGGGTACTCATCTGAATCTGTTCTATAAGGGCTATTCCGGTATCTCTACCAGCTTTATCTATTCAAACGATATGAACGGTGATGGTGTGAATGGCGACCTGATGTATATTCCTGCCAACGACAGCGAGATCAAGTTTAAGTCAGATGCTGACCGTGTAGCCTTCTGGCAGTTTGTGGAGCAGGATAATTACTTGAGCAGTCACAAAGGTGAGTATGCCGAGCCATACGCTGCACGTGCTCCTTGGTTCAGCCGTTTGGACTTGCGTGTCGCTGAAGACTTTGAGGTGAAAGTGTTTGGCACTAAACAGAAGTTCCAGGCTTCGCTTGACATCATTAACTTTACGAATATGCTTAACTCAAGTTGGGGTGTGCCCAAGACTGCTCAGGGTTGCAACAATGGTCAAATCCTGAAGTACGAGGGTGTTGACGCACAGAATACGCCTATCTTCTCAATGAATAAGGTAAATGGCAAGTATCCCACAAAGACCTACGAGATCTACAAGAACTACAGCAACTGCTGGAGTATGCAGCTCGGTTTGAAGTATTTCTTCAACTAACGGTGCAGTTGACTGATAATTTTAAGCCCTGGATTTACCTTGCGTAAGTTCAGGGCTTTTCTTTTTTGATAATCTTTCGCTCATCGTTTGATAATCTTTTGCCGACCATTTGATAGTCTTTTTTTGATGTTTTATAGGTGAGCCTGAGTGAAAAGGCATAACGAAAAGCAGTCTTGGCTGATGACCAAGACTGCTCGTAATTATTGGAAGGTGAAAAACTTTACTTATTTGTATTTCAGAATCTGATTGGGTTTCAGCGTAACATTCTTACCGATGTGGTTCAAACTGCATAGGGCACTGACACTGGTGCGGTGCTTGCGGGCAATGGATGAGAGCGTCTCACCACGCTTAACCTTATGATAGCGTACGTTGTCATTAGACTGATTCTTATTGGTGTTAGGTAGCTCGGCATAGTTCAGACCATCACCACCGCGATAGACACCGCCTGTGCCACGCAGACGAGTAGCCTGCGAAGATTCATTATTATAGGTGGAACGGCGGAAAGTCCATTCGTCACCGATGACGTCTTGATTCTTGAAATCGAACATAATGGCTGGATTGAGAGCTACACCGGCCAGACGCGTCTCGAAGTGCAGGTGTGAACCAGTGCTGCGTCCGGTGTTACCGCCCAGACCAATAGGATCGCCTGCACGCACCTCCTGATTTTCTGTAACCAGTTGTTTCGACATGTGACCGTAATAGGTTTCCAGTCCATTGGGGTGACGGATCACCACGTATTTACCATAGCCGCGAGCCTCGTAGCGTACGATACGTACCTTACCATTGAAAGCGGCACGAATAGTATCACCGATGTAGACCTTGATATCCAAACCCTTGTGCTGACGTCTCCAGCGTGCACCAAAGTTGGAAGTGACCACACGATTGGTGGTGGGCATACAGAAACCGCGCAAATCGATGCGGAACGAATCGGGCAGATTGGCAGGCACGTGCGTGTAGTCGTTGCTCCATTCCTCATAGAGGTCGACTGCAGGAGCTTCCCATATTTCGTTCATGATCAGTTGCTGCATCATGATAGAGTCAACGGCCTTCATCTTACGGTCGATGGGGGCTTGGTTGGCCAGCAGGTCCTGACCTGCCATTGGCAGTGTAGCCAGTGATGCAAACGCAAAAAGTGTCAGTTTCTTCAATTGCTTGAATATCATAGTTTGTCTTAATTGTTCGGTTCGTTATTTTAGTTAGGCATCATTGTTCCAACACGTACATTACAATCCAATGACGCATTGGCAGTGAATAAATCGTTGCAAAGATACAAAATAATTTTGGAAAATGTATGGTAATATACAAACAATTTGTGCACTTTTAACATTCTCGGCTATGAAATGGCTGCCCAATTAACATTTGTCTTGCGCAATTCGCGCAATCTGTTCCAGATCGTCTGATATTTGGTTGACTTGCATTCCGGGTCGTCCTCAATAATTTTTCGGGCTTCGTCGCGGGCCATCTGTACCAGTTGACCGTCGCGGGCAATGTTGGCAATCTTCAGGTCGAAGGCCATACCACTCTGTTGGGTGCCCTCCAGATCACCGGGGCCGCGCAGTTTCAGGTCGGCTTCGGCAATTCGGAATCCGTCATTGGTCTCGCACATGATGTCAATACGTTTGCGGGTATCCTCGCTCAGCTTGTAGTTAGTCACAAGGATGCAGAACGACTGGTCGGCACCGCGCCCCACACGGCCACGCAGTTGGTGCAGTTGGCTGAGACCGAAGCGCTGGGCATCGAGGATGACCATCACCGAAGCGTTGGGCACGTTGACACCTACTTCAATGACCGTGGTAGCCACCAGAATCTGTGTCTCACCCGTTACGAACTTCTGCATTTCTGCTTCTTTCTCCTTGGATTTCATCTTGCCGTGCACCTTGCTCAGTCTGAACTCCGGAAATGCTTCGCACAATACCTCGAATCCTTGTTCCAGATTCTTCAGGTCAATCTTTTCGCTTTCCTCAATCAGAGGGAATACGATGTACACCTGCCGACCCTCGCGAATCTGCTGGCGGATGCCGTCGTAGAGCGAGGTCATGCGACTATCGAAAATATGGGTGGTGCGGATGGGCTTGCGACCCGGTGGCAGTTCGTCGATGATGCTCACATCAAGGTCACCGTAGAGCGTCATGGCCAGTGTTCGGGGAATTGGCGTGGCTGTCATGACAAGGACATGGGGCAGGCTGCGGCCTCCGTTGGGCGATGCTTTTGCCCAGAGTTTGGCTCTCTGCGCCACACCGAAACGGTGTTGTTCGTCGATGACTACCATGCCGAGTTGTGCGAATTGCACAGAGTCCTCGATGACAGCGTGTGTACCCACCAATATTTGTACATCGCCGGATAGCAGGCCGTCGAGCACTTCTTGGCGTCGCTTGCCTTTCACGATACCTGTGAGCAGTTCCACCCTGACGGGCATTCCTTTCAGAAACTCGCTGATAGTAGCCAGATGTTGTTCGGCCAGTATTTCCGTGGGAGCCATGATGCAGGCCTGATAGCCATTATCCAGTGCGATAAGCATTGTCATCAGTGCCACTAATGTCTTACCGCTGCCTACATCGCCTTGCAGCAATCGGTTCATCTGCCGTCCCGAGCATAGGTCTTGGCGTATCTCCCGCATCACCCGTTTTTGGGCACCCGTCAGTTCGAAAGGTAGGTTTTGGGCATAGAAGGTGTTGAAGATGTCGCCGATGCGGCTGAAGACAATACCCCTGTATTTGCGACGCTGGTCACTTGCGTACCTTAATATATTGAACTGCACGAAGAAGAGTTCCTCGAATTTCATGCGGACACGGGCTTTCTCAAGGTCTTTGGCACTTCGAGGATAGTGCAGGGTGCGCAGGGCCTCGTCTCGTCCGACCAGATGGAGTGGGGCGGTGATAAAGTTGGGAATGGTTTCGGCCAGCGGCTCCTTCAATTGCATGATGAGCGTCTTGGTCAGTTTTTCGATGGAGCGGGAGTTCAGCCCTGCCTTTTTCATCTTCTCCGTCGTATTGTAGTAAGGCTGCATACCCATAGCAGAAGTATCAACCTTCGAGGCATCATCCAAATCGGGATGTTGCACCTGTATGCGATTGTTGAAGACCGACGGCTTGCCGAAAAGCAGATAGTTCTTTCCTATCGTATAGTTTTGCTTGGCATATTTACCTCCATTGAACCATACCAGATCCATAATGCCCGTGCCGTCGGTGAAATGGGCCACTACACGCTCCTTGCGTGGTCCCATTTCGAAGGTTTCAAAACTCAGGATATGGCCTATTACCTGTACGAAAGGCATATCACCGGTCAGTTCTTGAATAGTGTAGACCTTCGAGCGGTCTACGTATTTATAAGGATAATACTCAAGCAGGTCACCGAAAGTTTCGATGCCGAGTTCTTGACTCAGCATCTTCCTGCGGTTGGGGCCTACGCCGGGCAGGTACTTGATGTCCTGTTCGAGAATATTCATGTTCTCTCCTGTAGTCTGATACTTAAATCAGTATTTCCGCAATTTTTAGATCAAAGGGGGTCGTAATCTTAATGTTCTCGCGGTTGCCGTCGACCATCGCCACCGGATGTCCGTAGGCTTCTACCACCGAGGCATCATCGGTGAAGGTCTCTGTGTACGGTTGTCGGTTGGCTGCCTTCAGCAGTTGGATGTCGAAGGTCTGCGGTGTCTGCACCAAACGATAGTCAGCCCGATAGACATTGCCTTTCTCCATCTGCCGCAGGGTCTCGACCACAGGCGTCACCGGGATGGCGGCCTTTTGGCTTCTGGCTGCTTCATAGCAGGCATGGATAACCTCGACGGTTACGAAAGGACGCACACCATCGTGTACACCGACAACGCCCTGTGCATCATCGGGAACCAGTGCCAGACCGTTTTGCACGGAATGGAAGCGTGTCTCGCCACCGTCGGCCAGCTGGTATTCAATCGTAAAGTTGTGTTTTTCGCACAGTTCGCGCCAGTAGTCCTGCTGTGCCTTGGGCAGCACCAGAATGATATTAAGGTTGTCCGAATATTCGCGAAACCGCATCATCGTCCGCATCAGCACGGGAATGCCTCCGATAGGCAGAAACTGTTTAGGTATTTCCCCTCCCATTCGCAGGCCTTTTCCGCCTGCCACGATAATCACGTAGTCCATATCTTGTATAGAAGTGTCCTTGAAGTCCTGTGGTCCGATGTGGAAGTGCTATTTTTCCATTAGATGGATATAGCGCATACCGGTTGCTACTTGGTGGGCTGTGTCGGCATCCTTTAGTTGCTTGAGCAACTCGTAGGCGAACGGGAAGGCTGCAGCAGGCCCTTCGCCTGTAGTCACATTGCCGTCGGTGGTGCAGAGTTCACCCGTATAAGTGGCCCCTTCCAGCGTCTGCTCGAAGCCTGGATAGCAGGTGGCCTGTTTGCCACGCAGAATGCCCAGACCGCCCAGCACCAGCGGAGCGGCACAGATAGCTGCCACACGTTTGCCGGCAGCGTTCTGCTTAAGCAATGCCTGTCGTACACCTTCATGGTTGTTCAGGTTTGAGGCTCCCGGCATACCACCCGGTAACACCAGTAAGTCTGCATCCGAAAAGTCGCAGTCGCCAAACATAGCATCGGCCATTATCTGTACTCTGTGGGATGTCTCCACAATCTGCGAACCCTCCACAACGCTTACAGTAACTACTTCCACGCCTCCTCGACGCAGCACGTCGACGGGTATCAACGCCTCAATATCTTCGAAGCCGTTGGCAAGAAAAACATAAACTTTTGCCATATTCTCAATTTAAATTCGTACTTTTGCAGGCACAAAGATACGAAATCTTTGTGAAACGAGAAAGAAAAAAAGGAAATATGTCATCGAAGACCCTTACATTTGCCCTCTTTGGAAACCTCTACCAGCAAGAGAAATCAGCGGCTATCCGTCAGGTGCTTGCCTGTCTGAAGGTGCATGGAGCCCGTATTGTCGTCGATGAGGAATATTATCATTTCCTGATGGAAACGCCCGGTGTGCAGAGTATTCTGGGTATACCGGAGACTCCGGGCAATCCGCAGTGTCCTGAAATACCGGAGAACGCCCGTTTCTCAATCTTTAAAGGCTGTGATTTTCAGGCTGACTTTGCCATCTCTATGGGTGGCGACGGCACATTGTTGAAGGCGGCTGGTCGCGTTCGCGGAAAGCAGATTCCTATCGTGGGTATCAATATGGGGCGTCTGGGCTTTTTGGCCGATGTGAGTGCTGCCGATATTGAGAATATGATTGATGCTCTCTATCGGGGTGACTACTCGGTGGAAGATCGTTCGCTTATCCGTGTGGAAACCAACGGTGAGCCTATCAACGGCTATGAGTGCGCTTTGAACGATGTGGCCATTCTGAAGCGTGACTCAGCTTCGATGATCAGTATCCGTGCCAGTATCAACGGTGAGTATCTGACCACCTATCAGGCTGACGGTCTGATAGTCTCAACTCCTACCGGTTCCACAGCCTATTCCTTGTCCAATGGTGGCCCTATCATCGTGCCTCATACCGGGGTGCTGCTGATGACGGCCGTGGCTCCCCATTCGCTGAATATCCGTCCTATAGTTATTCCTGACACGGCTCAGATCGAACTGACCGTCAGCAGTCGCAGCCATACCTTCTTGGTGGCTATTGATGGTCAAAGTGTCAAGTTGCCCGAGGGCACCACGCTCCGTCTGACTCGTGCCCCTTATATTGTAAAGGTCGTCAAGCGCAGTGGTACACGCTATTTCTCAACACTTCGGGAAAAGTTAATGTGGGGAGCGGATGTTCGCTAAACTGAGATCGATACTGGAAATCCCCGACAATAAATATACGGTTCGGCAGATATCTTGTTGGTTGTGGAAGGTGCTGCAAGGCAATCGTTTGCAGGCCGTGCTCAATGCGGGTATCGGACTGTTGGGCGTAGGTTTGGGCTTGGTCTCCGTTTGGGCCATGCAGCGAGCCATTGATACGGCATCGGGCGTCCGCGATGGTTCCATTCTCTGGGCTGTAGGTGTTATGGCTCTGCTCATCTTAGGTGAGTTTGCCCTGGGTATCTCCCGCGTATGGATTAGGAATATCTTGGGTGTCAAGGCTCAGAACCGAATGCAGCAGCACATTTTGGCTCGCCTGCTTCGTTCGGAATGGCGCGGTCGTGAGGCCATGCACAGTGGTGATGTTATCAATCGCTTGGAGGATGATGTGAAGACGGTAGTGACATTCCTTACGGAAACGTTGCCGTCGACCCTTAGCACTGTGGCGATGTTCGTCGGTGCCTTCATCTATCTGTTTCGGATGGACATCTGGCTGGCCGTCATCACTGTGGGCATCCTGCCTTTGTTCATCTCCGTCAGTCGTATTTATATGGTCTATATGCGCAGATACTCGCGTAGGGTGCGGGACTGTGACAGTTTAGTGCAGGCCCTGTTGACGGAAACTATGCAACATCGTATGCTGGTGAAGACTATGGAAGCCGACCAACAGATGTTGGAGCGACTGGACGCGATACAGACAATTCTGCACAGTTGGGTACGCAAACGCACCATTTTCTCTGTGGGTAGCAACTTTTTTCTGAATGTAGGCTTTTCACTGGGCTATCTGGTGGCCTTTCTTTGGGGAGCCTTCCGTTTGAGTGCCGGTACGCTTACCTTTGGTGGCATGACGGCATTCCTGCAGTTAGTCAGCCGTATTCAAGGGCCTGCCCGTGATCTCAGTCGACTGCTGCCGGCCTTCGTCAGTGTCTTTACTGCGGCTGAACGACTGATGGAACTTGCTGAGATTCCAGAGGAGGAGCAGGGTGATGCCCTGTTGCTGTCGGCTCCTTGTGGCATCTGTTTCGAGCGGGTGACCTTTAGCTATGGGGCTCCCGGACAGCAGCCAGTGTTGCAGGATGCTACTTTTGACTTCCCTCCCGGCACATGCACTGCCATTCTGGGTGAGACAGGTTCGGGCAAGACCACGCTCATCCGCTTGCTGCTGGCATTGGTTCGTCCGCAACAGGGGCGGATAGTCATCTATTCCGGTCTGGATAAGAAAGTCGGTGAGGAGCAACTTCTATCTCCCCTCCATCGCTGCAATTTCGTTTATGTGCCTCAAGGCAATACCTTGCTCAGTGGCACGTTGCGCGAAAATCTGTTTTTGGGTAATCCCCATGCTACCGATGAACAAATGCATGAGGCTCTTAGATTGGCCTGTGTCGATTTCGTGGATGCCCTGCCTGATGGTCTTGATGCCACATTCACGGAGCAAGGTGGGGGGCTCTCCGAGGGACAGGCCCAGCGCATTGCCATTGCCCGTGCCCTGCTTCGCCCCGGTAGCATCATGCTTCTCGACGAAGCCACCAGTGCTCTTGATACCGAGACCGAGCGCAAGGTTCTGGAAAACATTCTTCGTGAGAAGCAGCGCACCGTCATCTTCGTCACCCATCGCACTGCCGTTGTCGACTATTGCGATCACGCCATCACGTTCTCATAATATAAAAAAAACAGGGATTCTCAATCACTTTTAAGTATCAATACTAATCTTGACTCCGTCGTAAATTTTGTTGAATTTTGACGGATTCCGCTATAATTATAACGGATTCGTTATTTTTTCGCTATATTTTGATGGATTCCGCTATAATGAACATTCATACCAAGTTCGTCCCTTCGCAATTATCAATTTTTCATCCTTCATGGAATTGAGCAAGTCGCCTAACATACGAAGTTGTTGTTCGCGAGTTTTGTTCTGTGGTAGGACATCCTTCAGGTATTCATAGATACCATCACGTTTAGAACCTTCCTCACCAGCATTTTTAAGGTACTGAAGTATCATCTGTATCAGTTTCTGCTTCTCTAGACCTTTACTCTTGGTGTATTCTGGAACCTGCTTGGTTTTACGGGCAACATCAAGAGATATGTAATACTGATCGTCCTGTACTTCAATCAATCCACGCGAAAGAAGATTCTGAGCATCAACATCATTTAATTGATGTCCTTTCTGTACTGCATCCAACTGCAGGCAATCCTCAAATGATAAGTCCTTATTTTCTTTCAACAGTTTGGTGTATTTCTCATTGATGGCATTGCCGTATAAACGAACTGCCACTTCCTTCTTGGCTGCATCTATCTCATAATCCGGCATAGGGAATCTGCGTTCCCACTGCTGATTGAATATCTTACGAATGCCACGACCTACAATATCAATCATATTGAAGTTGACCATCGCATTACAAAGACATTCGTTGCGATAGTGTCGCTGAGGACCATGTGTAGCAAGAGCCTTCTGCACAGTGCCAGGAATAAAACTGCCTCCGTTGGCATAATACAGGAATCCAGGATTCTCCACGAGGTTGATTCTTTCCTGAAGGGTATAATCCTGATGGGCTATACAGTTGTGCAAAATCTCGCGCATAGAGTAGTCGTCGTACTGTTGCATCACGTCAGGGAAGAGAGTACCTCCGGGCATCTCACGCATAGTCAAGTTGCGCACCTTTGCCAGAATCTGATCAACCGTCAGGATGAACGGAGCGGTGAAGTGTTCATAATCCACCACATCCTGATTCTCATCACGAAGCGACCATGTCACACGCACAACGGCAGGACGGAGTTTGAAAACAGATACAGGTTTACCTAACAATATGATAGCTGCACGAGTAATACCGCCATCAATCATTACACCTGCGTTGCTAAGAAACTCAGGTACCGACCAAGCGTTCACTTCCTCGGCAGGAATGCGGCTATGCACTTTCTTGAACATTACACGAGCCTTAGCAATTGCCACTTCGTCAAGATCGTCAATCGTTGCATTCGGTACTATTTCAGCCGACCAGTCACTACCAGTGAACAAAGGTTCATCCAGAATGGCATTCAGTCGTTCTGGTGTCAACTCAACAAGCGAGTCTTCAATACGTTGCCAAGCTTTGTCATGGGCATACACAGGACGTTTAGGCAGATGCTTTGGAATATGAATCACCCACACCTTTTTCTGAGTATCAGAAGTGATATACTCCACGATGTCCAATCCTTCACTCGAAAGGTTGGCACACCTGTCCGTCAAACGAAGAATCACCTTCTGTCGGTCATAGTTGTAGGTGTCCGTACCGACGATTTCAAGAGTTTTGTCTTTTACACCTATCACAAGATATCCTCCCTCCATGTTGGCGATAGCCGACACGTAGGATATCACATCATCCTTCTCGTCTCCACAGAACGAGTTCTTCAGATTCTTAAATTCCTTCCACTCGCAGCGAGCATTCTCCTGTGGGTACTCGCGGAGTAGGTGTTGTTGTAGTTCGAGTTCGGTCATATAACTTTATACTTAAAAGAGCCTTTTACTCTCATGCTCAGGAGGTCCTTGTTAGAGAAACATTATTAGCCCCATTAAGGTAAGTAGCCACACAAGGTCTACGAAAGTTGAGTCTAAAACGAATCCCCAAAAGGAGATGACTTTTTCAAATCAGCCCCTTTGTTTTCGGACTGATTCAACTACAAGTCACCATTTACTAGAATAACATTAATATTATCCATAATGATTGTTTTGAATTAAATTATGTATCACATATTATCATCTCTGTTTGCTTCCGGGCTGGCGTCTACTTACTCTCCCACATTTGCAGTACCATCGGCATAAGCGTATTTCACTTCTCTGTTCGGAATGGTTAGAGGTGGTTCAACGTCATTATAAACACCTAAGTTATTTATCCATGTTCTAATCATTTTTTTATGATAGAAGAAATACTTAATTCAATTATACTTTCACTTTCTCTTGTGGATACTCGCAGCAGACACTGTGCCCCCATAACCATAAAACCAGAACCAATCGTTCGGACTTTAGCCTGCTTCTAGGCTCCTTCTCCTCATACTCTAACCATACTCATGAGTAAGGATAGAAGCAGCCTATAGTATGGCTACACCTTGGGTATAGTATGCCTTTTCTCCTCCATTTCTTCATGCAACTTCCAATGACGTGCATGGTTTTCTTCTGTATATATAGGGAATTTGCACGAAGCAAGAAAAAAAGTTTCATGCCAATAATCTTCATCGTAATTATTATGTTTGGGGGTTATAAAATCATCTTCTGGCCATAAAGAATGTAATCCAAGCGCATAGTGGACATCGTTTTCATTTTTCCGATATGCCACTATCTCATAACTTTTGTTAGATCCTTTCTCGGGAAATGAATCGAAAAGCTCCCATTTAGTATCTTCTGGATAGAATTCTACAAAATAATATGCCAAAGGATCAACCTCAAACCAACCATTCATATGTGCATATTCATTCTCAAAATATTTCCATAGTCTTTCTCCTTTGTAGATTCTGTACATCTCAAATTCTAAATGGTTATCTCCTCTACAAGCGAAAATATAGATGCCGCTTTTCGGCGCAGTTGCTTCTTTGTTAAATATTTCTATCCATGTATGCCTAATAGCATTTATTCTATCTATTTTAAAAGTCAAATAGGCACACACTCCTGTACAATATGCAGAAATATAATTATTTCCATATTTTTTTGAAAAACTTACATCCATAATGTGGTATGTATGTTTTTCACCATTGGTCTTACAATAATCAATCTCAAATGAATCTTGAGACCCCACTAATGACCTTATTATCGAAGCGTTTGTCATATTGTCAGCCTTAACCAATTATACTTTCACTCTCATCATTATGCTTGTCCTTATTCTTTAGTACGGCCTCTTTACTTGTATTCGCATAGCAATAAACGCAAAAATGGCGACAGGTATTATACATGCCAATGTCTTTACTAACCATACACCCACATATCTTCCGTTGACCAGAATCTTTGATGTTCTTTGGTTTCATTGGTATAGGAGGAATCTCTCCAAACATATCTTTCTCTGGCCATTTTAGGGCGTGAAGATAGTAAACTAGTTCCTTGTCATGTGCAAAAATACGTTTCATCAGTTCACCATCAATGCAGCGATTATGTTCTATGCCGTACGCATCCAAATCAATATCTTCAGTGCATGTAGCCATCTCAATATCCCATCCCTCTTTATGCCACGCCTCTCTAATCTTCTTTAGACCTTCTACTATTTCGATTCGCTGTGAATGATTGGCCTCCGCATTTTCTACATCCTCCTTGGTAAAAAGCATTGTCTCTTTGATGAGGTTGTTCTGAACTTTTCGATAAGCCTTTACATCGACAAAGCTAAACACCAACTTGTCTGTAAGTCCCTTTAATTTGTTTCCAACATTCCAGATTCTTGTCAATAACTCTCTCGGACTGATATTTGGCACAATAATGAGAGGGTCAAATCGCCATATAACCTTCTCTTTGCTTATAAGATTCGACAGAGTTTTGAATGTTTCTACGCGTTCATCTACAGAAGGAACATTGGGTTCAAATCCTTCTTTTACATAATCGTTCAGTGTCACCTGAAAATAGTAATGAATACCCCTTTTGTCCAGTTCTGGCAAATAAGGAATGATAGGAGCAGGATTCTTTGTCCAGAACACTATCACTCTACAACGTTCAAAAGAGATATACATCTTTTGTTGGTTGAATGGATTGTACCAAACACAATATCCTTTAGCCAAGCGGTTGAAAAACCACTTGGCATAAAAGGCTGGAATATCAGTAGAACGACTTGCCGAGATAATTATAGGAGCAGTCGCTTCTACGGGTTCACCATTGTCAATTCTTATAAGTATCTTGTCGCTCATATGTATACCTTCTAAAGACGTTGTTTAAGAGCATATATAGTTTTTTCGATATCTATAGGCCTGTAAGCATCGTTTTTCCATTTCATGGATTTACCGGTCCTGCTAACTGGATCGCGCTGGCCTGATATGAGATTGGTGTGGAATGTATCTAAGAGTTCTAATTCCGTCTTTCCTTTAGCATATTTAGGATCAAGTACCCATTTCAAGTCTTTGATTATATATTCGTATGCGAAGTCTGATAGACCCTGATTGAGAGACATTATGAGTTTAGCGATTTTATCGACATTTTGCAAAGTGAATGGCAATTTGTTAACCTCTTGCCTTGTTGTTGCAGTCTCTGCAAAATAATTAGAATCTTGACCAGAGAACAAATCTCCAATACGAGATACAATTTTTTTAAGTGGACTAATTTTGCCTGTTTCTTCTGCCTGAATATTGAAGTGCACAAAGAATTTGTCTCGTATCTCCTTGGTAACATTAAAGTCATCTAGTATATAGCAGAAAGAAACAGGGTCGCCAATCTTATTTTCCAGTTCAAGGGCAATGAGCGCTTTGTCACAATATTCTTTTTCACTTTTCTTTGTAAAACCTTTCAATACACTCTTCACGACAGAAGACAGTTCTTGTGTTTGCGACTCGGGTAAGCCCAAAACACGTTTCATTTCTTTGTAGAGTTTAGTGCGAGTATTTACCAAATTGTTTAATATATACAGATATGCTTCGAAATTGCCTTGTGCAGCCTCTAACTGTAATGCTGATTCTATGCGAGACTCGTTAGCTCTTTTTTGTCCTATAGTCAATGTGTCAATCACAGATTGAACTTTTTGACGAAGGTCTGGATTTACGACAGCTGTATTAACGTTAGTATATATAATTTCGATAGGCTGTTGTATTAAAGGCCAATCCCCTTTTTGTTCGGTGTTATAGAGCAACGTACAAATTGCCCTATAATTTTCGCCAAAAGACGGAAGATTTATAATGGACGTAATGACAGGCTTGGGTATTTTTATATATCCTAGTGTTGCACCCCACAACGCAAGTGAGTAGCTATAATCAGAGTAAGAGTTATCTTCGCAAAACTGCACAATTGAATCAAAGTCTTCTCCTTTAAGAATAAAAGCTGCTAAGGCCTTGAGAATAGTGTTTTCTTGCTTTTCAATTTCAAGTGGCGTAAAGCTCTTGACATTCTGTCTCAATTCATTCATAAACAATTGCGCTGAGCTACCTTGCCATTGCCAATTCATAGACTCCCAAATATTTTTGGCAGAAACAGTTATTTGGGTTGCAATATTAAATCTGTCTGTTCGCAGAGCATCTGGGGTCGGTGCTGTACCATGCCATAAGATAGTATCAATAAACTTGTTAAATAACATTGTTTCTTGATCTTCCTTTGCTAGCATACATGTATCATAAGATGGATCCAAATCAAACGTGCTAGTCGCGTTGAATTCGGAAACTTGTCTTCTTTGGTCCTCCTTTATAATCTGAGATGTATAGGACTTTAAACTGTCGCGATATGCTTCGATATTATAATATCCAAACTGACGTAGTGAGACAGAAGTCCGCAATCCATTCTTTTTAATGAAAGTCGTTTTGATAACATTTTTCTCATCATATAATTCAAGTAATTTATTTAGTGCTTCTGATGGAATTGCAAGTTCAGAGAGAGTTTTATCCCACATTTCCATACATTTTCTTGTGGAAGGGTCATGCTTCCTAAATTCATTGTCTAGTTGTTCCAATTCTTGGTAGAAGGAACTATTGCCGATTCCACCATTGTTTTTAAGAGTTGCAACAATATCATAAACCCTCTTCTGAATTTTTAGCAGACTTGCACTATTAGAGGATACGGATTTAGAAATACCGAGATAATATCCCCACATAAAACCCTTAATAACATTCAACTTGTTGTTCTTGAGGACTTTTGTATCATAATCCTTGCATACATCTTCTACACGAATGTCCTGGTTAGATAAAGAAGCTAAATTAAATTCTCCATGACAAAGGTCAAACTTAAAGTGATCACCAAGTTTGTTAGTCAAGCTATCAGAACAACTTAGCCTTGAATGATTTAAATCCTTAACATTATAAAACAATATTCTAGTATTAAAGGGTGACAAGTGTATAACATTGTCCACAGAAAACACATCAACCCTGTCTTTCTCGGAAACATGAATCAATGGAGTTGCCTTCTCGTCAATATCAACTTCAAGAACAATAGGACGACTATCGCTCTCGTCATCCATAATCTCGAAATACGGAATCTTTGAAAACATTATCAAAACATTCTTAAACGGAATGAGATCCAATCCATAGAACGTGTTATAGCCATAGGTTCTAGCATTGTAGAATGACAATGGCGCAATGCATTCTGTGGACAGAATGTTATCAAGATTAAGAGAAGAGGTAGCTATAAATAATTTCATCATAGTCAGTAATTAAATAATATCAATTTCTTCGTTATTGTTGTAAACAGGATTGTCCTTCTTCGGAAAGAGTGGAGATAATGATGATGTAAATCCTAAATAAAGACGTTCGCTGCATCTTGTCATAGCCACATATAGAGCTGCTCGTTTATCAGTACTCTTGTCACATCCAGGAATAAAGACATCCTTGAATTGCAGCCCTTTCGCACACCACCAGGTCATAATCTTTGGGTTAGAAGAATGGAAGTCCAAGTCCATTTCTGTGTCTTGATTGGCATTATACTTGAATTCGCATGTAATGCCTTTTCTCATTAGATAGTTCTTGACATACTCTACAGACCATTCTCCTTTGTCATCTGTATTGAAAGGTAAAAGTATTCCAACGTTCGTTAAAGCTCTGTTTTTAATGATGTCTGCAATTTTATCTAACTGTCCATCATAACTATTTGCAGAAATAAGGTTGGGCTTCTCGCCTTGGCGTTTACACTTAAGAACTAAGTCCTCAACATTTCCAACTTTTCCCCCAAGAGCAGCAACTTCTTTGGTCAGTCTATAGTTGAAATATAAAGGATCTGGGGCAATCCCCATATCTGATGCTGTGCGTTCTATTGTTTGTGTAGCACCTCTATCGCCGAATCCCATAATTGATTGAGCAGAGTCGCCAAAAAAGAGACAATATTGTCCATACTGCTTCATCTCTTCAATCTCTTCTCTCTGGTAAAATCCTGACATTCATCAACAATAAGGTATTTTACCTTGCGTTGATTATGTTTCCATTGGTGGTAGTGGTAAATATTGCTTAAACCGAGCTGTCTTAATCCGTCTTCGAAATATTTACGCAAAGATTTTGTATAAACAATAATCGTATAACATTCACCAAGAGCCGCAATTTGTTTGGCCTTGTGAAGTGCGATTAACGATTTTCCACTCCCGGCACTTCCTGAGACTACCATTGATTTGTTGTTTTTTCTGTCAATAAGCTGTCTTTGGAAGTCATCTAAGCTAGAATAATCGATGAAAAATTCTGAATCAAAGTCTGGCATAATAGTTTAAATTATTTGATAGAACATGAATTGTAATTAGTCTCATCGTTGGGTGATACAATGATTTTCTCAGCAAATGTTTTTTTCCCGATAATCCGATAGACAATCTTGCTTATGTCGTTTTTCTTTGCAGAATGAGTTACCTTTATTTTTTTATTGAAAAAACATCCGTCTTTACATTTGGACTCTTTGCCCTTGCATGCGGTTGGATATATCGTTGCATAATCTTCGTTGTCAGATACAAATTCATTCAGTTCTGCATTGAGCATGTATGGAATGAATTTTTCAGTAGTAGGGCTTTTTATAGTAACATCCTCTATCAGCATAATGCCATCATCTGTTAATTTTTGTGACAAGAGGTTTGCTGTTTGTTTGTAAGCCTTATTTTCTATGCGTTTTTTTGCCAACATCTCACAGATGGCTTTGCAGGAGAGAATCAAGTCGTATTTATCTGATACAACATCAGATAGTAAATTTAAGTCATCTTCGTTTTCGATGAATACGGGACCTATTTGGTAATCAATTTGGAGTCTACTGTGTTTTCGGAACTCTGTCATAATCTTCTCAAAGAATCTTAAGGCAATTTGGTTACCGTCTATTGCCAATAATTTCACAGATGATAATGAAGGCTCAGAATTCTCTAGAAAAGACAAAAGTCCAAAAACATCGCCACCAGTACCACAACCAAAATCGAGAATACTAACAGAAGACCTGCTCCCAACCAATGAGACATAATTGCTATTGAGGTAGAACTCATCAAATATGGAATCAACTTCAATATAGCTTCTTGGGAAATATGTACCGAGGTATACCTTAATCTCATCTTTGTTCAGATTCAGATTGTACTCGAATCTAGAATAATCGGGGGAGTATTTTGCTTCAAGGTTTGAGAAAAGATATTTGTCCAACCAATCGGGAAGATTTTTTGATGTGTGATTTTTGTTGGAAGGAAACTCTGTCGTCTTTTCCGCATTAGAATTATTATCCATTGCTTCTTCTGTTTGTGATTCAATATATTCACCTGTCTGCCAGAACAAAGTATTATCAGATATCCTTACGAGGTCTTTTTGCAGGAACTTTCGTAGGCGTTCTTCTTGGGTGGAAGCAATTCGCCCCTTTAAGAGTATTATAAACTCATGCATTATGTGTTTTTTGAAGGAAGGGTATATTCTTCCAAAATCATTTGGATTAAGAGCAAAAACCTCAATGCTATTAGGTCCAAAAACTGCATTGGTGATTTGGCATGCATACTCTTTTAGGGTAATCAGTTCTAGGCTTGAATGTGACACATTAAGTTCAATTCTTAAATCTTGTTTCTCTATCGGTTTTGAATCTTCGCCTTTTTCTGTTTGTGAGGAAAAATCAGAAATATTCTCTTCTTGTACTGTCGTTACTGTATCGGCAGATACAACTTTAGACAACAGCGTGGCATCTTTTTTTATTCCTTTAAGTACTTCTATCTCAATATTCTTTTTAACCTGTGATTCATAAGTGGCATTGCTGAACTCTGTCAGATAGAAAGAATTTAGGTTGAGAGTTTCTGCAAGATTAACGATTCCTAACGGGTCAAGGTCAGTGTGAGGACAAGTGATGTCGTCTAACTTTTCAAGGAAATGTTCGTTATCGGTAATGTGAAGCCATGATTTGTTGGTTGCACTAAGGTTGTTCGTGATTTCTATTGGTTGGTTGAAAATAATCAAAGTTGGCACATCCATGATGTTTTCTTTTGAAACGCCAAGGACTTTTAATTCCTTTTTTACTGTAGAATGGTTGATGCGAGCTTGTTGGAGTACCGTTTTACGAGAACCTCCTTTAATAGCCTTGCCATTGCATGTCCATTCGCCATTTTCATTCGCGATAACCTTACCACCATAGTTTTTGAACTCAATGACAATAACTGCATCCTTCTTTATAAACAACGCATCCAATTCGCATCCAATATTATAGTTGCCTGCGAATACACAGAATTCATTCGAATCCTCATAGTGAGCTTTGAGTTGCTCACAGAGAAACCGAAACTGCTCACGCTCTGCTGTTGTGTCAAAGTTTCCTACTCTGAATGCTAAAAGTCCTCCCATTGCAAAAACACGATTATCTTTTGTAAACTAAATGGCCGCTGTCTTTGTTGTAACCTTTTTTGTTTAGGAATTGTCATCTTTTGACTACAAAAGTATAAAAATTTATGCAGACTCTCGTATAAATGGACGAAAATCTGCAATTTGATGATGCCAAAAAGGTGCTTTAGCTCAATTTTGAAACAAAAACTGACTTGTTTTGCAAACTAATGTCGCTTTATGGCTATTCTTTTATTGAAATACTTGTCTTTGTCCCTTCACGGCAATTCAGATGTTGAACCTCCGCCACCAGTGCCAACATGAGGTTGAGCAGCCCCGCCTGTTGCCAGTTCAATGGCAGCACTTAGTAAATTGGCTTGTATCTCGTTGACTTGCTCGGCAGCACTGAAACAGGCATTGACAAACTCGTGTTTTGTCAATTCTTCATTGTAGAAAGCTTTCATTTGCTTGTCGCTGTCGTTGAGGTGGGTGACTGCTGAATGTTCAATTTCCTTAACTCTTGTCCGAATTTTTAATGTGACGGTATACCACAACGTGAACTGGAACACCCATTACGGTGGGCAGTCCGTGTGCCCCGTCTCAGAGTAAAGCGTAGCGCATTCGATTTGTTTAATTTTTGACTACGTCTGTTTTTAGTGGACACTGATGAACAGATAAAAAGATTATCAAACGGCCGGCAAAAGATTGTCAAACCGAAGTGGAAACTTTTTCAAGAAAAAATATTGTTTTATAACGTCATAACGTCACTTTTTGATATATATCATTGAATATTAGTTGTTTACAAAGTGACGTTATGTGTTTGAAACGTCACTAAACATCACTAAACGTCACTTTTTGGGGATATAATGC
>CAMWKM010000021.1 GCA_947174835.1 uncultured Prevotella sp.
AAAAGGCAGTACCTTTGCACTTGTCAATCGCGACCAAAAGATAATCGAAGAAAAACATTCAAGTTCTTTTCGCGTTTGCGTGTTGAATTCACAATAATAAAAAAGAACAAAAAAAACAGTTAAAAAGTTTTGTCTTTCAAAAAAAAAGTCTACCTTTGCAACCGAATCTAATAATTAATGAGGTATAAACTAATTAGAATATGAAAAAAGTCTCTTTGAGAGTAATGGCTGCCATGACAATGGGTTTGGCAGTCGTAGGCTGTTCGCACGACTCAGATAGTTATATGCCGTCGAACGAAGAGCAATTGGCCAACGCCACTGAAAAGCTGGGCGTTGAGGTAGATCCTAATCAGGACTGGAACATGACCAGTACTGCAAAGGCTTCTATCACCGTAAATGGTGAATATGGTGAAACTTACATCGTGAAGATTCTTGCCAACGATCCCCTCGTGGACGGATTCAGTTATGTATTGGCTGAGGGCGAGCTCGCCAATGATGAGACTTTCACCTCTGAGTTTGAGTATGCTTCTGCCGACAAGAGTCTGATAGTGGCACTGACCAACCACAACGGTTACACCACCTATCGTTCGCTGCCCGTGGTTGACGGTGTGATGGAGGCTACCATCGGTGAGGCTCAGGCTGCCGGCACACGTGGTGCCCTCCGCAGTCAGACCAATCCTTCTGTAGGACACATCACCATCCCCGATGCTGCTTACGTAAATAAGTATCTTGAGGGGGCTAAGGAGCCTGACGAGAATAATACTACAGATGACCACGACGATTCTACTTATGCGATCAATTATGGCGAGGGTGGCCCTAACTATATTGACTGGAACGATCCAGAACAATACGCTGAAAGAGAGAAATTCTTTCAACTCACTTGGGAGGAACAAATTGCTTATGCGAAAGCTCATCATCCATCTTGGCTGACATATACCATTGACGAAAACTACGTTCTGAAGTTCAAGATTACTGGAACCTATGATAAGGGTATCAAAGTGCTGGCTACGGAAGAAAATCCTATCAACAATACCAAAGCTCGCTCGGTCTATATCAGTGGTAAGTGGACGGTTGCCAGCCCCGACGACAACAGTTCTGAACAGCGTGTGGGCGGCGGTGCCGTTATCATTGTTGATAATGGTGGTGAACTGAATATCCCTGCAGGTATCAATATGACCTTTGTCAACGAGGCACGTCTGGTGGTGATGCCTGGTGGTAAGATTACCGGTGAGGGTAAGATTGAGGTGACCAATGGTAATGCTGATGGTACTGAAGGTTACAATGGCGGTTCTATTCAGATTGGTACTTTCAACAACAACTCTGGTAAGTTCTACAACTATGGTACCTTCAAAGCTGACCTCCTGCAAGGCGGAGCTGGTCTGAGCAATATCTACAATCATGGTTTGGTGCACATTGGCAAGACCGGCAATAGCACCTCATCGGGTGGCAACTATGATACACCTAATACTCGTATCTACAATGCTTGCCAGTGGTATTGCGACAATGATATGCGTGCTTATGTTATCGAGAATACTCAGGGTTCTTACTTCTATGTGGGTGGTGAACTCATGATGAGCGACGGCACGGACGGTGAGGCTGATAAGAGTTATGTTGCATTGGCCAATGGTTCGCTGATGCGTCTTGGCTCACTGTGGAACAATAATACGACATGGGTTGGTCCGACCAGCGGCTATGCAGTTGTTGAGACTGGTGGCGTCAGCTATCTGAACTGGGAGCCGGGTACTCCTATCCCTGCTAATGGTGGCTATATGATCAACAACATTGCCATCTCTGTAGACGATCCGACTATTGGTCAAGGCCAAGGCACTGACACCTATGTAGCTCTGCGCGACTATATTCTGAATGGCTATGGCACAACAGGCGATTATTTTAATCCCCGTGGCACGACTCCTGCTCCTCAGGGCAACAATGGTGCCGTGCTCATTGCAAAGGGTGGCGCTAACGTCAACATCCCCGGTTCTGATGATTTCGTAGCTGGTGAGAAGGGTTGTACCCCTGGCTACAATGGCGTGCCCAGCAAGACTCCCGCTCCCCGTTCCGCAGTATGGAGTTATGCCTTCGAGGATACCCCTCTGGGTGACTATGACATGAACGACGTGGTCATCAAAGTAAGTTATGCTTACGATGAAGATACTAAGAAGGTGGACAACAGCCACTTGAATGTGACCCTCTGCTGCACAGGTGCTACGCTGAAACTGAAGGTCTATCTGAACAATACCGTCCTCTTTGGTGGTGAGGAAGTACACGAGGCACTGGGTCGCACGGCTCCTGAATTGGTGAACACTGGTGCCGGTCCTGACACTGAAACCTACACAGTGACAATCAATACACCTGAAAACTTTGAGTTCGGCACGGCAGACTTCTGGATTGATTCGCCTTTGGTACCTGGTGGCGTACACATCGCCAAGGCTGGGCAGGATCCTCACGGAATCGTGATCCCTGCCGACTGGGCATGGCCTACGGAGTACACCTGCATCAAGGATGCTTATCCTAACTTCATTGAGTTCGCCAAGGACGCTTCAACCACCGACGAAGCCATCCTGAACTGGTATAAGCAGACTCCTGTAGCTGGCAAGACCTATAAGCAATAATAATTACAAAACAAGGCGTGAGGGGGTGTTGATTTGACACTCCTCGCGCTTTGCTTTGTTTTGTATTTTTAACAATTCAATTTCTTTAATCTATATTTTTTATCATATCTTTGCAGGCATAATTAGCAAATAATAAAATCATTAAAATAAAAAAACATGAAAAAGTATTTAAAGACAGGATTTGCAGCCGTTGCCTTATGTGCAGGACTTGCAAGTTGTTCAAATCACGATGAGGTGATGTGGACACAAGCTGAGAAAGATCAGGCATTGTATGAAGCAGTATTTATCCAGCGCTTCGGACATCCCGCTTCTAACCACACTTGGGGATTCGGGGCTACAAGCAATGGCACACGTTCTGCAAACACCGAAGGAAATATGTGGGGTAGCAATTGGGAGGTGCCTGCTCCATTGACAGATGCTCAGAAAGACAAGGTTAGAAGATTCTTCCAGCAGAATCAGAATCCACAGGGTATTGCCATAGACTATACAAATTTCTTTGTACAGGATGTTTACAAAGGCGGTACAAACACTGAAGATTCAAAAACTACTGAAACATATACTGCGGGTAACGGAGATGTGATTACAGGTAGTGAAAAAATGGACAAACTAACAACTGGCAGTGATAATGACCATATAAGCAACTATAATAATGCCAAGTGCTCAACAAATAATGAAGTATGGGATGGAATAACTTTAACAAATCCAAATGACCAGAATTCAAAAGTTTTCCATAGCGATCAAATTATGCTGATGGAAAACTCCAAGACGGATTGTTTCGGTTTTGTCAATTCTCTTCAAAACGGAGCACAATACAATAAAAATTATGTGATTATCTCAGGCGACGAGATTATGAAATGGGATAATTCCGGTGAAGGAGATGTTTCTGGAATGTATTTTGTCGGTTTTGACTATGATGCTAATTTTGAGAATGGATTCAATGAAAGAACCCAATCTAATTCGTATCTTGTAACTGAAAGTACTGAAAATAATCCTGATGCTTTCCAAGTTCCCAACAAAAATGACGGAAAATGGTACGTAGCAGGTGCTGCTGATGGTTACTATTCAGATTGGGTTATACGTGTTGTTCCTGGAAAAATCAAAGGAGATTGCCGTGTTATAGCTGAAGACCTGACTGTAGATGAAAATGGTGATTTTGACTTTAACGACGTTGTCTTCGATGTTAAATATGGTAATCCTGTAACGATTATCCTACAGGCAGCAGGTGGCACATTGCCCTTGTATATTGAAGGCAATGAGGTTCATGAGAAGTTTGGCGTAAGCACAACTACCATGGTTAACACTGGTGCAGGTGCTAAAAAGGAATCTGTTGTTTTCAGCATAAACAAAGAATGTTATTGGTCAGGAGATGTAGCCAACATAAAAGTTGAAGTTGAGAAAAACGGTGAGCGCATAGAGCTTAAAGCCCCGACAGGTAAGGTTCCAAGTAAGATCTGTGTCGGTGTAGACTACGAGTGGTGCTCTGAGCGTCAGGATATTGAAGAAAAGTATCCCGCATTCAAAGAGTGGGTTAAATCCTTCAATGGTGAGTTCTACAAATAAACGAAGAGACTTCAATCTAAGAATATAAACCAACAGAGATAGGGGGTGTGGTAATTGCCACACCCCCTATCCTTTTTCAGCAGATCAGTAGACCTGCACTGAAGTAGGATATTTCCACCAGTCCTTCGAGTTGTCCTTATTACGCCCCCACTGGCCGAACGAATGGTTGTAGCGGTTGTAGGCACCGAATATCTCCCCGTTGCGGTAGCGACCGATGGGAATGCCTTCAACAGGATAGCGGAACGATGAAGAAGGAATCAGCAGGGCCCAAGTCACATGGTCGTCGTCAGCCGTCTGGCCGGTATGGAACTGCCAGAGCACTTGCGTGTACTTATATTTATAGGTGTGGACTTCCATGTTGATGCTGTTGTAGTTCTCCATGATAAAAGGGTCGATGTTCGACAGCGTTACATAAGAGAGGACGTCCTTGTCGTCTTTTGCAACGATGGTATAGGTGCGCGTCTGTGCATCTACAGTAGCACTCTCGTCTTCCTTCTCATATTTTGTCGTATTGTAGTGTAGGCGGACGATGCGACCGTCCTTCGATAATGGATTTAGCGACCAGTGGGCATCATCGAAGAGGTTGATGACCGCAGATCCGTCGTTTCCCCTCGTAAAGATGGCCTCTTTGTCGATGAAGTAGCGATTGGTGGGATAGTCCTCGTCGAAACGCTTGCCCTCATCGATGGTTACACTCTCCACGTCTTCATATCTGATGCCCTGCAGACGGATGGCAGCAGCAATCTTCTTGTCGGCTCCCACGGCATCCAACCTCACCTTAAGTTTCAGAATATTGGCCGATGGATTCTCTTTGCTGATGCGAAGCACCACATCGTTGAAATCGAAATCACCGGGCAACGGGAAGTTCTCCTCAAAGAGATAGGTGAAGATCTGAGGAACGGGAGTGCGCAGCAGCCCATTGCTGATCACATCGGAGCCGACGAAACTGAACTCGTCGCGGTTGTTGGAGGGCATCACGTAGTATTTGCCACTGCGGCTGACGGCTGCCACCCAGAAGTTACTTTCCGTGATGGGCATCTCGAAAGAGAGCGTCACGCGGTCACCACTCTGCGCAAACTTCTCGGCCATCACCTCCGTGTCACCCTGATAGGGATTGCCCGTGAGTATCTGCACCTTGCTGATATAGTTTTCGCCAGGCACATCAGCCTTGACTCCTACCATCATCTGGTGCACCAGATTCCAGTCATGCCGACTGTCAATAGTGTCAATGGGAAACTCGCCCAAGGTAATTTCCTTAATCAGTTCGCTGTCAACCTCCATCTTCCGACAGCCGACGGTGGTGGTCAGCATGGCCACCGATGCCATAAATACGGCTACATTTGTTGTCTTCATTTCTTGAACTGTATGTTTTTTGCTGGCTAAATTACAAAAAACTATCCATGTTTATTATTTTTTTTCTACAAAAGGTCTTTCTTTAAAGAAATTTAACAGGATTACATACCTTAACAGATGGAAATCCTTATTACCTTTGCAGACTGTATGGTACTGAATTATATCTGGATTGCATTTTTCGTCATCGCATTCATCATCGCATTAGTGCGACTGATTTTCTGGCAGGACTTCAGCGTCTTTCCTACCATGATAGACTCAACATTCTCGTCATCGAAGACGGCCTTCGAAATATCTCTGGGTCTGACTGGTGTTTTGTCGCTCTGGATGGGCATCATGAAAATCGGAGAACGGGGCGGGGTCATTCATGTACTGGCCCGTCTGCTCTCACCGGTGTTTGTCCGCCTGTTCCCCGATATTCCCAAGGGCCATCCCGTCACGGGCAGCATCTTTATGAATATTGCAGCCAATATGCTGGGACTCGACAATGCCGCCACTCCACTGGGACTGAAAGCAATGGAGCAACTGCAGGAATTGAACCCCAAAAAGGATACGGCCTCAAATCCGATGATCATGTTTCTGGTGCTCAACACCAGCGGACTGACGCTCATCCCCATTTCCATCCTCGTCTACAGGGCTCAGATGGGTGCCGAGCAACCCACAGATATTTTCATCCCCATCCTGCTGGCGACTTTTGTATCTACGCTGATCGGTGTGCTCGTCACTTCCCTCTTCCAACGCATCAACCTCTTCAACTGGGTGCTCATGCTGGTGTTAGGCGGTGCCTGCCTGCTAATGACCGGTGCAGTGACCGGCTTTTTCTACCTCATGCGTACCGGTGGACCGGAATTTGTGCGCGATGTGTGCAGCAATGCGGCCACCGTCATCCTCATGACCATCATTATCTGTTTCATCTTGGCCGGTGTCTTCAAGAAAGTCAACGTCTATGATGCTTTCATCGAAGGTGCCAAAGATGGCTTCACGACTGCCATCCGCATCATCCCTTATCTGGTGGCCATCCTCGTTGGAATCGGTGTTTTTCGTGCATCCGGAGCTATGGACTGGCTCATCAATGGCATCAGTTGGCTGGTGGAAGCCTCTGGTCTGAATAGCGACTTCGTGGGAGCCTTGCCCACTGCCCTGATGAAGCCTCTCAGCGGCAGCGGTGCCCGTGGCATGATGGTCGATGCCATGACCACCTATGGTGCCGACTCGTTCATTGGGCGTCTGGCGTGTATCTTCCAAGGCTCCACCGACACCACTTTCTATATCTTGGCCGTCTATTTCGGCTCCGTCGGCATCCGCTACACCCGTCATGCCGTAGCCGCCGGCCTGCTGGCTGACCTTGCCGGCATCATCGCTGCTATATTGATTGCATATTTTTTCTTTGGATAAGTTATGGCAAACCTCAAATCACTTGTAAAAGACACGGCTATCTACGGTCTCTCCAGCATCGTCGGCAGGTTTCTCAATTACCTGCTCGTACCTCTCTATACCCACTATATGCCTAAGGAGTCGGGCGACTATGGTGTCAGTACGAATATCTATGCTTACACGGCACTTATTTTGGTACTGCTGACCTTTGGCATGGAAACCACGCTGTTCCGTTTTGCCAACGAAGAGAAATACAAACCCGACAGCGTATTTTCCACCGCTATGGTCACCGTGGGGGTGCTGACCGCCCTGTTCCTGATACTAATTTTCGGTTTCATCGATCCTATCAGCAACGCTCTGGGCTATGAAGCTCATCCAGATTACCTGCTGATGATGGCCGTCGTGGTGGCGCTCGATGCACTACAGGCCCTGCCGTTCAGTTACTTGCGATTCCAAAAACGAGCCATTCGCTTCGCATCGCTGAAACTGCTGTTCATCGTGGTCAATATTGGGCTGAACCTCATCTGTTTCGTATGGCTGGGCAAGACCTCGGTTTTCTACGTCTTCTTCATCAACCTGATGTGTACGGCCTTTGTCACACTGTTTTTCGTGCCCGATCTGTTCCGCATCCATTGGCATTTCGATAGCACCCTGCTCCGCCGGATGCTCAGCTATTCGTGGCCCATTCTGATACTCGGCATCGCCGGCATCTTGAATCAAGTGGCCGACAAGATTGTCTTTCCACTGGTCTATCCTGATCAAATGGAGGCAAATGTACAATTAGGCATCTATGGCTCTTGCGTCAAAATCGCTATGATCATGGCCATGATTACACAGGCATTCCGCTATGCCTACGAGCCCATCGTGTTTGCCAAAAGCAAAGATGGCGACAAAAGTGAATACTATGCCGCAGCCATGAAATATTTCATCGTCTTCACCCTGCTGGCCTTCCTATGTGTGATGGGGTGGATGCCGTTGCTGAAGTTTATTATCGGTGCCGACTATCGCGAGGGACTGGCTGTGGTGCCTATCGTCATGGCTGCCGAGATCATGATGGGCGTTTATTTCAACTTGTCGTTCTGGTATAAACTTATCGACAAGACCATCTATGGTGCTTGGTTCTCGCTGATAGGGTGCATCGTGCTTTTTGCGGTCAACATCCTCTTCATCCCTAAGTATGGCTATATGGCATGTGCCTGGGGCGGTGTGGCTGGCTACGGCACGGCCATGATACTCAGTTATGTGATAGGCCAGCAGAAGAACCCTATCCCCTATCCGATGAAAGACATCCTTCTGTATGTTGCCCTCACAGCCCTGATCTTTGCAGCCATGCAGTTCATTTCAGCCAAGACCTCTGAGACGCTCTGCCTTGTTGTCAACACCCTTCTCATCGTTGCCTTCGCTGCCATTATCTTTATTCGGGATTTCCGCCATCCCTCTAACTCCCATTTGCAAATATAACCTCAAAAAACAACAATAATGAAAAAAAAATTCTTCTTAATTCTACTATCAGTCCTGCTCGGCACTCCCGTCATGGCTGATGAGGGTATGTGGACACTCTACAACCTGCCGCAGGCTGTCTATGAACAGATGAAGGGCTATGGCTATGATCTGCCCTACGACAAACTCTATCAAGCCGATGATGCCATCATGAAATCGGTGGTCAACTTTTCCGGCTACTGCTCGGGCGTAGTGGTCAGTCCCGATGGACTGGTGTTCACCAACCACCACTGCGGTTTCGAGGCCATCCGCTCCCACAGCACCGTCGAGCACGACTATATGCTCAATGGCTTCTATGCCAAGACTCAGGCTGACGAACTGCCCAATAAAAATATGTTCGTCTCATTCATGGTTGAGCAGAAGGACATCACCGACCAGATCGTAACACCTGCTTTCGAACAAATGAACCGAGCCGAACGCAGCATTTTTATTGATTCCATCGAGAATGTCATGTCAAAGGACGTGAAAGCTCAAGACTCTACGCTCCGTCTGGAAATCATGCCTTTCTATGAGGGCAACCGCTATTATGCCACTACCTATCGCGATTTCCGCGATCTCCGATTAGTGTTCGCCATCCCCAAGTCGATGGGTAAGTTCGGTGGCGAGACCGATAACTGGATGTGGCCGCGCCAAACCTGCGACTTCTCAGTGTTCCGCATCTATGCCGACCCCAAGACCAACGGTCCGGCTGACTATTCGGAAAACAATGTGCCCTATCATCCCGAACACTGGGCTAAGGTGTCCACCGATGGCTATCGGGAGGGTGACTTCTCAATGACGATGGGCTATCCAGGCAGCACATCGCGCTATCTGTCAAGTTATGGCATCGAGGAACGCTATGTGCAAAACCATGCCCGCTATCAGGTTCGCGGCGTGAAGCAGGAGGTGATGAAGCGCCACATGGATGCTTCCGAAGCCGTGCGCATCAAGTATGATTCGAAATACGCCCAGAGCAGCAACTACTGGAAGAACTCTATCGGCATGAACAAGTGCATTGACAGTATTGGCCTCATTCAGCAGAAGCGTGACTTCGAGGCACAACTGAAGCAGTGGATGGACAGCACGGGCTATTTCATCGACAAACTCAACTTCGACAAACTGGCACAACTCTACCAGCAACGTATCAACGTGACGGAGGCCTATATGTACTTCTTTGAGAGCTTTGCCCGCAACGACGAGCTATCCATCCGTGCCCTCCGCTCTCACAACGGTTCTCATCCCAAGGGACACGGCAAACGTCAACACATCACGTTCAAGGACAACAGCGATGCCTGGGACTACGACACCGACCGCGAAATATTAGGTGCCATGCTCAAGAACTACCGTGAGCAGATCAGCCAGATACCCAATGGCAAGAGCCAGTATCTGCCAGCCTTCTATACCGAAATCATCGACAAAAAGTTCGGTGGTGACTGTCAGGCTTATGCCGACTATCTCTATCAGCACTCAAAACTGCTGAAGAAGAAGACCCGCCTCTATCCGATGAAAAAGGCGTTTATGAAAGATCCCGGTGTCAGTTATGGCTTCGACCTGACCGATGTAATGAATGACCTCCGTTTGAAAATGGGACAGATGGCTGACAGCATCAGCCAACTGGAGCGTTACCTCTGCGCAGCCAAACTGCGCATGGAGGAGGATCTGCCTCACTATAGTGATGCCAACTTCACCATGCGCCTCTCTTACGGACAGGTGAAGGAATACAATCTGGGCGGCCAGCCATCGGGCTATCAGACCAAAGCACCCAGTTTAGTGGCAAAGATGAAAAAGGGCAATTCCATCGAAGATTATAAGGTGGAACCGGAAATGCTTGATCTCTTCGTGGGACAAGATGACCTGCAACTCTGCTTCCTGACGACCAACGATATTACGGGCGGCAACTCAGGATCGCCAATGTTCGACGGTAAGAACCGCCTGATCGGTCTCGCCTTCGATGGCAACTGGGACAGTCTGTCGAGCGATATCTTCTTCGACTCGCAACTGGCTCGCTGCATCGGTGTCGATATCCGCTATGTGCTCTTTATGATGGATAAGTGGGGACACGCTGAACGACTGCTGAACGAAATTAAAAAATGAACTTTTTTGCATTTCCTGTAACTTTTGTTTCCGTCAGTCGTCTTAATTTATAGAGAGGATGAAAAAAATCAGTTTCCGCACCGATGTGCTACCGCTAAAGAACGAACTCTTTCGCTTGGCACTGAGCATCACTCTCAACAGGACTGATGCCGAGGATGTGGTGCAGGAGACGATGTTGAAAGTCTGGAACCGTCGAGAGCAGTGGGACGCGATAGAGTCGATAGAGGCCTTCTGCATAACCATTTGCAGGAATGTAGCCCTTGACCGCCGGAAACGCATGGACAACCGGAGCGCATCGCTCGAAGACATGGAACATGACGCGCCCGACAACTCCTATAGCGCTAATCCTGAAGAGCAGGTTGTAATGCGCGACAGAGTGGGACGTATCAGAAGACTGATGACCCTGCTTCCCGAGAAACAGCGTACGTGTATGCAACTGCGCGATATTGAGGGAAAGTCCTACAAGGAGATAGCAGTTGTGATGGACATCACAGAGCAGCAGGTGAAAATCAACATCTTCCGGGCCAGACAGACCATCAAACAGAAATATTTAGAACAAGAACAATATGGATTATAAGTACATCGAACAGTTGCTGGAGCGCTACTTCGAGGCCGAAACGACCTTGAAGGAGGAGCAGATCCTAAAGGCTTTCTTCGAACAGAGCGAAGAAGACCTGCCACAGGAATTGCGCCAGTATCGCTCACTCTTTGCTGCCATGATGCAGAATGAGACACTGGGCGACGATTTCGATGAGCGTCTGCTGCAACTCACTGAAGAGGCTCCTCAGGTAAAGGCTCGCACCATCAGTCTGGCCCAACGCCTAAAGCCCCTGTTCCGTGCTACTGCCGTAGTGGCTATCCTGCTGACACTGAGCAATGCCCTCAATCAATCATTGAGCGATGATGACATTTGGATTAACAAGTCCGACTATGCCTTGGAACAGATGGAGCCGCCAACCGGTGAGTCGGTAATGGCCTACGACCGGTTGCCAGCCGATACACTGATGGCCGACTCGTTGTTCAAGCCCACAGGCTATCTGGAATAGAATATTTCTATGCTTTCTCTATAAAAATAAGTTATTTTCATTAAAACACTATCCGTAAAAGCGAAACTGTGAAGTTTCCAACTTTTTAAAAAAAGAAAAACGACCATCCGTCAAATGAGACAGATGGCCGTTTTCATTTTCCAACTTTCAGACATCATTCCTTTCTCATCCTCAGGTGCAGCTGATAAAGCGAAGGCAGGACGATAAGCAACGAAAAGCCGATAGCCATCAAAGCACGACCTTGCGAACCGAAGATATCTACAATGGTGATGTCGGAAGATGGATAGGCATGATACAACAGGTAGGCCACCGTGTTGTTGACCCAATGGTAGATGATGCCGGGCAGCACACTACCGGTACGCTCATACATCCAACCCAACAGCAGGCCGATGAGTAAGGGGTGGAAAAACTGGGCGGGATTCATGTGAGACAAAGCAAACAACAGGGCCGAGAGCACAATCATCAACCAACGATGCTCCGGCTTCCACTGCAGCAAGGTACGCAGCACAGCACCGCGAAACACCAACTCTTCGGCAATGGGTGCCAACAGACACACCACCGCATAACCACCGGTGGTCGACATGACAAGCGACAAGGTCTGCTCGGTCTGATCAATAATCTGCTGAACGAAGTCAGGCCATTGGTCAGGCATTGTCACTTCCTGGAAATACATGGATGGAAGGATGAGACCGACTGAAACAAAGATACTCCAGAACAACACGCCCCAAGGACGCCTGTCATAGAAACTTCTGGACACAGGCGACCATTTAAGTACCGTGAACAGGGCGATGGAAACTATCGAAAAGATAGCCATAGAAAGCATGAGACCGGTAGTCGAAAGAGTGGCGTCGGCTTGAACATCACCAGCCAGCAACTTGCCGTTCAACAACAGTTCAGCTACCAGCACCACAGTCTGCACAATCATTTGGATAGCCAAAAAGATCAGCACAAAGGCAACGGCTATCAGAGGGTTAAGGTTCTTGTTCATATATTTTCAATCGTTTTTCCGCTTCCATTTTGTCTTTTCCAATCTGCTCGGCCAAAGCCTCAGCCGATGGAAACTGCTGTTCATCACGCAGACGACCAATGAACTGAATACTGATATCTTTTCCGTAGAAATCGCCCATTTCATCGAAAATATTCACTTCTATCGTACGTCTGTCTCCGTTGAACGTGGGGCGTATGCCGATGTTCATAACACCCCGCATCATCGGCAAGTCACCCATCTGGGCAGTCACGACATAAACACCGTCCTTAGGGATGATCTTACAATTATCGTCAGGTTCTATATTGGCTGTTGGGAAACCTATTTTCCGTCCAATCTGCTCACCGTGCACCACACGACCATGCAGCATGTAGGATCTACCCAAACACTGCCGTGCCTCTTCCACCCGACCGTCTTTCAATAGTTGACGGATACGCGATGAACTGGCATAAGCAGTGCCAACCGTCAGCGGATCCCCACAAAGTACCCTAATACCAATCTCCGAACCATAAAGCCGATAAGCCTCACCGCCCTCTGTCCTATCGTGGCCAAACCGGTTATCGTAGCCTGTCAGCAACAGGCGCACACCCAGTTGACGATAAAGCACATTACCCATGAAGTCGCGAGCCGACAATGCAGCCATCTGCCGGTCGAAACGAAGCACAACCGTAATGTCGATGCCTATCTCACTGAGCAACCGGAGTTTTTCGCTGAGCGTCGTAATCAGTTCCGGCTGCCAGCCAAGTTGTACCGTCTGTCGTGGCAGCCGTTCAAAGGTAATGACCATCGACTGCAGTCCCTGCTTCCCAGCCTCATCCTTGAGCCGTGCCAAAAGATAGCGATGTCCCAAGTGCACACCATCGAACACACCGACAGTAGCAGCATAGTTTCCTATGCAGCAAGATTCATCGGGATAATATAATATCTTCATCGGGCTGCAAAGTTACAACATTTAATCGAAAATTGAGAATCGACGATTGATAATTGCGACAAGAATTGATAATTGATGTTAAATGTAACGCATAGAAAACAAAAAACTCCGTTTTCCATTCTCTATTCTCAATAAAAAAACGTACCTTTGCACGCTGTAAACTGGACTTGTAGCTCAGTTGGTTAGAGCAACAGACTCATAATCTGGAGGTCATAGGTTCAAGCCCTATCTGGTCCACTAAGGAAATCAAGCACTAACGAGTTTCTCGCAAGTGCTTTTTTATTTCAATAAATCAATCTTCCCTAACAGAAACTTTTCAAAAGTTGTTCACTATACTTTTTCAAGTCTCGTCTGGGCATTAGCCACCCAGACAAAGAGAACGAGAAAGCACATGACCTTCGACTGGCAACGACCTGCTGAAAAAAAATTCCGACCATTTCCGACTTTACGCAAAACAATCCTGTGCAAAGGCATTTCAATAGTCTTACGCATATTTTTTCCGACCTTGAATGGTCGGATTTTTTTTGTGCTATCATCTTGGATTCAGTCATGTTTTTCGTAACTTTGGGGCTGCAATCATGATGTAAAAAAAATGCAAAACAAAATAGACGACAAAGTGATGAAGAACGAAACAAGAAACCAGACAAATGTCAAACAGCCAGCAACTACCGGCAAGACGAAAAGCAGAAAAACTTTTGTGGCGATTTTTTTGATTGCCGAACGCCCCCTTCTGGAGTCTCCCCCCTCATATCTAAGTCCCCCTATAAAGGGGGACAGATATAAGAGGGGGATGAGCCTCCAGATCGCCCCCCACGGCAAAGATGCCGTTTGCGGTTCGTAAACATGATACTTAGACTGCGTAAGTATGATACTTAGACAACGTAAACACCATAGTAACACTTTTTAAGGCTTATCGACAATGAAAGCAATAACAAAATTTTCGGAATTTGTAAATTTATATGTATCTTTGCACATGATTAAGTTACTAAAACAACACTCTGAGATGAATATGCTCTATTTAAAAGCCATGATGGTGACGGTCATCTGTATGCTGACCGTCAGTGCACAGGGACAGAAACGGGAAAAGTATGAGTTTATGCGTAACCTGCCGGTCTATGCTGACTCGCTGATCAAAGACTTGATCTATCCAATGGCATGGGGCAATAGTCCCATCAAAGATTTTGATGAATGGCGACAGGCTGCCCGACAAAAGGTTCTCGACTGTATGCTGACACCCCCACCCGCTCCTGCCGACGGCTACGAGGTCAAGATTCTCTGCGAGGAACAACGCGAAGGCTACAAGGCACGGAAGATTGAGATACGGCTGTCGCGCTACTACACGGTGCCTGCATATATACTGATACCTGACGGCAAGGGGCCTTTCCCAGCCATCAACGCCCTGCATGATCACGGTGCTCACTTGTTCATAGGCAAGGAGAAGATGATCAGGCCACTGGCCTGCGAGGACTCTGCCGTCGTCAAGGATGCCGACGAATGGGTCGCCTCGCTCTATGAGGGGCAGTTTGTTGGCGACTATCTGGCTCGTCAAGGCTTTGTAGTATTCTCGGCTGATGCCCCGATGTGGGGGGAACGCGGTCAGAAGGAGGGTGCCCGCCGCGACCGTTACGATATGATTGCAGGCAACATGATGATGTATGGTATCGATCTCTCGGCCTACATGACCTATGATGACCTGAATGGCACGGATTTTCTGGCCTCGATGCCCGAAGTGGATGCCAGCCGCATCGGCTGCATGGGCTGCTCTATGGGGGCTTATCGGGCCTGGATGCTGTCGGCACTGAGCGACCATATCAAGGCTGGTGCCTCCATCTGTTGGATGACTACTACCGACGAACAGATGTCGTTCAATTACAGCCGTACCGAAAATGGCGGCTTTGCTAACTGCTTCCCAGGTCTGCGCCGGTGGATGGACTATCCCCACGTGGCCAGCATGGCCTGCCCCAAGGCGATGCTCTTCATCAACGGCTCACAAGACAAACTCTTCCCCGTGCCAGGCGTTGAAAAGGCCTTTAAGGCCATGCACGACACGTGGGAGAGTCAGAATGCGAATCATCGATTGGAGACAGAGATATGGGATATTCCCCATAGCTGTCCCCTGAAAGCGCAGGAACGTATGCTCCAGTTTTTCAAAAAGAACCTTTAGGCCTCGCCCTTACCTGTTCCAAAGGGGGCGATAGTGCGGGGGCCTTGTTGCTGTTCGGGCATCTTGATTGGCCCAAACTGGCGTTCGTAGCGCATGATATTTTCCTGCAAGGCACTCAACAGACGCTTGGCGTGTTCGGGAGCCAGAATGACGCGGCTGCGCACCTGAGCCTTGGGCAGCCCCGGCAACATACGGGCAAAATCGACGATAAACTCCGATGAGGAGTGGGTAATGATGGCAAAGTTGGCATACTCACCCTGAGCCTTGTCAGGAGTCAGTTCTATCTGCAGGCCTTGCTGCTTCTGTTCATTCTCATTCATTGCTTGTGATATTATAAATTATACTTCACTGTCCTTGCAATGGGCACAGATGCCCTTGACGATATAGTTGACAGAGGACATACGGAAACCTTCCGGAATCTCCACAAGGGGCACTGCCGTTTCCTCCAGACAATAGGTGCGATGACACTGCTGACAGAAGAAATGGACATGCAAATCATCATCCTCAGAGTCGCTGCGACTATGGCAGAGCTCATAGCGCACACCACCGTTGCCGTCCTCAATCACATGAACCAGATGATGGTTGCGAAAAAGGGACAATGTCCGAAATACCCCCGACTTGTCGATAGACAGTATGAGATACTCCAGTTCTGTGAGCGTCAAAGGGCGTCCCGCCTGTGCCAACGCCTTGACGATGACGATGCGATTAGCTGTCGGCTTGATGCCATGATGCTCAAGCAGTTCGGTACATTCCTGTTGATTCATCCGTTTGCGTCTCCTTCTGTGTTTGCAAAGTTAAACAAAAAAAGCGAGAGCGCAAAACTTTCAACAGGAAAGTTTCACGCTCTCGCTATTATAGATTGATTCGATTACTTCTCCTCAAGCACTGATTCCTCAGCGAAATCGAGCACATTCTTGCGGTTAGCCTGCATACGCTCATACTCTTCTTTCGAACCGACAATGATCTTCTCAAACTCACGCTGACCTGTACCAGCAGGAATCAGGTGACCGCAAATCACGTTCTCCTTCATTCCCTCCAGATAGTCGCTCTTGCCCTTGATGGCAGCTTCGTTGAGCACCTTGGTGGTTTCCTGGAACGAGGCAGCCGACATAAAGCTCTTGGTCTGCAAAGCAGCGCGGGTAATACCCTGCAGGATCTGCGTCGACGTAGCGGGCACGGCATCGCGCACCTGCACGACACGGAGGTCTCTACGCTTCAACGAGGTGTTCTCGTCACGCAGACGGCGGGCGGTAACGATCTGACCTGCCTTGAGATTCTCGGAATCACCGGCATCGGTAACCACCTTCTTACCCCAAATGCGGTCGTTCTCCTCAGCAAAGTCAAGCTTATCGATGATCTCCTGCTCAAGGAAAGCGGTGTCGCCCGGATCGTTGATCTGCACCTTGCGCATCATCTGACGAACAATCACTTCGAAGTGTTTATCGTTGATCTTGATACCCTGCAAGCGATACACATCCTGAACCTCGTTGACGATATACTCCTGAACGGCAGTGGGACCCTTGATGGCCAAAATGTCGCTCGGAGTGATGGCACCATCGGAAAGCGGTGTGCCAGCACGCACAGCGTCGTGCTCCTGCACCAGAATCTGCTTCGACAGCGATACGAGGTACTTGCACTGATTGCCTGCCTTCGAGGTGACAATAATCTCACGGTTACCACGCTTCACCTTACCCATAGTGACCTCACCATCGATCTCACTGACGACAGCGGGGTTAGACGGATTACGAGCCTCAAAGAGCTCAGTGACACGAGGCAGACCAGCAGTGATATCACCACCCTTGGCTGCTGCACGCGGAATCTTGACGAGGGTCTCACCAGTCTTAACGGTCTGGCCATCCTCAACAACCACATGACCACCCACAGGGAAGTTGTAGGTACCAATCTTCTCACCATCAAGACCAATCACATCACAGGTAGGAACCTTGGTCTTATCTCTCGACTCCGTGACAATCTTCTCAGTCAGACCGGTCGTTTCATCGGTCTCGGCACGGAAGGTTACACCCTCTATGACATCGTTGAACTTCAACGTACCAGCATACTCGGTAACAATGACAGCATTGAAGGGATCCCACTGGGCAATCTTGTCGCCCTTGCTGACAACATCGCCATTCTTAAAATAGAGCGACGAACCATAAGGCACATTGACGGTAGAGAGCACAATCTTGGTATTGGGATCGACAAAGCGCATCTCACCCAAACGGCTGACTACCATCTCACACTCGCGACCATCCTCGTCGAAAGGCACGGTACGTACCTCTTCAAGTTCGATACGAGCCGTCTCATACTTCGAAACGATGCTGGCATTGGCTGCTGCGTTGGCAGCCACACCACCGGCGTGGAACGTACGGAGAGTAAGCTGCGTACCAGGCTCACCAATGGCCTGAGCGGCAATGACACCAACGGCCTCACCTTTCTGTACCATACGGCGTGTAGCAAGGTTACGGCCATAGCACTTACGGCAAACACCTTTCTTGGACTCACAAGTAAGCACGGAACGAATCTCGACACTCTCAATCTCGGACTTCTCTATCTCCTCGGCCAACGGCTCGGTAATCTCTTCACCGGCAGATACGATGACCTCGCCCGTCTTAGGATTAACCACATCGTGAACAGACACACGACCCAAAATGCGCTCAGAGAGACTGGAGACAATCTCATCGCCACTCTTCAGAGCAGTGCAGATCAATCCACGCAGTGTACCACAATCCTCTTCATTGATAATCACATCATGGGAGACGTCAACCAAACGACGAGTCAGATAACCTGCGTCGGCAGTCTTCATGGCAGTATCAGCCAAACCCTTACGAGCACCGTGAGTAGAAATGAAGTACTCCAGCACTGACATACCTTCCTTGAAGTTCGACAGAATGGGGTTCTCAATAATCTGGTGTCCCTCGGCACCTGCTTTCTGAGGCTTAGCCATCAGACCACGAATACCAGAAAGCTGTTTAATCTGATCCTTAGAACCACGGGCGCCAGAGTCAAGCATCATGAACACGGCATTGAAACCCTGATCAGCCTCGGTCATCTCCTTCATCAGGATATTACCAATGTCGTTGTTGACGTGGGTCCAGGTATCAATAACCTGATTATAGCGTTCATTGTCAGTGATGAAGCCCATGTTATAGTTATCGGTAATCTGCTGTACCTCCTCATTACCCTTGGCAATAAGCTCGGCCTTCTCCTCTGGAATGATGATATCATCGAGGTTGAACGACAGACCAGCCAGATAGGCCATACGGTAACCAAGGTTCTTGATACCATCAAGGAACTCACAGGCTTCAGCGAAACCTACATTCTTGATGACATCGGCAATGATGTCGCGCAACGACTTCTTAGAAATGACTTTGTTGACGAAGCCTACTTCTTTCGGCACAATGCCGTTGACGATAACACGACCAACAGAAGTCTCGACCTGATGACGCACTTTGATGCCATCCATCACATCGTCGACCATCACCTTCACCTGGGCGTGCAAATCGCACTTGCCTTCGTTGTGGGCAATGATAGCCTCTTCAGGACCATAGAACGACAATCCCTCACCCTTGGCTCCTGGACGAATCTTGGTAATATAGTAGAGGCCAAGCACCATATCCTGCGAAGGTACGGTAATAGGTGCACCATTAGCAGGATTCAGGATGTTGTGGCTCTGAAGCATCAATAGCTGAGCCTCAAGGATGGCCTCATTACTCAAGGGAAGGTGTACAGCCATCTGGTCACCATCGAAGTCGGCATTGAAAGCCGTACATGCCAATGGATGCAACTGAATAGCCTTACCTTCGATGAGTTTGGGCTGGAAAGCCTGAATACCCAGACGGTGCAGTGTTGGTGCACGGTTGAGCAACACAGGGTGTCCCTTCATTACATTCTCCAAAATATCATAGATGACAGGCTCACGGCGGTCGACAATCTTCTTGGCCGACTTCACGGTCTTGACGATGCCGCGCTCAATGAGCTTGCGGATAATAAACGGCTTGTAGAGTTCGGCAGCCATCAACTTCGGCAGACCACACTCGCCCATCTTCAACTCAGGGCCAACAACGATAACCGAACGGGCAGAATAGTCGACACGCTTACCGAGCAGGTTCTGACGGAAGCGACCCTGCTTACCTTTCAGAGAGTCAGAGAGTGACTTCAACGGACGATTGCTATCGCTCTTGACAGCCGATGACTTGCGCGAGTTGTCGAACAAGGAGTCGACTGCCTCTTGAAGCATTCGCTTCTCGTTACGGAGAATCACCTCAGGAGCTTTGATCTCCACCAAACGCTTCAGACGGTTGTTACGAATGATGACGCGACGATAGAGATCATTCAGATCGGAAGTAGCAAAGCGACCACCATCCAGAGGTACCAATGGACGAAGCTCAGGAGGTGTCACGGGAAGAATCTTCATAATCATCCACTCAGGACGATTGATACCTTTCTCCACACTGCTGCGGAAGGACTCAACCACCTGCAGGCGCTTCAAAGCCTCGTTCTTACGCTGCTGCGAGCCATCAGTATTGGCGCGGTCACGCAGTTCATAAGACAACGAGTCGAGGTCAAGTTGCTGAAGCAATTCATAGATAGCCTCGGCACCCATCTTGGCCACAAACTTGTTGGGGTCAGTATCCTCCAGATAATAGTTGTCTTCCGATAACTGAGTATCGAGAATCTCGTTATATTCCTCCTCAGTGAGCAGATCGTATTTCTGAGAACCCAACAGGGGCTCGCCCTCTGCATTCTTACGACCTTCGAGCACACCCGGACGAATAACGACATAGCGCTCGTAATAGATGATGGCATCGAGCTTCTTTGTGGGCAGTCCGAGCAGATAGCCAATCTTATTAGGCAGGCTACGGAAATACCAGATATGAGCCACGGGCACTACCAAGTCAATATGTCCACTGCGCTCACGACGCACCTTCTTCTCAGTCACCTCAACACCGCAACGGTCGCACACAATGCCCTTATAGCGAATACGCTTGTATTTACCGCAAGCACACTCATAGTCCTTGGTAGGACCGAAGATGCGCTCGCAGAACAGGCCATCGCGCTCAGGCTTATAGGTACGATAATTGATGGTCTCAGGCTTGGTAACCTCACCAAATGAACTTTCGAGGATGTCTTCGGGAGAAGCCAGTCCAATGGTAATCTTAGTGAAATTATTCTTTGTCTTTGAATCTTTCTTGAAAGCCATATTTCTTTTACCTTTTTACTTTTTTACCATTTAACCATTAGTCGAGAGTAACACTCAGACCAAGGCCACGGAGCTCGTGCAACAGCACATTGAGTGATTCGGGGATGCCCGGTGTAGGCATGGGCTCACCCTTGACAATAGCCTCGTAAGCCTTTGAGCGACCCACGGTATCATCAGACTTAATAGTCAGTATCTCCTGAAGCACGTGGCTGGCACCAAAGGCCTCCAGTGCCCAGACTTCCATCTCACCAAAACGCTGACCACCAAATTGGGCTTTACCACCAAGAGGCTGCTGAGTGATAAGACTGTACGGACCAATAGAACGGGCGTGCATCTTATCTTCGACCATGTGACCGAGCTTGAGGAAGTAGGTGATACCCACAGTAGCAGGCTGGTCGAACTTCTCACCGGTCTCACCATCGTAAAGGTGAGTCGAGCAGAGACGGGGCAGACCGGCCTTGTCGGTCCAGGCAGCCAGATCATCCAATTTGGCACCGTCGAAAATTGGCGTAGCAAACTTCACACCAAGACGCTTACCGGCAGCACCGAGAATTGCCTCAAAGATCTGACCGAGATTCATTCGAGAAGGCACACCCAGCGGGTTGAGCACCAAATCAACAGGACGACCATCCTCAAGGAACGGCATATCCTCCTGACGTACAACCTTCGACACAATACCCTTGTTACCGTGACGACCAGCGAGTTTATCACCCACACTGATCTTACGTTTCTTGGCAACATAGACTTTAGCCATCTGCAGAATGCCAGAAGGCAACTCGTCACCAATAGTTATAGCAAACTTCTTGCGCTTCATCTCGGCATCAAGCAGTTTGTATTTCTTCATATAGTTGATAATCAGACGGGCAATGAGCTCGTTCTTGTGCTCATCGTTGGTCCACTGGCTGGTCTGCACATCACCATACTCCAGATTCTTCAGGTTGGTCATCGTGAACTTAGAGCCTTTTGAGATAATCTCAGCACCAGTATAGTCCTTCACACCCTGTGAAGTCTTGCCTTTAGTCAACTCAAGCAACTTATCAACCAAAATGTCCTTCAGATCACCAACCTTAGCCTCATACTCCTCGTCAATCTTTATCAGAAGCTGCTTGTCCTGCAACTTGGTCTGACGTGTCTTGATAGCACGGGCAAAGAGTTTCTTGTCGATAATGACACCCGTCAACGATGGATTGGCCTTCAGCGAACTATCCTTCACGTCACCGGCCTTATCACCGAAGATAGCACGGAGCAACTTCTCCTCAGGCGAAGGATCGCTCTCACCCTTAGGTGAAATCTTACCGATCAAAATATCACCGGGCTCAACACGAGCACCCACACGGATGACACCGTTCTCGTCAAGATCCTTGGTAGCTTCTTCACTGACATTGGGAATATCGGCCGTGAACTCCTCCACGCCACGCTTGGTCTCACGAACATCAAGCGAGTATTCATCGACATGGACTGAAGTCAGGATATCCTCACGCACGATGCGCTCGTTAAGCACGATAGCATCCTCGTAGTTGTACCCCTTCCAAGGCATATAAGCAACAAGCAAGTTGCGACCCAGTGCCAATTCACCATTTTCGGTAGCATAACCCTCGGTCAGGATATCGCCCTTCTTCACACGTTGACCTTTATCACAGATAGGACGCAGGTCGATAGTCATATTCTGATTGGTACGACGGAACTTAGGTATGCGATATTCCTTCAAAGCCGGCTCAAACGATACGAACTCTTCATCCTCTGTACGATCATAGAGAATACGGATAGTAGTAGCATCAACATACTCGATGACACCATCGCCCTCAGCGGTAATCATGGTACGAGAATCTTCGCATACTTGCTTCTCAATACCGGTACCTACGATAGGAGCTTCATTATGGAGCAGAGGCACAGCCTGACGCATCATGTTCGATCCCATCAGAGCACGGTGAGCATCGTCGTGTTCCAAGAACGGAATCAGCGATGCGGCAATAGAAGCGATTTGCTGCGGTGAGACATCCATCAGGTTCACGTCCGTAGGCGGAACGACAGGGAAGTCGGCATCCTGACGACATTTCACCACACTGCGGATAAACGTACCATCATCGTTCAGAGGTGCATTTCCCTGACCAATGATATAGTTTTCTTCCTCTTCAGCAGTGAGGTAGACAATCTCATTGTTATCAAGATTGGCCACACCATTCTCGACCTTACGGTAGGGAGTCTCGATGAAGCCGAGTTCATTTATCTTGGCATAAACACAGAGTGACGAAATCAGACCGATGTTAGGACCTTCCGGGCTCTCAATCGGGCAAAGACGACCATAGTGTGTATAGTGTACGTCACGTACCTCAAAACCGGCACGCTCACGCGACAGACCACCAGGACCCAGAGCAGAGAGACGACGTTTGTGAGTCACCTCGGCCAACGGGTTGGTCTGGTCCATAAACTGTGACAACGGATTGGTTCCGAAGAACGAATTGATAACGCTCGAAATGGTTTTGGCATTGATTAGGTCAACGGGAGTGAACACCTCGTTGTCGCGAACATTCATACGCTCACGAATAGTACGGTTCATACGGGCTAAACCTATTGAGAACTGGTTAGCCAACTGCTCACCAATGGTACGAACACGACGGTTAGACAGGTGGTCAATATCGTCAACTGAAGCCTTCGAGTTAATCAACTGGATGAGATACTTAATAATCTCAATGATATCCTCCTTGGTCAGCACACGGACATCAATATCAGTATCAAGACCAAGTTTTTTGTTGATACGATAACGTCCCACATCACCCAAATCATAGCGCTTGTCAGAGAAGAACAGGTTCTGGATGGTCTCGCGGGCACTGGCATCATCGGCAGGATCGGCATTACGCAACTGACGATAAATGTAGAGCACAGCTTCTTTCTCTGAGTTCGACGGGTCTTTGGCCAGCGTATTGAAAATGATGGAATAGTCTTGAGCCGTGGTTTCGTCCTTGTGGACAAGTATCGTGTGAGCACCGCTCTCCAAGATATCAATCAGATTATCCTCAGTAATTTCGGTCTCACGGTCCATAATGACCTCGTTACGCTCAATGGATACCACTTCACCAGTATCCTCATCAACAAAATCCTCGTTCCAACTCTTCAGCACACGAGCGGCAAGTTTGCACCCTACAACCTTCTTCAAGGCTGCCTTGTTAACCTTCACCTCCTCAGCAAGATCGAAGATCTGGAGAATATCCTTATCGTTCTCAAAACCAATGGCACGCAACAGCGTCGTAACAGGCAACTTCTTCTTACGGTCAATATAAGCGTACATCACGTTATTGATGTCGGTGGCAAACTCAATCCACGAACCTTTAAACGGAATGATACGAGCCGAATAGAGCAGTGTACCATTGGCGTGGACATTCTGTCCAAAGAATACACCTGGTGAACGGTGCAACTGAGACACTCCCACACGCTCAGCACCATTGATAACAAACGTGCCATTAGCAGTCATATAGGGAATGGGACCCAAGAACACATCCTGAATGACTGTGCCAAAGTCCTCATGATCAGGATCCGTACAGTAAAGTTTCAACTTGGCCTTTAAAGGTACACTATAAGTCAGACCACGCTCCAAACACTCATCAATAGTGTAACGAGGCGGGTCGATATAGTAATCCAAGAACTCAAGAACGAAATTATTACGCGTGTCGGTGATAGGGAAGTTCTCAGCGAACACCTTATACAAACCGTCATTCTTGCGTTCCTCAGGCGGAGTATCCAACTGCAGGAAATCCTTGAATGACTTTAGTTGCACATCAAGAAAATCCGGTAAGGGCATCGGATTCTTGACGCTGCCAAAGTTAATTCTGTTGTCTATTACTTTCGAAGTCATATATTCTTATTTATTTTCTGATGAATCTTCAGAGTTCTCTGAGACTCAGAATACTCCGAGTTCTCATCGAGACAAGAAAAGGTTAGGAACCCTCTACTGGAGAGTCCCTAACCAATAGTTATTGTTGCGCTTCAGATTACTTCAGCTCAACGACGGCACCAGCGGCCTCGATAGCCTTCTTCAGGTTCTCAGCCTCTTCCTTAGACAAGCCTTCCTTCACAGTAGCGGGAGCACCGTCAACCAGATCCTTAGCCTCTTTCAGACCAAGACCGCAAGCCTCTTTCACAGCTTTTACAACCTGCAGCTTAGCAGCGCCAGCCTCCTTCAGGATTACGTCGAAAGAGGTCTTCTCTTCAGCTGCCTCAGCAGCACCAGCTGCAGCAGGACCGGCAGCTACAGCAACGGCTGCAGCAGCAGGCTCAATTCCATACTCGTCCTTCAGGACTGTTGCCAACTCGTTAACTTCTTTTACAGTAAGGTTTACCAACTCTTCTGCAATAGCTTTGATATCTGCCATTTTATTTAAATTGTTTAATTGTTTTTAATGTTAAGTTTTTATTTGTCGCTTATTTATTACGCTCAGCGATAGCGTCAAGCAGTCCGTGAATTTTTCCACCAGCATTCAAGCCAGAAACAACATTCTTGATCGGTGACTGCAGCAAAGCCACAACATCAGCGATAAGTTCGTTCTTGCTCTTGATGGCAACCAACTCGTCAAGTTTATCAGCACCAACGAAGATGCTCTCCTCTGCATAAGCACCTTTCAATGCAGGAATACCTTCCTTCACATAGTCTTTAAGGAGCTTAGCTGGTACGTTAGCCGTCTGAGTGAACATCACGGCAGTATTGCCCTTCAAGCAATCATACAGGGGAGAGAAGTCAATTTCAGAAGCCTCGAAAGCCTTATGGAGAAGAGTATTCTTCACCACAACGAGCTTAATCTCACTCTTGAAGCACTTGCGACGCAAATCGCTAGTCTTCTCGGCATTCAGTCCGGTCAGGTCAACCAGATAGAAATGAGGATACTCCTTCAGCTTCTCACCAAGTTCTACGATAATAGTATCTTTTACTTCCTTTTTCATTTGTCTAATCTTTTTGCGAGTTATTCAACTGATTTAGGATCGATCTTGATACCCTTACTCATAGTGCTTGAAATAAAGATACTCTTGATATACGTACCCTTTGCGGCAGCGGGCTTCAGTTTGATAATGGTAGAGATAAACTCTTTTGCATTCTCAAAAATCTGATCAGCAGTAAAAGACACCTTACCGATTGATGTGTGCACAATACCAGCCTTATCAACCTTAAAGTCAATCTTACCCTGTTTCACTTCCTTCACAGCCTTAGCAACGTCCATAGTCACGGTACCGCTCTTAGGGTTAGGCATCAGGCCACGGGGACCGAGGACACGACCCAAAGGACCCAATTTACCCATACACGAGGGCATCGTAATAATCACATCAACATCGGTCCAACCACCTTTGATCTTCTCAATATACTCGTCGAGACCAACATAGTCGGCACCTGCTTCCTTGGCGGCAGCCTCCTGATCGGGGGTACAAAGAGCGAGCACGCGAGTCACCTTACCAGTACCGTTAGGCAGCGAAACAACGCCACGAACCATCTGGTTAGCCTTACGCGGATCAACACCCAAGCGTACATCAACATCTACAGAAGCCTCAAACTTGGTCGTGGTAATTTCCTTGACCAATGCGGCGGCCTCCTTTAAAGAGTATGCTTTCCCTGCTTCAATCTTATCAGCTACCAACTTTTGATTTTTTGTCAGTTTACTCATTGTCGTTAAATTGAAGTTATTTGTTATTCACCAGGGAAGTCCCCTTTTACAGTAATACCCATACTACGAGCTGTACCAGCAATCAGTTTCATTGCAGATTCGATAGTGAAGCAGTTCAAGTCAGCCATTTTATCCTCAGCGATAGCACGAACCTGATCCCAGGTCACTGATGCGACTTTCTTACGATTAGGCTCAGCAGAGCCGCTCTTCACTTTTGCAGCCTCCAACAACTGTACAGCTGCAGGAGGAGTCTTGATAACGAAACTGAATGACTTGTCAGCGTAGTAAGTGATAACAACAGGAAGAATCTTGCCTGCCTTATCCTGGGTTCTGGCGTTGAACTCTTTGCAGAATCCCATAATATTGATACCCTTCGAACCAAGAGCAGGTCCTACGGGAGGCGAAGGATTCGCAGCGCCACCTTTAATCTGTAATTTGATTAATCCAGCAACTTCTTTAGCCATTTCTGTTTATTATTAATTTGATTGTCATATAAGCCAAGGAGTGGAAGCCTCCTGTGACCGTATACTAGAATCGGTGCACGTAACAATCACACCCTATTCTTTCTCTACCTGATTGAACCCAAGTTCCAAAGGAGTCTTGCGTCCAAAAATTTTAACCATTACCTTCAACTTACGTTTCTCGGCATTCACTTCTTCGATGACTCCGCTAAACCCACTGAATGGACCATCGGTCACCTTGACTGCATCATCAAGATTATATGGGACAGAAACTTCTTCGATACGAATTGCTGTATCTTCAATCGTACCCATAATCCTATTAATATCAGCCTCACGGACTGGGCTGGGATTATCCATACCACCTAAGAAGCCAAGTACGTTAGGAATAAAACGAAGCGTATGGGCAGTGTCGCCATCAAGACGTGCCTCAACAAGCACATAGCCAGGAAGAAAGAGTTTTTCCTTAACTACTCGCTTACCATTACGCATTTGAGCATATTTCTCAGTCGGCAGAAGAATTTGTCCCACATTGTTAGCCAATGCAGGATTGTTCTTCATCAATGCCTCCAAATACTCCTTGACCTTAGCCTCTTTACCGCTAACAGCCTTCAGAACATACCATTTCTTTCCTATTGCTGCCATTTTGCTCAATTACTTTACTGCAGAAGGATAGATAAGACTCATGATCTGCTCAAAAGTCAAATCCATCACAAAAACGATCAATGCAATAATCAAAGAAGCAGTCAGTACAAGCATTGCACTTCCTGTCAACTCCTTACGGGTAGGCCATGTTACCTTATGCGCTAATTCATCATAGCAGGTCTGGCAGTACTTGAAGAATTTTACAAATATGTTCATTTCTTTTCCTTTTTAGCACGGGAAGGAGGACTCGAACCCACGACCCTCGGTTTTGGAGACCGATGCTCTACCAACTGAGCTATTCCCGTAAATAAGCTCCCGCCCTTTGACGAGAGCTTTTTGCTTTATCTGTCTGTTGCGATTCAACCGCAACCTACCGATGATTAGTCCTCGAACACCTCGGTGATCTGACCAGAACCTACGGTGCGACCACCCTCACGGATAGCGAAGCGCAGACCCTTATTCAAAGCAACAGCGTAGATCAACTCAACAGTAATCTCCACGTTATCACCAGGCATCACCATTTCAACACCCTCGGGGAGAGAAATCTCACCCGTGCAGTCCATGGTACGGAGATAGAACTGGGGACGATATTTGTTTCCGAATGGAGTGTGACGACCGCCCTCTTCCTTCTTTAGGACATAGATAGAAGCCTTGAACTTCTTGTAAGGCTTGATCTGTCCAGGATGACAGAGCACCATACCACGCTTAATTTCATTCTTATCAATACCACGGAGCAACAGACCCACATTATCACCAGCCTGACCTTCATCAAGCAACTTGCGGAACATCTCAACACCGGTAACAACAGAGTTCTTATCCTCACCGAGACCAAGCAGTTCAACTGCATCACCCACGTGAATCACACCAGTCTCAATACGACCAGTAGCCACAGTACCACGACCAGTAATTGAGAACACATCCTCAACAGGCATCAAGAAAGGCTTGTCGGTAGCACGAGGAGGCTCCTGAATCCAAGTGTCACAAGTGCTCATCAACTCCATCACCTTGTCTTCCCACTTCTCAACACCATTCAAAGCGCCAAGAGCAGAACCACGGATAATAGGAGTCTCATCTTCAAACTCATACTGAGCGAGAATCTCACCGACCTCCATCTCAACGAGTTCAAGCATTTCCTCATCCTCAACCATATCACACTTGTTCAGGAACACAACCAAACGAGGAACGTTCACCTGACGGGCGAGCAGAACGTGCTCACGAGTCTGAGGCATAGGACCGTCAGTTGCAGCAACAACCAGAATAGCACCATCCATCTGAGCAGCACCAGTAACCATGTTCTTCACATAGTCAGCGTGACCCGGGCAGTCCACGTGAGCATAGTGACGATTCTCGGTCTCATACTCAACGTGAGCAGTGTTAATGGTGATACCACGCTCCTTCTCCTCAGGAGCATTGTCGATCTGATCGAAAGACTTGATTTTTCCCTCGTTACCAGCAACGCGCTTTGAAAGCACGAGTGTGATAGCAGCGGTCAGAGTTGTCTTACCGTGGTCAACGTGACCAATAGTACCAATGTTTACGTGCGGTTTGGTACGCACAAATGTCTCTTTTGCCATTGTTTTTGTTGTTTATAATTTGATTTTATACAATTGTTTTTGCTCCTCCAATCTATCCTCAGAGAGCTGTAACTGAGAGTTGAACTCAGGACCTCTTCCTTACCAAGGAAGTGCTCTACCACTGAGCTATTACAGCATATTGTCATAGAGCGGAAAACGGGGCTCAAACCCGCGACCCCCAGCTTGGAAGGCTAGTGCTCTATCAACTGAGCTATTTCCGCAAAAACAACTTCTCTTGAGAGTGGGAGGTGATGGATTCGAACCACCGAAGTCGAAAGACAACAGATTTACAGTCTGCCCCATTTGGCCGCTCTGGAAACCTCCCAGTTTTTACGTCTCCTTCTTTTTGAGCCTCTTGTCGGATTCGAACCAACGACCCCGAGATTACAAATCACGTGCTCT
>CAMWKM010000022.1 GCA_947174835.1 uncultured Prevotella sp.
TTTAGCCTCAGTCATGGCCATCTCTTTAGTCAGACCGATATTTACTTCCTCTGTACGAGTGGTGGCACGATAAATTGGATCAAGTTCAGGCATCACCACGCGCTTAATCTGCGTGCGCTCCTTAGGTTTCATAGACTTACGGAGTTCGTCACGCCAAGTAGCATTGCGATCGGTAAGAATCTCGATGTTTTCGCTGGTGGGGACATTGTCCATTACAATGTCAGATTTGTGTGCATTAATAGGAGTATTGCCATCTGCAGAGGCCAGATGTTCCTCGTAGTGCTCCAATTCTTCCTGTTCAACACGTTTGAAGGTTCCCATACGTTTGAACATTTCATCCCAGTCAACGAGGGCACCATCGAACTCTGGACCATCAATGCAGACGAACTTTGTCTTGCCGCCGATAGTCAAACGGCAGGCACCACACATACCCGTACCGTCGACCATAATGGTGTTAAGTGACACCTCACAAGGGATGTTATGTTTTTGGGCAGTGAGATTTGAGAACTTCATCATGATAGGAGGACCTATGGCAAAAACTTTATCAACATGTTCCTGATCAATGAATTTCTCGATGCCGACAGTCACCACGCCTTTCTCACCATACGAACCGTCATCAGTCATAATGATGACCTCATCAGAGCTCTCACGAACCTTCTCTTCAAGGATAATCAAATCTTTCGAACGACCGGCCATCACACTAAGTACGCGGTTACCGGCCGCTTTCAGTGCTTGAATAATAGGTAACATCGGAGCAACTCCCAAACCACCACCAGCGCAAACAACTGTACCATATTTTTCTATGCGTGTTGGATTACCCAGCGGACCCACCACATCGGCAACATAATCGCCTTCATTAAGTGCACATAATTTCTTGGACGACAGACCTACTATCTGTACAACCAATGTGATAGTGCCCTTGGCAATGTCGGCACCGGCGATGGTCAACGGCATACGCTCACCTTTTTTGTCAACACGGACAATTACAAAGTTACCAGCTTTACGACTCTTAGCTATCAGCGGTGCCTCTATTTCGACAAGAAAGACTTTTTCAGAGAATTGTTCTTTTCTTACAATCTTATTCATATTTGTTTAAGCCTTATTCTTTAAATCAGTCGATGATGTCGCATCCCATATACGGAACAAGAGCGGCAGGAATCTTGATGCCATTTTCTGTTTGGTTGTTCTCCAGCAAAGCAGCCACAATGCGAGGCAGGGCCAAAGCAGAACCGTTAAGCGTATGGCAAAGTTCTGTCTTTTTTGTCTCGTTGTTACGATAGCGGCATTTCAGTCGATTGGCCTGATAGGTGTCAAAGTTGCTGACAGACGACACTTCGAGCCAGCGTCCCTGTGCTTCACTGTAGACCTCAAAGTCATAACAAATAGAAGACGTAAAACTCTGGTCTCCTCCACAGAGCAGTAGGATGCGATAGGGTAGCTCCAGTTTTTTCAGCAGTCCCTCTACATGTTCCAACATCTCCTTATGGCTCTCTTTTGAATGTTCTGGCTTATCAATGCGTACAATCTCTATCTTCGAGAACTCATGCAGACGGTTCAGACCACGTACATCCTTACCATAACTGCCCGCTTCGCGACGGAAACACTCTGTATAAGCACAGTTTTTAATAGGCAGATCCTTTTCATCAAGAATCACATCACGATAAATATTCGTCACAGGCACCTCGGCTGTAGGAATTAGATAGAAGTCATCAACCTCGCAGTGATACATCTGACCTTCTTTATCTGGCAATTGTCCCGTGCCATAACTGGAGGCAGCATTGACTACTGTAGGCGGCATGATTTCCGTGTAACCACTTTTACGGGCCTCATCAAGGAAAAAGTTAATGAGTGCACGCTGCAGACGGGCACCCTTGCCGATGTAAACAGGAAAGCCTGCTCCTGTGATCTTCACTCCCAGATCGAAGTCGATGAGGTTGTATTTCTTGGCCAGTTCCCAATGGGGGAGGGGATTTGAGATACCCAAGGAAGGATTTACTGTCCAATTGCCAACAGTATCAGTGGCGGTACATTCCTTTAAGTTTGACTTCACCACATGGTTGTCTTCTGCGGCAGCACCTTCAGGCACTTCGTCGTAAGGAATATTGGGAATTTGGCAAAGCAGGCGCGTCATCTCATCCTGAGCATCGTTCATAGACTGCTCCAATTGCTTATTGGTTTCCTTCATTTCAGATACCTTTGCTTTGATAGTCTCAGCCTCGTCCTTTTTACCTTCCTTCATCAGACTGCCAATCTGAGCTGCCATCTTTTTGGCTTCGCTCAGATTCCTATCCAGTTGTTGCTGGGCCTCGCGACGCTGTTTGTCAACAGCCAGTACCTCATTGATAGCCTCCCGGGCTCCTTGAAAGCGTTTTTTCTCCAAACCGCGAATCACACGATCGGTCTCCTCTGTAATGAGTTTAAGTGTAAGCATAACTTTATTTTATTTTTTAATGATTCATGAAAATTGTTGAAGGCGAGCAATATATTTGCCAAGAACATCAAATTCGATATTCACCATTGTCCCTATACGAATATCCTGAAAGTTTGTGTGCTCCATCGTATAGGGGATAATGGCCACCTGAAAGGTGTGACTGGTAGGATTGCATACCGTCAGCGAAACACCATTGACGGTAACTGAGCCTTTGTCAACCGTGAAATAGCCGTTACGAGCCATTTCACGATTCTCCGGATAGTCGAAAGTAAAATAGGTAGAACCATTGGCATCTTCCATTGCTGTACAGGTGGCCGTTTGGTCAACATGCCCTTGCACGATGTGACCATCAAGCCGGCCATTCATTAGCATGGAACGCTCCACATTGACCTTATCGCCAACTTTGAGCAATCCAAGGTTGGTTCGGTCGAGGGTCTCTTTCATGGCTGTCACCACATAGTTATCGCCATTGATGCTGACCACCGTCAGGCAAACACCATTATGGGCAACACTTTGATCAATACTAAGTTCGTCGGTAAACGAGCAAGTAAGGGTGAAGTCAATGTTATCTCTGTCGTGATGAATGTCTACGATAGTCGCAAATTCTTCAATAATGCCTGAGAACATATTTTTGATTCTATTAAAAATGGGGGCCATCAGGGTGATGTGATGAAAACTCCTTTATCACAGGTTGTGGGTGCTCTCTGTCTTTGTAATCCACCGGCATCATACGAAGCTTGGTTAGTGGCCCGCCATTGACAAGAGAAGACAGCCCGGTTTTCAATGTTATTTGATGAGTATCCCAATCGAACCGAGACGGCCCCTTTTTGTTAATTGATTATTTCATATTCGTCTGTCTCATCATGATGCCTGCTATTCCGATATTGATCAGGTGTCATTTTTGTTTTTGTTCTAAAAATTATTTCAAACTGTTCAGGGTCAGAGAAACCGGTTTTTGACCAAACTTCGTCTGTCGCTATTTTGTCATCCTCAAGAAGTTCGCGTGCTTTTGACAGTCGGAAAACATTCAGAAACTGACGTGGCGACATATCGGAAATGACTTTGAGTTCTTCTGTAAAATCTACACGACTCATGAATGTAGACTCCATCATTTCATCTATACTGGCATTGGGGTCGCTATAGTGATTGTCAAGCCATGCTATCAACTGCTTCATAAAGGTGTATTCGCTGTTACGATGGACAAGCATTTCATCCTCATTAGAGTCTGACGGTTTACTGACAGCATTCTGATAAGCAGCTTTATTCCTCTTGCTCAGTTTGCGCTTTATTTGGTTCTGACGTATAAAAAGCAGGTTGATGCCTAAGACAATGGCAATTATGATATAAAGCCAGATGGACGCAGAAGATAAGAAGAACGACGATGGAATGACAATCTCTATTTCTATTTGATCCTTATTTTCTGGCGATTCCTGCAAAAAGGCTTGTACCAATAATTTATAAGTGCCACCGGGCAGGTTATAATAGGTCGCAATTCGGTTCTTGTCGGCATTGTGCCACTCGTCTTCATAGCCTTCAAGCATATACTGATAATGTACACGATGCTGAAAATGATAGTCAAGTGAGGCAAAGCGGAAACTGATTTCTGAAGGTCTGGAAGTAAATTCAACACGTTTTGAGACTGGTATATAAAAATCAAAGTCATCAGTAAACCGAGGACTTTGCAGCACTCCATCCACCCAGAAATCCGTTAGATGCAACTTAAGCATAGACCCGGTAGACGTCGTCAATTTCGTTTGGTCAATCAGATAGTAGCCGTTAAGAGTTCCGAATATCACTTGGCCATTGGGTAGGGTGAGAGCCGACGCTTCCGAGCACAAGGTTTCATCAACACCTTCAAGATTTGAATAGGTTGATATAATATGCTTCTCTGGATTATAAAAACAGATGATATAATCAGTAGCAAACCATACTGAACCATTCTTGTCGAAAGTGATACTTCTAACTTCGTCAGACGGCAAGCCTTCCTTGATACCGAAACACTCGAAAAGCGGACATCCCTGACTATCTTTTCCTATTTCGTGAGCTAAACCACCGCTGTTGGTTCCCAACCATATACTACCGACGGAGTCGCGAGCCATGCAGAAGATATCGTTTGAACGAAGAATCTTTTCCGGTTGCTCATACGAAGGTTTTAATTTTGAGGCACGAATCTCATTTTTTTCCTTTTTCAACAAAAGAATACCGTCGGTCGTTCCTGCCCAAATCATACCATCGCGATCCAATACGATGGAACGCACCTTTTGGTAAGAGTTGCGCGGATAGCCTATCATATTGTTAGGACGGATAAAATGGTCACTTCCTTTAGGCAACATATTGACACCGCCACCATAGGTGGCCACCCAGATATTTCCTTCGAGGTCTTCCTGTGTCAGATAGGCACGGTTGTCGCTAAGCGACTGACTATCGTTGTCATCATGAAAATAGTTGCGGATAGTATAATTTCCATTGGAATAGGTCATTTTAAAGACACCGTTGTCCTTTGATGATAACCATATATTTCCCTCGCTATCGTTAGAAATACCATAGACACGTCCCAAAGGTCTGCCTTGGCTGTCGCTTGATATCTCACGTTTGCTACCGTCTTCACCGATTAAATAAATAGAACCACTTTTATTTCCTAAAATCAGTATATGATGGGGGTTGTCATAAAACATTGCACGAACCTCATTCTGAAGTGTAGACGCTTTTGTGTCAACAAGTTGATGACGTTCGATAATGTTTTTCATTATTTCCAGTTTCTCCAAACCGCGACGACTGGTAGATTCCCACACAACACCCTCCTTGAGTTCAAGACAAGCATTGACCGTGTTGGAAAGATTCCACGAATTTTCAGGAGAATTGTAGAAATAGCGTACTTCGTCCGATTCTCTGTCATAGTAGCCATATCCACCATGATTCATACGTGTCCATACGATGCCATCGGCTTCATTGAATTCACCCCCATAGCCATCATAGTCAGGATATTTGACTTCTTGAGTGAAAAAGCGCTCAGTTAAAGTCTCTGGATGAAGATAGCCTACACCGGTACGGTTGTCTGAGAACCAAATGAGACCATGTGAATCCACGAATATATGATTGATGGGAGTACCGTCAGCCCTTAATTGTTGGGGGTCCTGACCATACGCAAAAGACAGGATCTTGCCTGATTGTGTACCTGCATAGATGTTAAATCCGTTGGAGAAGATGCTTGTGATATTCTCATCCAGAAAATAGCCTTTGCGCTCTACGGTTAGGTTGTCGACATCCATACGGTGAACGCCTTGATCGGTTGCAAGCCATACATCATTCTGATAACCTTCTGCCATTCCCGTCACTTTCAATTCGCCAGTAGTTATCAGTTGTGCTTTGGTGCCATGATCGTCTAAACGCAGTTTGTAGATACCTACACCATTAACAACGGCTAAGACATCACCATTGCTGATTACGGTTACAGGAGAGGTTATACGGAAATCATCGCCACCGCTAATACCGTCAAATGGATTGACAATGCGATCCTCGCTTCGTTTCATCACGAACACGCGCTGATCGTACATATTCATCCACACATTCTGCATCTTGTCAATAGACAATGAAGATATACGGTTATGAAGATTTGGAATCTGACTAATGGCGCCTGTCTCATAATTATAAAATTCATATCCATCAAAACGTGATAGACCATTCCAAGTGGCAATCCACAAAAAACCGAAGTCGTCCTGTTTGATTTTGGATATGGCATTACTGCTTAGGCCATCATCGGTAGAATAGTGCTTCACAGAGGCCTGAAGCACTTGCCCATAAGCAGTTATAGTATTTAAAAGACAAACAACTGCCAATAATATATTATGTCTGATTCGACCCATTACTATACGATATTGTTGCTTAGTGGGTTCAAAGGTACGAAAAAAAAAGAAATGCTCTTACTATTTTTAAGTTTTTTTATCAATAAAAAGACTGTCATCCGCACTTAGCAGATGACAGCCCTTAATTTTTTACAATGTAGGTTTATACAATACCCTGAGCCATCATTGCCTTGGCAACCTTCATGAAGCCAGCCACGTTGGCACCCTTCACGTAATTGATATAGCCATCTTCCTGTGTACCATACTTCACGCAGTTCTCGTGGATATCGTTCATGATGCGCTTCAAGTAGTCGTCAACCTCCTTGGCCGTCCAACTTAGGCGCTCTGAGTTCTGTGACATCTCAAGACCTGATACCGACACACCACCAGCGTTGGAAGCCTTGCCGGGAGCATAAAGGATTTTAGCATCCTGGAAAATCTTGATGGCCTCGGGCAGTGAAGGCATATTGGCACCCTCAGCAACAGCAATGACGCCATTCTTGACCAGAGCAGCAGCCTCGTCACCATTGATTTCGTTCTGTGTAGCGCAGGGTAGGGCGATGTCGGCCTTCTCATACCAAGGACGCTTGCCCTCGTGATACTGAGCCGAAGGATACTCCTCAACGTATTCCTTGATGCGGCCGCGCTCTACGTTCTTCAACTCCATGATATAGTCGAGTTTTGCACGATCGATGCCATCGGGATCGTAGATATAGCCGTCAGAATCTGACATTGTGAGTACGGTAGCACCCAACTCAAGGCACTTCTCTGTAGCATATTGAGCCACGTTGCCAGCACCGGAAATCAACACTTTCTTACCAGCGAGATCAATATTGCGAGTTGCAAGCATAGAAACCAAGAAGTAAACACAGCCATAACCTGTAGCCTCAGGACGGATCAAAGAACCACCGAACTGAATACCCTTACCAGTGAGCACACCTTGGAACTGGTGGGTCAGCTTCTTGTATTGTCCAAACAGATAACCAACCTCACGGCCACCAACACCGATATCACCAGCGGGGACGTCCTCGTCGGGACCTATGTGACGATAGAGTTCGTTCATGAAAGCCTGACAGAAGCGCATTACCTCTGCATCGCTCTTGCCACGGGGAGAAAAGTCAGAACCACCTTTAGCACCGCCCATAGGCAGCGTGGTCAATGAATTCTTGAAAGTCTGCTCGAAAGCCAAGAACTTCAGGATACCCAAATTCACACTTTTGTGATAACGGAGGCCACCTTTGTACGGGCCGATGGCGTTGTTATGCTGAATGCGATAGCCCATATTTGTCTGTACGTTGCCTTTGTCGTCAACCCAAGTAACACGGAATTCTATCACGCGATCGGGAATACAAAGACGCTCAACCAAATTTGACTTCTCAAATTCAGGATGCTTGTTATATTCTTCCTCAATGGTAGGAAGAACCTGACTCACGGCCTGAATGTACTCGGGCTCATTTGGAAATCTCTGTTTCAGAGTTTCAACAACTTGTGCTGCATTCATAAATCTTTTACCTTTTTTAATTAATAATGAACTATTGTATGTCGTTATTTGCGTTTGCGCTTGCAAAGTTAAAGCAAATTTTTGAAATACCAAACAAATTATCGTTTTTTTTAATAAAAACATATCTTTTTGTTAGTGAATGTCTAAAAATCTTATTTTATGTCAAGTGTCGATATGTTTTATATTTTTAGAATCATGATTATGATAAATAAAGCAATATAGAATACAATTGTTGATCCGTTATATCGTGGCTGGAGAAATGCCGGATCAAGGCACACGATACGGCAGTGCGTAAAAATGCACCTGACACTCTCTATTGATTTTGCAAGAGCGTCAGGTGCAAGCATTTGTTTTATAAAACTTAAAAAGTGTAAGTCAGTGAAAGAAGCAGTTGATGACGTTTGAAGTTCACTGATGTCGGTGAAGATATATTTGTCTCGTAAATGGGATTACCATCTGCATCAGGTACAGGATCTATGAAATCGACATTCGGCTGGAATGGATAGAATTGACCTTTTGTCATGCTGTACTGATAAGCCAAGTCTATACTCAGGTTCTCGTATTTGTAGCCAAAGCCGCAGGTAAGCCTATGCGTATCTTCCCAGTTCGTGTAATCTGCTGTTGAAGCATACATATTGAGTTCGGAATTTAATTGCGAGTCGCGATAACCGTTTTTATTATAAGTCGGTGACAGATAGTTGTAGCCCAAACGTACGGCAAGGGATGGATCCGGCTTAAATTCTGCACCCAGTTTCAACAGATGGGCTCCCTTGAGCGAATATTCTGCATTCGATTTCATCTCGCGGTCACTATAAGAACCTGAGTCGTTATAGTAGTCATAATAGTCGTAGCTATAATAACCGTCATTGACCCGATAGTCGCCAGCCGTATAATCAGTGTATTCGTAACTTGCGCCCAACGCTACTTCAGAGCCGATGGTATGGCCCAGACTCAGACCGAACTTCCAAGGTGTGTAATACTTGAAATCATAAGCATTGTTCGTACTCACTTTATCATAGCCCCAATTAGAGTCCGTGTGATTATAGAGAGTAGTCCAGTTCTCTGATGTCAGATCGTACCAGATGGGGGTGGCAATAGAAAGACCGAAACGGAAAGGAGAATCCTCTATAGGTCTGAAAATAGCTCCTATTTTAATGTCGGCACCATTTCCTGTAATCTTCCGTTCGTCGGCAAGAGTGAGCACTCCCCTATCGTGGCCATCGGCTGCAACAATACGCTCAGAATAGTTTGAGACTCCCCTGTAATTGACGTTATGCAAACCAACAGTCAGGCCAAGGAATATACGATTGTTGATGTTGCCACTGATATTGAAGTCAAAATCAGAAATCCATCCACGATGGGCACGATCGAAAATATAGGCATTTTGACCGTCAATTGGAGCCGCTTCCACAAAGAGTGCCTCCTGTGTATCAGCATCATAACCTATGCCGTTGAAATAGAGATAGTCCCACTGAGTGTACGGCCAAGCACGCTCGTTGCTATTCTGGTCGCGCCATCCAATAATCTCCCCTTGCTTGTTGGTATCCCAATAGTAGCCTCCGTTATTGTCGCTGTCCTTAGTTCCCTTTGCAAAAGCCAGCTTACTCATGGAAGCATTTCTCATTTGGTTATTGGCTGCAGAGAGAATCTGGTCAAAGTTACGGCTTTTATGATAGTTGAAGGCAAAGTTCAGATAGGAACTGCTGCCTGTACGGGTTGAATAGACTAATCCAGCCTGATCAAAACTCATGTTTGTCTTACCCAGATTGTCAAAGTCCTGACAGTCCTGCTGGGAAACCAATCCAAACGATATGCTGGCACTGCTGCGACGAAACAGACCGACACCGGCAGGGTTGGTAGAAATGGTTGAAATATCGGCACCAAGAGCCTCAAGTGCTCCTCCCATACCTACATAACGAGCCGTACCATTCAGGTCGCTTCCCAGCAAACGGGCGTTCTCATACGTATCTTGTGCAGCGGCAGGCATCATAACAGCCGACAATGCTGCGAGAGCTATTATTTTTTTCATATCAGTATTCTTTTAATTGTAATTAATTGTGATAGTCCCCTTTTATGTAAACATTTTATCTTCGACTTCCACCTGAACGGCCGCCACCACTGGTACTACCACCGCCTCGGCTGCCTCCAAAGCTGCCACCGCCACTGAAACTGCCTCCCGTATTTGAACCACGACTGCCACTGAAGCTACCACCGTTGTTATTATAAGAGGAGTTGCTTGAGCGATTGCCACTGAAATTACCGTTGGAAGTAGTGCCATTAGGACGAACTGTGTTACGATTTGTACCTGCCGTACGTGAGTTGGAACGTACAGAGATTCCTCTTGAAGTGCCGGCGTTAGAACTATTGGAGTTGTTGGAATTGCGATTGCCAATCAGTCTGCCACCAGTACGTCCATAACGGTCGATGGTTCCATTAGGCCTGTATGCATATCCGCCACCATGATACCCCCAACCACCATGCCATCCATAGTGAGGATAATGCCATCCCCAGTGATAGGAATAGTGCCAAGGTCTATACCAATAATCGTAATACCAGGGATCATAGTACCAAGGATTGTAGTACCAGGAGTCATACCAAGGATAATAGGATGAATAGAACCAAGGAGAATGCCAGCCATAGGAGTCGCGTTGTCCCTGTGCATAGCCTTCCCAATAGGCCGTGGAAGGTACGTAGTCATCCCAACGCTGCATCTGGCGGGTCAGTTGAAAGTCACCTACAGAATCCGGATAGACACCTTCTACAGGGGTAAACGAGATAATGTCACCGGTATCTGTCGGCAACACTTCGTAACTGCTGGTCAGACGCCTGTTGTAGTCGTCTATACTGCGTGAACTACCAGAATAGTAAGTGTTTCCGCTACCATTAGAGTAAGGACGCTGCTGTGTAGTCTTCGATTTGCTCGAAGCGAAATACATATCGTCATCCTGCGCCATCATCGTTGCGGGCAGTGCGACAAAGAGCATTGATAAAATCATCCACTTTTTCATATCTCTCCTTAATTTAGTTAATTTCTATGATGCAAAAATACTACATATTTTATTGCAAAGATACGGAAAAACCCTAAAACGTGATAGGATTTTCCCTATTTTTTGTAATTTTGTGCCAAAATTAACACTGTTATGAAGTATTACGAAGTCAGATTTACGATAGAAAGCCCTGAGAATCAGCAGCAGGATGCCTGCGATATTCTGTCGGCAATGGCAGGAGAGGCTGGATTTGAAACCTTTGAGGAGACGGCACAGGGCATCACGGGCTATGTGCAACAAGCATTGTTCGATCGGAGTCTATTGGAGCAGTTAATCACCGAGTTCCCCCTACCCGATTCGCGAATCACCTTTGATGTCCGTGAGGCAGAAGACAAAGACTGGAACGAACAGTGGGAACAAGAGGGATTTCAGCCAATCATCATCGACAATAGATTTCTGATTCACGATGGGCGACACATGGGCGACACGACCATTGCAGATTACGAATATAGCATTGAAATAGACGCTCGGCTGGCATTTGGTACCGGTACGCACGAAACGACCCGCATGATTGTGGGCACCCTACTTGATTTTGACCTGCAGGGCAAGCGAGTGCTTGACTGCGGCACAGGTACCGGTATCCTTTCAATAGCTACGCTGAAGATGGGAGCCGATAGTGCCATTGGTTACGACATAGACGAGTGGAGTGTAGATAATGCCCGCCATAATGCCGTCATCAATCATGTTGACGATCGTTTTACGTCGCTGCTTGGTGATTCTTCTATACTAAACAAGGTGGAAGGAACTTTCGATATCGTGATGGCCAATATCAATCGCAATATCCTGTTGGAGGATATGCCTGTTTTTCGTCAGAAGATGATATCAGGTAGCATACTCATTCTCAGTGGATTCTATCAGACGGATATTCCAATGCTGACCACCAAAGCCACAGAACTGTTTATGACTGTCATTGCCGAGAAAGAAGATAATGGATGGGGATGTCTCGTACTTAACGTGAATTCGATATAAGAAAGTAGTTCAAAAAGTTGTGGGAGTGAAATGTTTTTTGACTTCATGCGCGCGTGCGCACGCATATGTAAAAAGGTGTAGAAATATCCCTCCAATCACTTCTGCCACTTCGATTATCTTTTGTTCGCGATTTGATTATCTTTTCACTTCGGTTTAATAATCTTTTCACCTCCGTTTAATAATCTTTTGCTCGGCATTTGATTATCTTTTTCAAGTCATTTGATTATCAAATGCCGACCATTTGATAATCAATTTTTCTGCACCCCCCATTTGATTATCTTTTGCCCCCCAAAGACATCTTTGGGTAATGTAGTAGATCACCGTTACTGCCAATGCCTGCTAATTTCTTATGTCGAACGTTAAAGAATATATATATATCACCAATATTTTTTATAAATCCTCTCCATCCGCTTGATTATATATATCGTTATAGAACATGACGATAACTCAACGAGGTCGACGATGTTGCAGAAGGCAAGTATGACTGGAAGATTGAAACGGATTAAAGATTTAATAAACTCGTATGATACCTCGTCTTATTTATCAAAATTTCCTTCTATGTGAAAATCTACCAAAATGTAATAATGAAATAAAGGATGACTTGTATGTAGATTGAGGTTTATAGCGGTCATAATATGCTGCAGAGCTGATTTGAGAAGCAACAATCATTGGGTCATTGCCATTTTGTACAGCCTTAGTGAATAGGTTCATTATTTCATATTTATTGCCGAAATTAGCATCGGGCTGCGTCAAAATATCAGAAACAACTTGACGAATAGAATGAGGATAAATTATAAAAGTATTGTCTGAATTGCAAGTAATATTCTTAAATTCACTGTTTCCAAAGAACACGATGACCGAATAAATTGGGATATCGGGATTTTGTGGTAGGCATCGTCTAATGGCTTGTATATGTCCAGCATTCTGCATCACAGGATTATAAAAGCGGTGCTTTTCCTTGCCATATGCCAACAATTGTGTCCAATATCTTTGATGTTCGTTACCAAAAATCCAACCGCTATAATCTTTTACCTCAAACACAACAATGCCTGCCTTTGTTGCGACAGCCACATCAACTTGTGTGTACTCACCATTCGGTTTTTGAATATATAAGTCATGAAATATGGCTTTCGGATTGATACCTGCCTTCAATAAATTCAATATCACTCTACGTTCCGACCATTCTCCACGAGTAATTGGCGTAACCTGTTCAATTAGTTTTCGCTCTTTTTGTTTGACATAAATAAAATATGCAATTCCAAATATTAAACATATCAAGAATATAACAGGCATAAATAATATTATTGCTTAATTTTCAACAATATAAGTGGATTGTTATAAATGTTGTTTGTATGAAGAAATCGCGCCTTTCCTTTCTTATTTGAAGGCAATTATTGGAATTACTTTTGTATTCCCATACTTTTGATATTTGTAGTTTCCAATTTGCCTTGCGCACATTCCTTGAGGAGCTTTCACTATTTGATTATTATAAAAATTACTACCTTCTTGAGCTAGTATCAAAACCTCTAAATCAGATGTGAAGACATATCCTGAAATAGTTTCTCTAATCTCCAACGCAATAGCATCACCTGATTCCAAAACCTCTTGCACCTCAAAATTCTTCCTACTAACATAGTCTCCAGGCTTGTCAAACGTTGTATTTGATTTTGGTAATTCTACACCATCAATGATTTTAACAGCGGGAACAGTTCTCTCTATTCCCATTTTAGTGCTGTACCTGTAAGTTCCTATACGTTGAGCACACTGTTCGTTTTTAAGAATGATTTTTTGATTATCATAGAACTGCTGTTTTTCATTAGGTATGATGAAAACAATTGCGTCAAAAGTGTTATCGGCATTAGCTAATGCACACCCTGATTCTAATACTTGGAATACCTCAAACTGAGAGTAATCCATATTCTCTCTGGGTTCTTCAAACATTTCGAGTCCAATAATTCCCGAATTTTTAGACATATTAACACAAAATGCAAAAGCGAATGTTAGTACAATACCTGTGATTATACCAAGCACATAAATAAGCCATTTTTTCATATTTGATTTAATTTGTTATATAGTAGTTAATGATCTGAAGTCCTCGATAGTTTTACCTAGCTGTACGCAACCACTCGAGCATTGGGCGGCTATTGGGTCTGAACTTAATATAAATTTTGTCCATGCGGCTTAGTATAAATTAATTTTTACGACTTACTTATCAATATGTAACTAAGGTATAATCAACGAACTGTCGCCATAGCTCAGGAAGCGGAAATCGTGAGAGAGGGCGTAGTCGTAGATCGTGTGCCAATCACCGTGAACGAAGGCACTCACCAGCAGAAGAAGTGTTGACTGGGGCTGATGGAAATTGGTAATCAGCACCTTGACTATCTTATAATCGTAGCCTGGGGCGATGATGATTTGCGTGCTGGAATGAAGGGCTGGCAGTCCGTTGCGGTCAAGCCAGTCCAGAAGGGCTTGGATAGCTTGCTGGGCACTGACTTCATTCATGTCCGACTCATAGGGTTCCCATTGATTGACGTGCAGATCGGACTCACTGATGTCCGGCTGGTGCAGTGTCTTTACACCCATATAGAAGAGGCTCTCCAGTGTTCTCACGCTGGTAGTTCCCACGGCAATGGCCTGACAATGATGATTGAGTAGTTTTACGAGTGTCTGGCGATGAACGCAAATATACTCGGTGTGCATCTCATGGTCGGCTATTTCTTCGCTTTTCACGGGCTTGAACGTGCCCGCACCTACGTGAAGCGTCACTTCCTCGCGGTCGATACCTGCATCATCAAGGGCACGCAGGACACGGGGTGTGAAATGTAAACCTGCTGTTGGAGCCGCTACACTGCCCTTGATTTTTGAGTAAACGGTCTGATAGGTCACCTTATCGCTCTCTTGTGTCTCACGGTTGAGATATGGCGGAATGGGCAGTTCACCCACGGATTCAAGAATCTCGGCAAACGAAACGCGGGTATTATCCCACTCAAAGTCAATCCAATGGCTGGTGCCGTGCATCTCTTTTCTGACTGCCGTCAGTTTGACTACCTCGCCATTGACTGCGATTTCCCTCACAAGCGGACCTTCCTTCCACTTCTTCAGGTTTCCCACCAAGCAGAGCCACGAGCATTTGTCATGCACCTGAAACATCTGTTCATAGTCGGCAGGCAAGGCTGGTTCCAGCAGAAACACCTCGATGAGCGCCCCATGTGGAAGCCCGTTGGCATCCAGTTTGCGGAAATGCAAACGTGCCTGAATGACCTTGGTGTTGTTGAATACCATAAGTGCACCTGTCGGTAGGTAGTTGGGGAGATTCTGAAAGGTGTCCTCCCCTACTCGTCCATGATTGTATGTCAGTAGTTTCGACTGATCTCGCTGTGCCAACGGAAACTTGGCAATGCGTTCATCTGGCAGAGGATAGTTATAGTCGCTGATACGGATGTGTTTTGTTTCCATTTCCCTTTCCTTGATTACGCGTAAAGATAGAAACAGGCTCTCATGATAGCATAGATGAGTGTAAACACTAAAACAGAAATCACCACATCAACATCAACCAGTTGATAACCTGTTGTTGTATAGTAAGTTGATACAAAAACTTTCGAGGCAAACAGCCGTTTATAGATCTGACGATAAAGGAGCCAAACACCTACACCGACAATTCCTCCCCACAGCAAGCCACAGAGGATGTCACCGGGATAGTGGACTCCCAGATACATACGTGTCCAACAATTCACCAAAGACCAAGTGATGAGCGAGACCGTCAACAAACGACTACGGATGAGCAGCGAAAAGAATATGGCGATACTGAACGTATTGGAGGCATGAGCAGAGAAGAAGCCATATCGTCCTCCACGATAGCCATTGACGACATCAACGATCATGCCGATCTCATTATCGTGTGTCGGTCGCCATCGGGCCACCATCGGCTTCACAATCATATCGTCCAGCGAACCGGCAATGAGCACGCAGAGTCCGGCTCCCACAAGAACTAAGAGAACCTTCATGAACGAGTCGCTATTTTTCAGCACCAGATAGAACAAGGATATATAGAGAGGTATCCAGAGCGTTGCTGCTGTCAGCGTTTTGGCCAACCCATCTATGAACAGCGAGTCGCTGCCATTGAGCACCAATAGCAGTTGCTTATCTAATTCTATAATTGCATTCCAGTCCATCAGCAAAATATTCAGATGATTTCAATCTGATTGGCCTGTACCCAGCCTTTCTTGCCGTCGGCCATTTTGATCTCCTTCCAGTTGTCCATAGAGTCATCGGTGATGTTGACCTTGGTACCCTCATGCAGAATAAACAGATCGGTACCTCCATGTGCAGGCGTACTTTTGACAGGTACAGCCGACTGGATAATAATAGCTCCACTGCGATTCTTCAACAATTGACTTTGCTGCCAGGCAAACACGTTGAATAGTAGAAAAGCAACAACGGCTACGATGCCTCCGAAGAAACCAACCTTCCGCAGCAAAACAGAGCCGGAAAACAGATAGAGCAATGCGAGAATAATAGCCAAAGCCAAAGAGCCCAAAGCCAAATAAGCCCAGCCGTCGACATCAGTCAAATTGACCAGCGAATGATACCAGGTGACAAAGAACATTTCCGATTCCGGTACTATCTTATCAACCGTCCTGCTCTGAGCCATTTGCAGATTAAACTTAATATCGGCATCACCTGGAGCCAGCAGCAAGGCACGCTCATAGTTCAGAATGGCATGAGTATTGTCGTCTACACGGTAATAGGCATTACCCAGATTGTAATACAATTCGGGACTCACGCCATCCTGCAATAATGCCTCATAGATTTCAATGGCCTTTCGGTAATCTTCGTTTACATAGACACTGTCTGCATCGGCCTTTGTCACTGCTCCTGCCGAGACTGGCAGTAACAGCAACAACAGCAAAACCATTACGGTGTTTTTCTTGGGCTTACGCTTCATGTTGCCCTCAATCTTCTCTATGGCGGTCATCGCCTTCTCATATACCTTACTCATATTACCCTTTGGATCACCCGGTGCGTAGCGTTCAAACTCACACTCATCAATGGCACCAATAAACTCCTCAATGGTTGTTGCTTCCACATGTCGTTCTTGCAGACGTTCTGAGATATTCTCACGTGACAACTGTTCCACCGGAATATTCAATTTATCGCCCACATATCCCCACAATGCACGCAGAGCCTCGTCATAGAACTGGCTGGGCTTGTTGTCTCTCATGTTGTCTCTCATCAATTTGGCAGCCTGCTTTAGGCGTTTTGTGGCCACTTTGTTGGCCTTCTTGCCGCGTGACTTCACCACATCTGCATTCTCCACGGCCCTACGGCGAAATATTAGGAACAATGAGATGAAACCGACGAGCAGTGCGGCAAAAGCAATCCAATACCTGGAACTGCCGAAGAAGATATCGTCATGGCGATGCTGGTGCACATTACCCAATCTGATGTGACGGATATCTTTGGCAAGTGTCTCCACATCTTCCTGGCCATAGTTGTGTATCGCATTTTCGCCACCTTCACCTTTAGCGACATCAAGGTGGAAGGCTTCAGAGGTAAGTGTCTTGTAAGTCTTGGCCTGTGTATCATAATAAATAAATTCCACAGGAGGAATATCAAATTGTCCGGCATGACGAGGTACTGCCAAATATTCGAAGACCACATTACCTTCCAGCCCATTAGCCGTCAGTTTGGTATGATCTGTACGTTTGGGGTCGTAGGTATCAAAATCTAACGGAAATTTGATTGTCGGCTCCTTAATGAGTTGTAGGTTTCCGACACCGCTGATTGTGACCTTCACGGTGAGAGGATCGTTTGATTTCAGTTCGGTCTTGTCTATTTCTGCATTCATGCTCAGACGTCCCACACCACCAGAGAAACCAATAGGCCGCTGAGGTAGCGGTTCCACCTCAATATCGACACCGGGAGCCTGAATCTGCTTACTGACCTCCACATAACCAGAACCGCCATTGAAGAAAGCCTCAAATGGATCGATATTGCGATTCACTTGCATGACTGTACCATTGAATGTGATAGGAGGAATCTGCAACTTACCAGTCATTTGGGGAAACATCACATACTGACTCCAAGTCACCGTTTTATAGTTGCGGCCATTAAACTGCTCCACCGTGAAACTCTTTTCATGTGGCAAAGGGATTTCTTGTGTATGGAAACCTTTCAAGTCGGGCATCTTACCTTCCAGTTCTGTCAGACTCACAAGGGTGTAGACTTTATAGGTAAGCAGGATTGGCTCCTGTTCCACAACTTTCCTCTTGGAGGCACTAACTTTAATAAACAGATCTGAACCGGAAATTGCGGAACCGGCCTGACGAGTCTCAGAACGTCCTCCGGATTGTCCTCCAGAATTACCCCCATTGCCGTTTTGAGCCGTTCCCGATACTTGAATCTTCAGAGTATTGGACGCTACAGCTTTGTCACCAACCTTAATTGTGGCTGCCGGAATCGTATAGGTACCGTTCTTAGTAGCACTTAGGATATATGTATAGGTGACCGATGACGTCTGTGATGTATGTCCGTTAACCATACTGAAACTGGACTGCGTTGAGGTGCTCGGCCCCATCAGCACTTCCAATTCATCAGGTATCTGCCCCACACGGAAGCCACTGACATCCTGTGAGTTGACCGTATATGTCAGTCTGAATTGCTGTCCGACATTTACTTGCTGAGGGGCATTGGCCGTCAGCGTCTGTGCATGAACAGCCCCCATACTGATGACAAGTGAACAAACAATAACGAATACTCGTAGTAGTCTCATTCCTCAATAATTATAGTTTTACCAATTCTTCTCTATCCTGCGACGCTGAGGTTGCTGATGCTCATTGACCCGTTTCTGCGTCTCTTTCTCTCTCTGCATGGCAGCGTTGAGCAACTGCTCTGCATTCTCCTTGCTCATTGGCGGTTCCTGCTGATTCTGTTGTTGCTGGGACTGATCCTGATTTTGTTGCTCTTGCTGCTGATCCTGTTGCTGCTCTTGCTGCTGTTGGTCTTGATTGTCCTGCTGATCCTGATTGTTCTGTCCCCCTCCATTATTATCCTTGTCCAACTGATGTTGGCAAACTACAAGGTTATAGCGCGACTCATCGTCATTAGGATTATTGCGCAATGCATCCTTATAAGCCTCAATAGCATTCTGGAAATCACGGGCACTCTGATAAAGCACACCTTTGTTATGAAAGGCTTTGGCCTTGCGCAGTGGGTTCTCCTCCTGTTCTGCGGCAGTATTATAATAGCGGATCATCGAGTCACGCTGGGCCTCCTGTGTGTTTCTCCAGTTTTCGGAAAACATAGCCGTTGCCAGATTATAGTTGACACGGGCATCAATACTATCGGCATTCAGCCCCTTGATATAGGTTACAAGAGCATCTTGCCTGTGGTTATTGCGAAAAAAGCGATTACCCTGCCGAACCATCTTGCGGGCTTTCTGATTCTGGGCTTCTGCGGGAGTAACAAAAGCTATCAGCCCGCATATTATCCATATAGTAAGTCTAAGCGTTTTCATTTCTTGAATAGTTTGATGTTCTTAAACAGCGTATTCTTCCTGTCAAGCAGGCACACTTCCAATATCAACAGCAATAAGGCAATGATGCCCACAGCCTGAAACTGTTCATCAAAGTCACTGAAAACTGTGGACTCCTGCTTTTGCAGACGATCCAGTTCATTGTCAAGCAGTCTTTGTGCTCCCGATGTGTTATCAACGTGGATATAGGCACCACCACCTGCCTGAGCCAGTTCTTTACACATGTCCTCATTCAGGCGCGACATGACGGTCTCTCCACGATTGTCTATCATGAAGTTGCCTGTTTCCGGATCAGGTATCGGTGAACCTTTCGCATCACCAAATCCCAGCACATAGACGTTCATGCCTCTTTCTTTTGCTGCCTGTGCTGCCTCAATAGCACCTCCCTCATGGTCTTCACCGTCAGTAATCACAATGATGGCCTTACCCACGTTCTCCTGCTGGGTAAAACTGTATGAGGCCATATCAATGGCGGCCTTCAGATTCGTACCCTGATTAACCATCATTGACGGATCTATATTGTTGAGGAACATCTTGGCCGACACATAGTCGCTGGTGATAGGCAGTTGTACAAAAGCATCACCGGCAAAAACTATCAAACCAATCTTATCATCAGTAAAGTTATCGACCAAATTCTCAACCATCATCTTGGCTCGATCCAAACGACTGGGCGACACATCTGTGGCACGCATAGAGTTACTGATATCAATAGCAATAATGGCTTCGATACCCTCACGTTTTTCCTCGCTGATACGGTTGCCCATCTGCGGACGAGCCACCATCACCACCAGCAGGGCTATTGCCGCTTCCAACAGCCAAAACTTGACAACAGGACGCCACCGGGATACGTCGGGCATAAGTTCCTTTAACAGATCCGGGTCGCCGAACTTACGCAACTTTCTTCTCTGAATATAATAAGTGCCAAGTCGTATGATGGCCAATACAAGGACAATGGTCAGTAACCACAGATATTGGGGACTTTCAAATCTTATCATAATTATGGTATCCTCCTAAAGATGGTTATTCTGAGCAGCACTTCTATTATCAAAGCTATCAAAGCAGCCAGTGCAAACTGCTGGTAGGCTTCATAGCGACGACTATAGCGCTGCACGTCGATTTTCGATTTCTCCAGTTGATCTATCACGTGATATATTTCGCGAAGTTCCTCCTCGTTTTTTGCACGATAGAAATTGCCGTTGGTTGTATGCGCAATATTCTTGAGGGTCTCTGTGTCAATCTCCACAGGAATCTGCACATATTGCACACGGTTGCCCACCATCAGCGGATACCGGGCCGTGCCGTTGGTACCCACACCAATAGTATAGACACGTATGCCCAGACTCTGAGCTATCTCTGCGGCTGTCATTGGGGAGATATCGCCTCGGTTATTGCTACCGTCCGTCAACAGAATGATAACACGGCTCTTGGCCTGCGAGTCCTTCAGGCGGCTCACAGCACTGGCCAGTCCCATACCGATGGCCGTACCATCTTCTATAAGCCCTCGGGCAGCAATATCAGTCCTTACGTTTTGCAATAGCGAGAGTAAGGATGCGTGATCAATGGTCATTGGACATTGAGTAAAAGCCTCACCGGCAAAGATTGTCAGACCGATATTATCGTTCGGACGGTCTGCAATAAATTCTGCTGCTACCTTTTTGGCTGCCTCAATACGGTTGGGCTCCAAATCCTCTGCCAACATTGAGGTCGATACGTCCATCGCGAGCATGATATCAATGCCTTCCACCGTTTCGTTTTTCCATGAATTATGTGTTTGCGGACGAGCCAACGCAACAACCAGCAGTATGAATGCCAGTAACCTGAGCAGCAACTGCAAGGGCATGAGCATCACACGCCAACTGCGAGGAGCATGGCGGAACACATTGGTATCAGCCATCCGGATGGTCGGCTCGCTCTTCTTGCGAAACATCACATACCATATCACGTATGGTATGATGAGTAACAGCAGAAACAGATATTCTCGATTGGCAAATTCCATATTTAATAGTTCTTCTTATAGTAAATCATAGACGCTGTAGACGACACAGACAAACAGGACGGTGCTGACTGCAAGCAGGATGGCAATGGCAGTCTTGAGAGCACGTCGGCTCTTCTGCGAACGTTGCTCCTCCTTGGTCAACTGCGGCTTCACCTGTTGCTCTGTCACAGATGTCTCAATCTTCGTCTTGTTAATGAAGTCAACGGCACTCACCAGATTGGCATCGTTCTCATTGATCAGCGTAGAATACTTGGCAAACTTTACCAAGTCGGCCGTCTGGAACAACTGGCTGAGTTCACCGAGCGACTGCTGATCACCGGCAGCCATCAGTCGCTCGATGATCTCACTGCTGGTCATTTCCATCGCACTGAACCCATAGCGTTCCTCAATATACTTGCGTAACGTGTCGGTCAGACGGGTGTAATATTCCTTCGGATCCTCAGCCGTCACAATCTTCTCCGCCTTGATCTCCTCAATAGCCTTCATTGCTTTTTGATGAGGCAACAAACGTTTGACTATACGGATACGGGCAATGACTGGTTTATTATCGCGCAGACGCAGATAGAGATAATAGGCAATAGCCAACAGGACGATCATCAAGACGCTCAGCCAAAAGGCCATGCTCCATTCCTCCCATAGGAAGGGATTGTCCTGTACGTCTTTCGGACCGAAATAGTTTTCGTAATTAGTGGTGTCGACTTCAATGGTCAACACCTTCAGTGCCAACTGGTTGGTCTGATAATCCTGATCGTCAACCTTGACGGTCATTGGAGGCAAGTAGTAGAGCGTGTCTTCAAACGAGGTAATGACATATCCGCGCTGACGACGCACCTGACCATTATCTGCCTTTACGTCAGGCATCTCAATAGCCCCCATAAACTCCACACCGGCAGGAAACACTGCTTCTTTGGGAAACACGACGTTGGCATTCTTGTCCGCAGTGGCAGTGACTGTTATTTGCACCTGTTGGCCGACAAGCATTTCCACAGCACTGAGACTTGATTCTATTTTTACCTGAGCCGATAGCTGTAAAACACAGACAAACAATGATATAACGATGAGATATTTCTTCATTTAGCCACGTTGTTTAAACAATCCCATTAGGGCTTTCACATAATCCTCGTCGGTTGCTACACTGACGCTGTCTACATTGCTCTTGGCAAAGGTTTCCTTCAGGTTCGACTGACGCTTGATCCAATAGCGACGATAGGACTCCCTCAGTTTTCGACTGCTGGTGTCCACATATTGCTCGAAGCCTGTCTCTGCGTCCACCACCTTCATCAGTCCTACGTCGGGCAGTTCACAGGCACGTTTGTCGTACACCTGAATAGCCACCACATCGTGCTTGCGATTAGCGATGGTCAGCTGCTGCAGGAAATTCTGCCTGACATAGAAATCACTTAGTACAAAGGCCGTGCAGCGTCGCTTGCTGACACTCGTGAGGAACTCCACAGCCTGCCCCACGTCTGTACGGCGGCTGTCGGCCTGAAAGTCAAGCATCTCACGTATAATGTAGAGTATATGCTTGCGCCCTTTCTTGGGAGGAATGTATTTCTCAATCTTGTCAGAGAAGAAGATGACACCGATTTTATCGTTGTTCTGGATGGCCGAGAATGCCAGCGTGGCCGCAATCTCTGTCACCATATCGCGCTTCATCTGCTTGCGAGTACCGAAGTCGAGCGAGCCACTGACGTCTACGAGCAGCATGACAGTCAGTTCGCGCTCTTCCTCAAACACCTTCACATAAGGCTTGTTGAAGCGGGCGGTTACGTTCCAGTCAATATCGCGTACATCATCGCCATATTGGTACTCACGCACTTCTGAGAAGGCCATACCCCTACCCTTGAAGGCCGAGTGGTACTGACCTGCAAAGATATTGGAACTAAGACCACGTGTCTTAATTTCAATTTTCCTGACTTTCTTGATGATTTCCGATGTTTCCATCAGGGCACTTCTACCTTGTTGATAATCTTGGACACGATTTCCTCGCTGCTCACGTTGGAGGCTTCAGCTTCATAGGTCAAACCGATGCGATGGCGCAACACGTCGTGGGCAACGGCACGCACGTCCTCTGGCACCACATAGCCACGACGCTTGATGAACGCATAGGCGCGGGCAGCTTTAGCCAGATTGATGGAGGCACGGGGCGAACCACCAAAAGAGATGAGGTCTTTCATGTCTTTCAGACCATAACGATCGGGATAACGGGTGGCGAAAACGATATCAGCAATATATTGCTCAATCTTCTCGTCGATGTAGACCTCACGTACCACCTCACGGGCTTTCAGAATCTCTTCTGCCGTCGTCACGGGCGTCACCTTAGGCATCGAACCACCGATATTCTCTCGGATAATCTTTTTCTCTTCCTCCAGCGAAGGATAGTCGATAATCACCTTCAGCATGAAACGGTCCACCTGAGCCTCTGGCAATGGATAGGTTCCCTCCTGCTCTATGGGGTTCTGAGTGGCCATCACCAGGAAGGGACTGGGCAGATCGAACGTTTCACTGCCGATAGTCACCTGCTTCTCCTGCATGGCTTCCAGCAGTGCACTCTGTACCTTGGCCGGTGCACGGTTGATCTCATCAGCCAGAACGAAGTTGGCAAACACGGGGCCTTTCTTTGTGAGGAAGCGTTCGTCCTTCTGTGAATAGATCATTGTACCTGTCACGTCGGCAGGCAGCAGATCCGGAGTAAACTGAATGCGACTATACTGTGCATCAATAAGTTGTGAAAGGGTTTTGATAGCCAGTGTCTTGGCCAGACCCGGCACACCTTCCAGCAGGATATTGCCATCGCTGAGCAAACCAATGAGCAGTGAGTCCACCAAATGTTTCTGACCGACAATCACGCGATCCATACCTGTCACCAGATTGGTAACGAAAGCACTTTGCTGTTCAATCCGTATGTTAAGTTCTCGGATATCAATATTTTCTGCCATAATAAATATGTTTTTTAATTATTCTGTTCTCTTAATCTCTTTTTGCTGACCAGTTTGGGAATCTTGATTTTCTGACCGCCGGTCAATACGTCTGTAGCCTTCAATCCGTTGAATACTTCAACATAGCAGTCCATATCGCGGCCCAATATGCGACGGCTCAGGTGAGCGAGTGTCTCGCCTTCCATAGCTTTCACCTCGCGGTCAAGACCTACAATACCATAATACCCCACACGGATACGCTGATCCATCGCGTCGTATTTCTGCCAATCTGATTGTTGACCTGTTGTCTGAGACTGTTCTACTACTGGTGTCTGCACCTCAACAACAACAGGTTCTTCCACAAGTTTGTTTGTGTCGGTCGGTTCCTCTGTTTCTTCCTCTATCAGAGGGTCTATGGGTGTTTGTACTTCTTGTGTCGAGGTTGTATCTTCCACGACATGTTCTTCTACGACGACAGGAAGTGCATTGTTTTGGATTCCCAACCAATAGCCAGCCCCAAACGACAAGCCACAAGCCAACAGGGCCAAAAGGAGCCAGAGCCACCACCAAGAGGTTTTATGAGGCTCTTCCTCGACTACAAGTGGTTCTTCTTCAATGACAGCTGGCTCTTCTTCGGCTGCAATGGGAGTCTCGTTGGTTATAATTGGCTCTTCTTCGATTGCAACGGGTTCCTCATCGGCTACAACGGATTCTTCTTCAGCAGCAATAGGTTCCTCCTCAGCAACAACTGGCTCTTCCTCTGCGACAACTGGTTCTTCCTCGGCTGTAACAGGCTCCTCCTCGGCTACATTTTCGGATATAGGGACTTCCTTTTCAGTAACTATTTCCGTATTCTCCAGTTCTTCTTCATTTATGTCGGAGAAATCCACACCCTCATTGAGGATTACCGTCTCAAAGTGGCTGAAGGGTTTGTTGACCAGTTCTTTCATCAGTGCGTCCGGCGTAAACGTGAGTTTCTGATGGCTCTCAATGAGCACCCGTTGCCCCGTATTGACGTTGACGCTCTCGCGTGCATCCACATCAATGACTTTGAATGTTCCAAGCCCCTTGATCTTCACGAGACCATCGGCATCCACCCCCTCCTTGATGATTTCCACGAAGTCTGCGAGGAACTGCTGGGCCTCTTTTTTTGTGACATCCCATTTGCCGGCCAGAATGGTGGATAAACTATCCATGTAGATTTTATCTGTTTTTTCCATCACTCATTTCCTTTCTTTTTGATGGAATCTTTCCATGCGGGATGTGGCTTAAACGCCAGCACCAACTTCGGTGGCACCAGCATCCGCTGGCCGGTGGTAGGATTGACCATCACCCGCTCCATCTTTTTCTTTAGCTCGAAAGTTCCGAAGTTTGCCAACTGTATGTCGCTGCCTTCCATGAAACATTCGCTCATGGCCGCAATCATGTCGTTGGTCATCTTCTGCACTTCCGCAGACTTCTGCCCGGTTCGTTGTGCCAAAGTGTTTATAAACTCCTTATTGTTCATACTGTTATGTCAGTTCTACTTTTTAATAATTCCGTATAAGTCAAATTCCTCAGCGTCCGTTATCTGCGCATCATAGAATTGCCCTATGGCCAGTGGCCCTTCGTTTAGCGGTATCAGCACTTCGGGGTCGACCTCCGGTGAGCAAAATTCCGTGCGGCCGATATAGTAGTCGCCTTCAGTTCTGTCGATGACGACGCGCATGGTCTGACCTATCTTGGCAGCCTCCAACTCGGCACTGATATTCTGCTGGACGCGCATCAGTCGGTCAAGACGCTTCTGTTTTGTCTCTTCCGTGACGTCGTCCTCATAGTGCTCAGCCGAATATGTTCCGTCTTCCTCGCTATAGGCAAAGGCTCCCATGCGCTCGAAACGGGCCCATTTGGTAAACTCGATGAGTTCCTGAAAGTCCTCGTCGGTCTCTCCCGGGAAACCAACCATCAGCGTAGTGCGCAGATGGATGCCCGGCACCTCCCGGCGCAGCCGTTCGATCAACGCCATTGTCTCTTGCTTGGTGGTGTTGCGACGCATACGGGAGAGCATCCTGTCGCTGATATGCTGCAGGGCGATGTCGAGATAGCGGCACACGCGGGGATTCTCGCGCATCACACGCGTCAGTTCCCATGGAAAGTGAGTTGGATAGGCATAGTGTAGTCGAATCCATTCGACGCCTTCGATACTGGCCATGTTTTCAATCAACTCTGCAATGCGCTGTTCGCCGTAGAGGTCGACACCATAGTAGGTCAGTTCCTGAGCAATGACCTGAAACTCCTTGACGCCCTGTTGCACCAATGTGCGCACCTCGTCGAGTATCTCCTCCATCGGACGGCTCCGGTGGTGGCCTGTAATCAGTGGAATGGCGCAGTAGGCACAATGGCGGTCGCATCCCTCGCTGATTTTCAGATAGGCATAATGTGCAGGAGTGGTCAGGTGACGGTGCGTCCCTCCGACGGGCAGAGCCGTCTCCTCCAGATCGGCCAGCAACTGCCGGTAGTTAAATTTTCCATACCACCCGTCTACTTCTGGAATCTCAGCCTCCAGATCGGCCAGATAGCGCTCCGAGAGACAGCCCATCACGTAGATTTTTTCCACGTGTCCCTCTTGCTTGCGCTGCACAAACTCTAAGATGGTGTTGATGCTCTCCTCCTTGGCATCGGCAATGAAACCGCAGGTGTTCACCACGACAATCTCTCCCTGCGGGTCATCGCTGTCGTGGGTCACACGATAGCCGTGAGACTCGAAAAGCCCCATCAGCATCTCGCTATCCACAAGATTCTTGGAGCAGCCAAGTGAGATAAAATCAACGGTTTTCATCGCTTACACCCAACTTTTTTATCCTTTGAACAATGAATCTACGAACTGTTTCCTGTCGAACAGTTGCAAGTCTTCCATAGCCTCGCCCAGTCCGATATACTTTACGGGCACCTTCAGCTGGTCGCTGATGCCGATGACGACACCTCCCTTGGCCGTTCCGTCGAGTTTGGTGATAGCCAGCGACGTGATCTGGGTGACGGCAGCAAACTGCTTTGCCTGCTCGAAGGCATTCTGTCCGGTAGAGCCGTCGAGCACGAGCATCACCTCGTCGGGAGCTTCTGGCAGCACTTTTTTCATCACGTCCTTCACCTTCTTCAGTTCGTTCATCAGTCCTACCTTGTTGTGCAAGCGACCGGCCGTGTCGATGAGCACCACGTCGGCACCGTTTGCCTTGGCGCTCTGCAGCGTGTCGAAGGCCACCGAAGCGGGATCCGATCCCATCTGCTGCTTGACGACCGTCACACCTACGCGCTCGCCCCAGATGCACAGTTGCTCCACGGCAGCAGCCCGAAAGGTGTCGGCAGCACCCAGATAGACCTTCTTGCCCGCCTGCTTGAACTGCCAGGCGAGTTTGCCGATGGTCGTGGTCTTGCCAACACCGTTGACTCCGACCACCAGAATGACATAGGGTTTATGGTCTGCGGGCAGGTCCCACTGGCTGTTATCCTCCGTGTTGTTTTCTGCCAGCAGGGCAGCAATCTCGTCGCGCAGGATGCCGTTCAGTTCGCTTGTCGACACATACTTGTCGCGAGCCACGCGCTTCTCAATGCGCTCAATGATTTTCAGGGTCGTCTCGACACCGACGTCGCTGGTGATGAGCACCTCCTCCAGATTGTCCAGCACATCGTCGTCGACCTTCGACTTGCCTGCAATGGCACGTGTCAGTTTGTCGAACACCGACGTCTTGGTCTTCTCCAGCCCTTTGTCCAGTGTCTCCTCCTTCTTTTTCTTACTAAAAAAATCAAACAATCCCATATTCGAATACGTAATTACGGAGTGCAAAAGTACAAAAAAAAACTGCCTTTTGCAAGAGTTATAACATTTCTTTACTACTTTTTCACATTACTTATGCCTGTTCGGGGTAAGACATTCTTCACGTCGATGCTCATGGCCTGCTGTGCACGGCAGCGTGTGCTCGGTCTGGAGTTCGGTGATGCTATGGGCGATCGTGCCCAGATGGCACCTGAAGACCTGAAGCGTGCAGTGATGGCCCTCAGTTGGATTTTGCAGTCAAGATACTACGACAAGGTGTTCCGTCTGGCTAACGAACAGCGGGTCATCCGGACCACGATGGATCGCAACGGCCGTATCGTGGTTCTCCTCCTCCCCTCCTGGGGCGGGGGGGGGGGGGGCGGGGGGGGGGGGGGGGCGCGGCGCGGG
>CAMWKM010000023.1 GCA_947174835.1 uncultured Prevotella sp.
CACCAGATGCAACAACTTTCGTAACATTGTACACTTTGAGTGTGGCTTTTTATATGCCAACTATCGCTTTATCAAATACAACGGCATTTTCTATTCTGAAAAGTCGTGGTATGGATACTGTAAAGGAGTTTCCGCCGATTCGCGTAATAGGAACCATTGGTTTCATTGTAACTATGTGGTTTGTCAATTGTGCAGTATGGGATGAGAATGGTTTCTCGTTTACATTGGCACAGAACGACTTTAAGTTTCAATACACGCACATGCAGTTCATTGTTTCTGCTATTCTTAGTTTGGTGTCGTGTGTCTATTGTTTTACGTTACCTCAGTGTCATGTGAAAAAGAAGCAGAATGCTACATTGGCAGATTCGCTTGGTCTGAGTGCCTTCAAATTGTTTAAGACAAAGAAGATGGCTTTGTTCTTTATCTTCTCGGCTCTATTAGGTATGTGTCTGCAAGTGACAAATGGTTATGCAGGGCCATTTATTACGAGTTTTAAGGCCAGTACTGACGCTGCCATCGCCTCGTCATTCGCTGCCAATAATGCTACTTTGCTATCTTCTATCTCTCAAGTCAGTGAGGCGCTTTGTATTCTGATGATACCTTTCTTTCTAAAACGGTATGGCATCAAGGTTGTAATGCTGATATCCATGTTTGCTTGGGTGCTTCGTTTTGGATTCTTTGGTATCGGTAATCCTGCCATGCCTGGTGTATTGCTGTTTATCGTTTCCTGTATTGTCTATGGTGTCGCTTTTGATTTCTTTAATGTGTCGGGTGGTATCTTTGTCGATCAGGAGTGTGATCCGTCAATTAAAGCTTCTGCCCAAGGACTGTTTATGGTGATGACGAATGGAATTGGTGCTACGATTGGCACGCTGTCTGCCGGTGCTATTGTGAATCATTTTTGCCATGAAGAGGGAGCCTTTATTGTTGGTGAATGGCAGACCTGCTGGTTTATCTTTGCTGGCTTCGCCTTTGTGGTTGGTGTCTTGTTCGCCCTTGTGTTCAATCCTAATTCCAAAGGGAAGAACTTGAGTAAGACGGCATGAAGGAGACGAGATATTTCTATGTACCAGATGCCTCTGGAAGGGAGGAACTTCCTGAAGAAGAAGCATTACATGCTGTTCGTGTCCTTCGTCTGAAAGAGGATGATGAGGTGATGCTGATGGACGGCTCAGGCACGTTCTATAAGGCAAAAGTGACTATGGCTATTGGAAAGCATTGTTTCTATACTATTTCGGAAACAATGCCGCAAGAACGTATTTGGCAAGGACATTTGCATTTGGCTATTGCGCCCACAAAGATGATGGAGCGTATGGAATGGTTGGTGGAAAAGGCCACGGAGGTTGGCATAGATGAAATCTCCTTTTTAGATTGCGCTTTCTCTGAACGACGTAGTATAAAACTGCCGCGTATAGAGAAAATTGTAATCTCTGCCGTGAAGCAGAGCCGTAAGCCGTGGATGCCACAGCTGAACGAGATGCAAGGCTTCAAAAAATTTATAGATTGTCATCAGACAGGTCGTCGCTATATTGCCCATTGTTATCAGGAAGTGCCACGTTTGTATCTCTTTGATGAGTTACGAAAGAGTGATGAACAGGATGCATTGGTACTTGTAGGTCCTGAAGGAGACTTTTCTATTGATGAAGTGAACTATGCTATTGAACGAGGATTTGTCTCTGTTGATCTTGGCAAGAGCCGTTTGCGTACGGAAACGGCAGGGTTGACAGCTGTGATGATGATGCAATTATCAACATAATGAAGAAGATACTGATAGTCATATTTCTAATTGTGTCGTTGGGTATATCGGCACAATCTAAGTTTACGATTCGAGATGCCTTTAAGGTTATGCCTGATTCGTTGATTCCATATCTGTCGGTCAACAACCGTTTAGATATGATTGACTTTTTGGATGCAAAAATGAAGGCAGAGGTTACTAACTTGTTGGATGGGAAATCGGAGATGTTGGTGCTAACCGATGATAGTCTATCAATTAGGTTGAATCCAGTGGTGCTGCTAAACATGTGGTTTGAACCCGTTGATACAGGAAAGATCATCTGTTTATGGAAGGTGTACAATCTAAGGGAGAAGCAAAGTCTGACAGTAGAAGAATTGTTTACTACTGATTGGAAGCCATTGTCAAAGCGAAAAATTGATTCAACGCTCCTTCGTCGGGATGAAGACGTCGTGTCAAGAGATTATGAGGTACAATTATAGCCTTGTATCTTGTTGCTGATTCCCGAAAAACAGCGTATGTTTGCCATAGTGGATTAAGGCTTTCCGTATAAATTGCCTGTTTTTTGACCTCACGCGCGCGTGCGCGCACATATTATAAGAAAGGTGTCGGAAGTATCTCTTTAGTCCTCTTGTTATCTGCTGTTTTTATGTCGATTATCTTTTAGTCGCGAATTGATTATCTTTTGCCTTCGGTTTGATTATCTTTTCACTTCCGTTTGATTATCTTTTGCTCGGCATTTGATTATCTTTTCCAAGTCATTTGATTATCAAATGCCGACCATTTGATAATCAATTTCTTTACACCCCCCATTTGATAATCTTTTGGTCAGTAAAAAGGCATCGTTTGAAGCCTGCAAACCATCCGTTTGGAGGCTTTATTCACCCGGAAATCAGCATCAATACACGTTGGATTGACTTATACTGATATAGGTAGACACATTTTAATGGTCTAAATGTGTCTACCTATATCAGTATAAGTCACCCCCCAAACTCATTTCTGAGTTTTTTCTTTACGTTGCTGGTTTTGTGAATTGTTCTTGTGGGAAGGCCCTCCATTATGCCATCCTCTAAGCATACGGCGGTGAAACTTGTCTTCTGCATGGATGATGTCATATACTTTCGTTGCTGGAAGAATTTCCAGAAACTTTGTGTGGTATGTTTGCTGGATGTGTTTTATCTCCAGTTCCATTTTGTCTCTTTCCTGAATGGCTTTCTTGCAACCCTTCTCATCTTGTGGCTTTTGCATTCCTCTATGGTGTTGGCGACCGTAGACATTTCTCTGTTTCGTCTGCATCTCTTTATAGATTGGAAAGAATCGGTCTGCTTCTGCATCAGTAAGACAAGCCTCTTTCTTGATGAATTCCTGTAAATCCGCATCGAATTTCTCTGGTGAGAATTTTTGAGGCGATTGTTTGTCCTGTGCGCTTACGCCAATAGCGGAGATCAAAACAACCAAAAATGCTAAATAAAATCTTTTCATTATTGCAATCATTTAAATATCGGCAAGTAAATTATAATAAATATCCTCATTGTCGAGCATAGCATAGTCAGTAATCTCGTCAATGTAGGTGTCATTAGCTTCGTCATTCTGTTGAAGTGCTAACGTATCCATCTGTTCTTCCTTATGATTAAAGTAGGGGGTAATACTGAATATGGCGATACATATACATGCAGCAATACTAATCCAGGGTCGCAGACGCTTGATAAGTGTAGTTTTCTGTTGTATCGGCTGTTCGGGCAAGTTACTTATGACTTTAGAGGTCAATTGCTCAAAGTATCCCTCTGGTACTTTAAAGGGATTCTTATTGCCTATTCTACTTTTGATATATTCTTCGTTAATCATAATATATAGCTTTTATGATATAGACGTTTGTCGCTTATGTTCGTTTAATCTCGTTGCTTAAAAAACTCTGTTATTTTCTTGACAGCTATATGGTATGAGGCTTTTAATCCACCTTCTGTGGTGCCCGTGATTTTACTGATGTCGCTATATTTCATTTCTTCAAAGTAGCGCAGTGTGAAGACCGTTTTCTGTACTTCCGGTAGTTGTGCTATAGCTTCTTGTAGTTGTGCTTCGGTTTCGTCGCCATTAAAGTATTCATCAGCCATTAGACGGTTTGCGATACCTAAATCATCATCGTCAGTGCTGAATGTTGGTTTGTTTTTTTGTTTGCGAATAAAGTCGAGTGCCTCGTTGATGGCAATGCGTGAGAGCCAGGTATATATCTTGGAGTCACCGTGGAAAGTATCAATAGAACTCCATGCTTTGAGAAAGGCATTTTGGAGTACATCGTCGGCATCTTCATGTATAAGTACAATACGTCTGACTTGCCAGTACAATTTTTCATTGTATTGGCGAATCGTCTTTTCGAATCCCTCTCTGATAGTTCGTGGATCCTTGATAAGCGAGACAATCTGGCTGTCGTCGAATGGTTCCGTCATCGTTTTATTTGATGCGTCAAGGCAGGAAAGGTTTAATCGCTTTCGCTATCTGAATGTCATATTCATAACGGTCGGGCCATATTTCCAGTTCATCGGTCTCTGGATTAGGATAGATCGTATAGTAATCAATAAGGACTGGCACGTTGGGAGTGACATTAGTGGAGTTCATCTTTATACCGCTAATGGGATTATTGTCTTCTGCGTGTTCCTTCTTGTATTTCTTACCTTTTTCACTTTCTGGTTGCAGGTCGATGTTCATGCGTATTTTGTCAAGTAACCATTCATCGGCTTCTGGCAATACGAATTTGGCCAAATCAAATGGACGTTGTACGCGGATACATCCGTGTGATACTGTTCGCCGTTCGTTATTGAAAGTACTCTTATTATTTGTGTCGTGCAGATATACGTCGAACTGATTATTGAATCTGAAGATCAATCTGCCTAATGAGTTATAAGGTCCGCTATGTTGAGCCACTCGGTAACTGCCACTTTTTAGTTGTAAGGCTGTGACTTTTTGAGGTTGGATCGTGTCGCCTGTGCTTCGCTGAATGATAAAGTATCGATTACGGGCAAAATAAGCCGAGTCGCCTGCGTGCGGGCTTACCTCATCACGAAGGATACTGCCGGGAATATTCCATTCGGGATTTAATTGTATCAGACGAATTTGACTGGTAAATAGTGGTGTCTTTGTCTTCCATGCTCCACAGCAGATTCTCATAGAGAAGACGCTGTCAGGAGCTATGGCCCATAATTGTTGGGATGGAATGTTGACGAATACATATCTCTGATTAGCATTAGGTATGCTTGTATGTCGCCAACGGAGTCTTTCCATATTGCAGAGGATACGTCGGCGCCCTTCTGTAGTAGTATCCGTGGAGAGTAGGCTTATCAGTCGGTGATAGAGTGGGTGGCGTGTTTCGCAAGTTACGAGAAATTTTGTTGGTTCTTGTTCTGCAGCGTGTACCAAAACTTCTGATGTGTAGTCGTCGGTGGGTTGTTCAATATCGATGTCGTAGAGTATGCGGTAGCCACCACCGTTACGAGGATCTAAATGGTTGAGCGCCTTATGTGGGCTCATAAAACCATAGCGTTGGCCGATGGCATAGCGGAGATAGGCCTTTGTCAGATTTAATTCCAAATTGGCCATAGTCTGGCTGACACTAATACCTGTTGAGTCAAAGTCAAGATTCTGGAAATGTGCCAGTGCATTGTGAATACTATCTATTAAGAAAGCATTTGGAGAAAATCCTATCTCTCTGGCTTTCTGCTTTAGAAAGTTAGCCAACGAATCGGCTATAGTCAGTCGTGTAATATTGTTGGCATTAATCCATAGCCATTCACCACCATTGATGTAATAATGATTAGCTGTTAAGTCTGCTGATAGCGAATCGTTGTTATGGTAAACAATTTGCTCAAGATATGCATTGGCATCTTGGACATTATCTATCAGCAAACGTAGACGTTGCTGTGTCTCTACTTCTGCTGGTGTTACATTGGTGTGACAGGCAGTGGCAAAAGTAATTAATGCCACAATGAAGATTCCTGTTACTTGATAGTAACTTTTCTGACAGTCTTTCCTACTTTTAGAATATAGCATCCTTTAGGCAGGTTTAGTTCAAAACGCTGAGTTGGATTGTCTATTTTATAGGATGCGATGGCTTTTCCTGTAAGTGAAACTATTTCGAGCACTTGCTCATTGCCTCCATTTACGCAGACAGTGCTTCCTTGGACTGTGATAGTGGGAGATGCATCATCAACCTGCTCGGCTATCCCCATTTCACTGATCATATTCATTGCTATTGCTGGAACAGAGAAAGTAAGCATAGTGGCAACGATAAATAGAAGTATCTTTTTTTGCATACGCACTTAATTTAGTCTATAATGTGTTTGCAAAGATATGGAAAAGTTTCGAAACCTCCAAATTAATTGGAAAAAAAATGTTTTTCAGATGTCAAAAACTTTGTTCTCGTTAGTTAGATAGGTGTTTCTAAAGATTTGGCAAGCTTCGTCAAGTAGAATTCTTTCGTCGTTGTAACGAGCACTATAGTGTCCAAGAAGTAATTTTCCGACCTGAGCGTCGCGAGCTACTGTAGCGGCTTGTTGAGCGGTGGAATGATAGTATTTTTCTGCTCCAGATATCTTATCGTTAGCATAAGTGCTTTCATGATAGAGTGTACTAACACCTTTGACTATTTGATGGAGGGTAGGTATGTAGCGTGTATCAGAGCAATAGGCATAGGAGCGTGGTTGATCTGCTGGTGTGATCAGACGTTCATGTGGTATCTCCGTTCCATCTTCAAGTGTAAATCCTTGTCCAGCTTTGATGTTGTTAATCTGCGACACAGGTATGTTATACATATCAATCATATCGCGGCGGATATGTGGCAATAGTGGCTTTTCTCGGAAAAGATAACCGGAACAGGGCATTCTGTGATCCAATGGGATGCTCTCAACAGTAAGCGAGCGATCTTCGAATATGATCTGTTGCTTTTTAGTATCCACGGAGTGGAACTCTATGGTATAGCCAATGTCATAGTTAAAGAACATTTTGAGTTGTGCCTGTAACATGGATTCCATTTCACCGGGGGCATAGATGTGTAAGGTTGCCGTACGTCCCAACAGTCCCATTGTGCTAATCATACCGATGAGTCCAAAGCAATGGTCACCATGTAAGTGGCTGATAAAGATGTGTCCCAATTTGTCGAACGACAATGAGGAGCGACGCATCTGTACCTGTGCCCCCTCACCACAATCTACCATATAAAGTTTACCTCTGCATTCTACTACTTGCATCGATGACATGTGATGCATAGTAGGCAATGCAGATCCGCAGCCAAGGATATGAACGCGAAATGTTTCCATTATATTTTGTAATCTTCTTCATCGCCCCAGTCAAGTTCAATGCCGAGGTCTTCGTCTTCCTCAAAAGATTGGCGATTGTATTCCTGAACGTCGTCTTCTTCGTCGACAAGTATCAAGGTGTTGTTGGTCAGTTGTTTGATTGTATAGACAAACACTTCTTCCATATCAATTCCGTCATTGCGTGTAGCCGTAATCTGCATTTTTCCGTTGAAAAGACGCCACGATTTATAAACAATACTGCTTTGGTTAATACTTTCGGCAGTTCCACCTTTTAATAAACTGATGCCAATGTCTGAACTTCCATCAATGGGATTAGGCATAATCCAGTTTCCGAGAAGTACCGACTTATTGATAACCATAAGGGCGTTGACGGAGTCGCTGGTCGTGATAACTGCCAATTCATCTCCTACGGAATATCCACCAAACACCATATTCTTATCACGAGTAGATGAAAGATTGATCGTAAGAGTATCGCCGCCGTCGGTTATCAACTCCAGGGTATTCATAGCAGAGCCGGCTCCGCAAAGCCCATAGATGGTAGAGTCTTTCAGTATATAGTCTACATTAACCTCCTCGAAAGGGGTTTTCTTTTCACCGCTGCCACAACTGCTAAGTAGGGACAAGACTGCTGCCAATGCAAAAATTATCTTTTTCATTTTTTTGCTATTTTGATTATTGGTTGTTCTCTTTTTGTTTTGCTTCATTCCATAGAATATCCATTTCTTCCAGCGACATCTCTGTGAGGGGACGACCAACTTTAATGCTGTGTGCTTCAATATAATTGAAACGTGATATGAATTTCTGGTTTGTGTGTTCCAAGGCATTTTCTGGATTCAGATGGTAGAGTCTTGCGGCATTGATGACAGCAAATAGAAAATCTCCTAATTCGGCTTCTGAACGTTCTTTGTTTTCACTGTTCAATTCAGTTTCCAGTTCAGCCAGTTCCTCGCGAACCTTTAACCAAACATCTTCCTTCTTTTCCCAGTCGAAACCTACATTGCGAGCTTTGTCTTGTATACGATAGGCTTTGATTAGTGAGGGTAGGGAGGATGGTACCCCTGAAAGTACCGACTTGTTGCCATCTTTTTCTTTAAGTTTGATTTGTTCCCAATTTTTCAGTACTTGATCACTTGTTTCGGCTTTAGAAAACTCAGAGCACTCCGAATCCTTAGAGTCTTCTGGGATATAGGGTAGTGGCTTGGGGACAGCAGCTCCTACCTGACTGGGATGATATACGTGCGGATGACGGAAGATCAGTTTGTCGGCTTCAGTGTTGAGTACATCGGCAATGTCATAAAGTCCTTGTTCGCGGGCTATCATGGCATAGAAACAGGTGTGCATCAGTACGTCACCTAATTCTTTCATCATCTCATGCTGATCATTCTTCATGATAGCATCGCAGAGTTCGAATGTCTCTTCAATGGTATTGGGACGAAGGCTTTCAATAGTTTGCTTTTTGTCCCAAGGGCACTTTTCGCGCAGTTCGTCCAGTACATCCAGAAGTCGGCCAAAAGCCTGCATTTGTTCTTCTCGTGTATGCATTTCTCAATCGTTGTCTGTTTATAACTTGTGCAAAGGTACGTCTTTTTTCTGAAACAACCAAATCCGTTCAATGATTATTCAAAAAAGGTAATTTAAATTTTCTTGTTTCAGAATTATTTATTATCTTTGCACGCTGTAATTTTAGTAGAGAAAGTATATATTATTTAGGTATGGAAATAGCAAGTAAATATGATCCAAAAGAGGTCGAAGGTAAATGGTATCAGTATTGGCTTGACAATAAACTGTTTAGTTCAAAACCCGATGGTCGTGAGCCATATACTATCGTTATCCCACCGCCAAATGTGACAGGTGTGCTTCACATGGGCCACATGCTTAACAATACAATTCAGGATATTTTGGTACGTCGTGCCCGTATGGAGGGAAAGAATGCCTGTTGGGTACCGGGCACCGATCATGCGTCAATTGCCACTGAGGCTAAGGTAGTGAAACGTTTGGCTGAACAGGGAATTAAAAAGCATGACTTAACTCGTGAGCAGTTTTTGAAGCATGCTTGGAATTGGACTGACGAGCATGGCGGTATCATCTTGAAACAGCTTCGTCGTTTGGGAGCCTCATGTGATTGGGATCGTACGGCTTTCACGATGGATGAAAAGCGTTCGAAAAGCGTCATAAAGGTCTTTGTTGACCTTTATCGTAAGGGGTATATCTATCGTGGCTTGCGTATGGTGAACTGGGATCCCAAGGCCCTTACTGCTTTGAGTGACGAAGAGGTTGTTTATAAAGAAGAGCAGTCAAAGTTATATTATCTGAAATATTATGTATCTGAAAACTCTGAGATTGTTGAGAACTTGGAAACTTCAGAGAATGTAATTCATAAAGATGAACGCGGCTACTATGCTGTCGTGGCTACCACGCGTCCTGAGACAATTATGGGTGATACCGCTATGTGTATTAACCCCAAAGATCCTAAAAACCAATGGCTACGCGGTAAGAAAGTCATTGTGCCTTTGGTAAACCGTGTAATACCGGTTATAGAGGATCGTTATGTGGAAATAGAGTTTGGCACGGGCTGTCTGAAAGTGACACCTGCTCACGACAAAAACGATAATATGTTGGGCAAGGTTCATAATCTGGATACTATTGATATTTTCAATCCCGATGGCACTATCTCTGATCAGTCTCCCCTCTACGTTGGGATGGACCGTTTTGAGTGCCGCAGGCAAATAGCTAAGGATCTGGAGACTGCAGGTCTGATGGAAAAGATAGAAGACTATACTAATAAGGTTGGCTATTCTGAGCGTAATCCCGATACAGCTATAGAGCCGCGTCTCTCGTTGCAGTGGTTCCTCAAAATGCAGCACTTTGCTGATATCGCTCTGCCGCCGGTGATGAAAGGAGAGATGCATTTTTATCCCCAGAAATATGTGAATACCTATAAGAACTGGCTTGAGAATATTCAGGATTGGTGCATTAGCCGTCAGCTATGGTGGGGGCATCGTATTCCGGCTTATTATTTCTCAAGTTTTGATGACTCAGAGACTTTTGTGGTCGCAGAGACTCGCGAGGAGGCTTTAAAATTGGCTCAGGAGAAAAATCCTGCCATTATCGATGCCGACCTGCGTCAGGATGAGGATGCTCTTGATACTTGGTTCTCCTCATGGCTCTGGCCTGTTTCTCTCTTTGATGGTATTAATAATCCTGATAACGAGGAGATTAAATATTATTATCCTACTTGCGATTTGGTGACAGGTCCAGATATCATCTTCTTCTGGGTGGCCCGCATGATTATGGCTGGTGAGGAATATATGGGAAAGTATCCTTTTAAAAATGTTTATTTTACGGGTATTGTTCGTGACAAACTGGGTCGCAAGATGTCTAAAAGTCTGGGCAATAGTCCCGATCCAATTGGACTTATTGATAAGTATGGTGCTGATGGCGTACGTATGGGTATGATGCTCTCAGCGCCTGCTGGCAATGATATCCTCTTCGATGAGGCACTTTGCGAACAGGGTCGTAACTTCAATAATAAGATTTGGAATGCTTTTCGCCTCGTGAAAGGTTGGCAGGTCGCTGATAGTTCTATAGTTTTGAGTAGCACTGCAACAAACCAAATGGCTGTGCGTTGGATGGAAGCTCGTTTGAAACAGGCCAATGAGGAACTGAAAGGGCATTTTGCTAAGTATCGTATTAATGATGCTTTGATGACTGTCTACAAGCTTTTCTGGGATGAGTTCTCGCAGTGGTATCTTGAGATGGTGAAGCCCGCTTATAAGGATGGGCAGGCACTGCCTATTGATCAGGAAACTTATGATAAGACACTTGAGTTCTTCGAGACGCTTTTGAAGATGTTGCATCCTTTTATGCCATTTATCACTGAAGAACTTTGGCAGGCACTTTACGAGCGTAACTCTGGCGAAAGTATTATGTGCGACAAACTGGAGCTTGCTGCTCCCACGACCGAGGAGTTACGTTTTATCGAGGATATTGAACAGGTAAAGTTAGTTGTGTCGGGGGTGCGTACCGTTCGCAGTCAGAAGAATATTGCTCCCAAAGAAAAACTTACACTTCAGGCTGTGGCCCAAAACCGTTACGAAGTTTACAACGATGTTATTGTTAAGATGGGTAATCTTGAAACTATTATCGTTGTGGATCAAAAAGATGCCACTTCATCGGCCTTCATGGTAGGAACCGATGAGTTTGCTGTACCCCTTGGTGATCTGATTGACGTGACTGCTGAGATTGGGAAATTAGAGGCCCAACTGAAACACTTGGAAGGTTTCCTGATGGGTGTCCAGAAGAAACTTCAGAATGAGCGTTTCGTGCAGAATGCTCCAGAGGCAGTTGTTGCCCTTGAGCGCAAGAAAGAGGCTGATGCCAAGGAGAAGATAGCATCATTGAAGGAATCTATAGTCGCATTAAGTAAATAAGGGGATTAAGAACAATGGGAGAAGAGAATTGGTTCGTAAAACTATTTACCCAGTTGAATAATCCTGCACATACAGCATTGTTGTATGCACTGGTCATAGCCGTGGGGGTCTATCTTGGTAAGATCAAGATTTTTGGCATTTCACTTGGTGTCACGTTCGTGCTGTTTGCTGGTATTGTAGTAGGACATATCTATCATTATTTGGGTTATGCAGAGGCAGCTCCGGTGGATACTCTGACCTTTATTCAGGACTTTGGACTTGTGCTCTTCGTTTTTATGATCGGTCTTCAGGTGGGGCCTGGCTTCTTTGAGAGTTTTGGTAAGGCTGGAATTAAACTGAATGGATTGGCAGTTGTAGCTATCCTGCTCAATATCGGTGTGATGTTCGTATGCTGGGCCATTTTCTTCGATACGGGTGACAATACCACGTTGCCAATGATGGTCGGTACGCTCTATGGTGCTGTTACTAATACGCCTGGCCTTGGTGCAGCCAATGAGGCATTGGGTTCACTGGCATCTCATTTTGAGGGTGGTGCACCTCAGATAGCTTCGGCTTATGCTTGCGCATATCCGTTAGGTGTGTTGGGCATTATTGGTGCCATCATTCTGATTCGCTATATATGCAGGGTGAAACTTGACAAGGAGGAACAGGCATTAGAGGCAGAGTCGGAGACGAAAGCTACGCAGAAGCCTCATCACATGCATCTGGAGGTATCTAACCAATATTTGGAGGGTAAGACGCTCTTGCAAGTTCATAATTTCTTGAACCGTGATTTCGTGGTTTCGCGTATCTTGCATGATGGTCATGTGTCTATTCCTAACCGTGATACCGTATTTCATCTTGGTGACCAGATGTATATAGTTTGTCCGGAAGTCGACTATGAAGCTATTGTGGCTTTCATCGGTCCGGTCATAGAAGTTGATTGGGCACAGCAGGATCAGCCACTTGTTTCGAAGCGTATTCTTGTTACCAATTCCAGTATCAATGGTAAGTCGTTTCGTGATATGCACTTTTCCAGTCTCTATGGTGTCAACGTGACACGTGTCACTCGTCATGGTATGGATATTTTCGCTTCTCCGTCACTGCCGTTGCAAGTGGGCGACCGCATTATGGTTGTTGGCCCTCAGGATGCTGTTGATCGTGTGGCTCACAAGATGGGAAATAGTATTAAGCGCCTTGATGTGCCTAATATTGCAACTATTTTCGTTGGTATTATCCTTGGTATCATTTTCGGCTCACTCCCCTTCATCCCAGGTATGCCGCTTATGAAGTTGGGCATTGCCGGTGGTCCGCTGATTATTGCTATTTTAATTGGTCGATATGGTTATAAAGTGAAGTTGGTGACCTATACTACTACTTCGGCCAATATGATGTTGCGCGAGATAGGTCTGGTACTTTTCCTTGCATCAGTGGGTATTAAAGCCGGTGCCAATTTCTGGGATACAGTATCAACGACAGCGGGGCCCTTGTATGTGCTTACGGGTTTCCTAATCACAATTATACCTATTCTAATCATAGGCCCGATTGCCCGTCGGATGAAGTTCAACTATTTCACTATTGCAGGAATGATTGCTGGTATTTATACCGATCCACCGGCATTGGCCTATAGCAATAGCATCTGTTCGAAAGAAGCACCTGCAGTGGGCTACTCTACGGTCTATCCGCTTTCGATGTTCCTACGCATTTTGACAGCACAACTCATTGTGATTTTCTTCTGTGGATAATGCCGGTCGTGAAACTTATATCAATAATACGTATTAAATATATGATAAACTTAAGAATCCTGTTCGTTTCGCTGGCTTTGCTCTGTGTGACAGTGATGTTTGGTCAAGGAGCCAAAAACATTGTGATCAATGAAGTGATGACCAGTAATACCCAGAGCATTGAGGACGAGTTCGGACAGAGAGAAGCCTGGATAGAATTGGCTAATACATCTTATGTCACCTATAATGTGAGAGGGATGTATCTTACTACAGATCCACGGGCTCTTGACGAAAGCCTGAAGGCTCCGGAACGAATCGCCCTTATGAGCGTCATTCCCAATGGCGATGATCGTACTAATATGCAGGCAAAGCAGCATCTGCTTTTCTTTTGTAATTCAGATCCGGCCAAGGGTAAACTGCATCTTAGAGTGCCTATTAATGCTGAAGATTCTACGATGGTGGCTCTTTACAATGGCAATGGTGTAGAACTGATTGATAAGGTCATTGTGCCGCCTTTGAAGGAGAATGAGTCTTATGCAAGAATCAATGGTCGGTGGCAGGTAATGTCTCCTGATCAGGTGACTCCCGGTCATAGTAACAAGGTTCAGGTGGGTACCGATGCCAGCAAGGTTGATAAGTTTAAAGAAAATGATCCTCATGGTTTCGCTATGGCCTTGATGGCTATGGGTATCGTCTTCCTTAGTTTGGTTTTGCTTTGGATCTTCTTTACGGTCTTTGGTCTGGTTATGCGTCATATTGATACGGCCAAGAAGATGGCTAATAAACAGCCAATCAAACCCATTGTCAAGACTATGGAGATGACTGCAGAGATTAGCCGTAAGACCAGTAACATTCTTCAAGAAGGTCTTGATAAAAAGGGTATTGATATGGAGGTTTATATGGCTGTCATTGGTATGGCTCTGCGTCAATATGAAGACGATGTGCATGATGTGGAAAGTGGTATTATTACCATCAAACCTAAAGATACGATTTGGGATGATGAGTACACGCAGATGACCCATTTCCACGAGCCTGTCATTCCCACCAGCCATGAGGCTCCGCATATTCCTACTACACCTGAGTTACATTAAATATCTATACAGACTATGAACAAGTATCAATATAAAGTGAAGGGCGTTGACTACGAGGTAGAAATCGCCGAGGTTGAAGGCAATATTGCCAAAGTGAACGTCAACGGTATTCCGTTTGAGATAGAACTGCAGAAGCCCATCAATGCAGCCAAGCATCCTACGATGAATAATCCCAAGGTGCAGTCCCCGCAACCGGCATCTGTTAAAGTTGCCCAGCCAATGGCTCCGCAGCCTGCTCAGCCGGTTGTTCCTGCAGGTGCAGGAACTCCGCTGAAAGCCCCTCTGCCTGGTACTATCGTTGAAATTAAGGTTCAGATCGGGCAGCAGGTAAATGTAGGTGATACCGTACTGGTGCTTGAGGCGATGAAGATGCAGAACAATATTGAGGCAGAGACCGCCGGACAGGTCACTTCTATTGTTGTTAAACAGGGTGATACGGTGATGGAAGGCTCCGTATTGCTCACAATCGGATAAGCAGTTATGGGTGAGTTTATCATACAGAACTTCAATGAGTTTCTGACCTATACGGGCTTTGCCAATGCCTCGGTAGGCAATTTGATTATGATTGCTGTTGGAGTCTTTTTTATCTATCTTGCTATTAAGAAAGACTTTGAACCGCTCTTGCTTGTACCTATTGGACTGGGCATTATCCTTGGTAATATCCCTTTCCGTGCTGATGCTGGACTGGAAATTGGACTTTATGAAGATAACTCTGTATTGAACATCTTCTATCAGGGCGTCCGTCAGGGATGGTATCCACCGCTCATTTTTCTTGGTATAGGAGCTATGACCGACTTCTCGGCTCTGTTGGCTAATCCTAAGTTGATGCTCATTGGCGCTGCCGCCCAATTTGGTATTTTCGGAGCCTATATGTTGGCATTGGCCCTTGGTTTCGAGCCCGATCAGGCTGCTGGTATTGCTATTATCGGTGGTGCCGATGGTCCCACAGCCATATTCCTTTCATCGAAGTTGTCACCCAATTTGATGGGAGCAATTGCTGTGTGTGCCTATAGTTATATGGCGTTGGTGCCACTCATTCAGCCTCCATTGATGCGATTGCTCACTACTAAAAAAGAGCGCGTTATTAAAATGAAACCCTCGCGTCAGGTCAGCCAAACCGAGCGTATTTTGTTCCCCATTATCGGTATCCTTATCACGACCTTTATTGTACCTTCGGCTCTGCCGTTGCTGGGTATGCTCTTCTTTGGCAATTTGCTTAAGGAAAGCGGTAAGACTACCCGTTTGGCTAAGACGGCTGGCAACGCACTGAATGACATTGTTGTGGTGCTTCTTGGTTTGACCGTTGGTTGTTCTACACAGGCCAGTGAATTTCTGACGCTGAACACTGTATTCATTTTTGCCATTGGTGCCTTTGCTTTCACTATTGCTACTGCCAGTGGTGTGCTTTTTGTAAAGTTTATGAATTTGTTCCTGCCGAAAGACAAGAAACTGAATCCTCTGATTGGTAATGCTGGTGTGAGCGCTGTGCCGATGGCAGCCCGCATCTCTAACAATCTGGGCTTAGAGTACGATCGTCACAACTTCCTGCTCATGCATGCTATGGGTCCCAATGTGGCAGGTGTGATTGGTTCTGCGGTGGCCGCAGGCGCGTTGTTGGGATTCCTCTCTTAATCAGGAAACATTAAAAAACAGCATCCTTTTGTGAAAGGGTGCTGTTTTTTTCTTTGTCATTTTTATGTTTATTCTGTTTTCTTCTTATTGTTATTCTGGCGTTTAGAACCTCGTCCACGGTCTTTTCGACCATATTTTCTTCCATATCGTCCACGGTTCTTCCCATTCTTTTTATTGACAGGAATTGACTTGTATTCGGGACATTCCCCCAGATTCTCAGGCAATGCCAATTTTTCCACCTCTTTTTGCAGGAACTGCTCAATCTTCTGAAAGCGTTGAATGTCTCGGTCGCTAACCAGAGTGATAGCCTCACCGTCGCGATCGGCACGAGCTGTGCGGCCAATGCGGTGCACATAATCTTCTGAATCATGCGGCACATCGAAGTTAATGACCATACGGATGTCGTCAATGTCAATGCCTCGGGCTACAATATCAGTAGCCACCAGAATATCTACCTGTCCAGCCTTGAAACGGTACATTACTTCATCGCGCTCGGCTTGGCTTAGGTCAGAATGCATAGGTGCACAGTTAATCTTCAGTTGTTGCAATGTGCGGTTGATATCTTTTACCTTGTCTTTCTTGCCGCAGAAGATGATAACACGTTTCAAGTCGCCTGCTTTGAAGATGTGTTCAATGATGCCTACCTTTTGTGGCTCATAACAGACGTAGGCCATTTGATGGATTTTCTCTGCAGGACGGCTAACCTTCAACTTAACCTCTACCGGGTTCTTCAGTAGTGAAACAGCGAGTTCTCGAATCTTTGATGGCATCGTGGCAGAGAACATTACTTTCTGACAGTCCTTAGGCAACAGGGCATTAATTTGCATGATATCTTCCGAGAAACCCATGTCGAGCATACGGTCGGCTTCGTCAAGCACAAAGAACGAGGTGTGTGATAGATCGAGGTTGCCCACCTTCAGGTGGCTGAGCAATCGGCCGGGTGTGGCTATCACTACCGGTGCCCCGTCTCTTAGGCCCTTCATCTCCTGGTCGAAGCGAGTCCCGTCGTTGCCTCCATAGACTGCAATACTACTCACGTTGTCCAGATAATAGGAAAAACCTTCCATTGTCTGGTCAATTTGTTGGGCCAGTTCTCGTGTCGGCGACATTACGACGCAGTTGATAGCGTCTTCGGGGAAACCGCCATCATCAAGCATTGAGAGGATTGGTAGCAAATAGGCAGCGGTCTTGCCTGTGCCTGTCTGAGCTACTCCAAGCACATCACGACCATCGAGAATTTCGGGAATACAACGCTCTTGTATGGGGGTCATTTCCTCAAAGTGCATATCATAGAGTGCATCGAGGACATTGTCATTGAGATATGTTTCTTCAAATGTCATATAAAAAATTAGTTTGGTGCCTGCCTATAACAGAAATAGGCGATGATGGCATAAATCATGTTGGGAATCCATGCGGCCAACATGGCGGGTAGGCCCGCATTGATGGCAAATGTGGCAGAAACTGTTTGCAACAAAATGTAGGAGAACGACAAGGCCAATCCTATACCCAGCGAAAGCCCCATTCCTCCTTTTCGTTTGCGGGCTGAAAGTGAGGCACCGATAATAGTCAGGATGAACGATGCAAATGAAGTGGCTATGCGCTTATGGTATTCCACTTCATACTGCACCACATTATGAGAACCGCGCTCCTGTTGCTTGGAGATATATCGAAGCAGTTCCGGTGACGTGAAAGTTTCCTGCTGTCCCTGCGAGTAAACCAAATCCATCGGCTCCATAGTGATCATGGTGTCGAGTTCCGTACCAGTTTCAATATGTTCACGAAGTCCCTTGAGCGTGCGAATTTTATAGCTGATTGCTTTCCAATGATAGCGCGAATCAGAGATGGTATCATATTGTATGACATTGGCAGTCATGTGGCTGACCAATTTTTTGTCTTCAAATTTATCGAGTGAAAAACCGTAGCCCCGCTTCGCGTTGTTGTCATATTGCTGCATATAGGCTATAACGCCCGGTGCTACCTGCAATTGTACGTTGGAAGCCGATGTCACACGGCTCTTGTTTTTGTATTGCGTTTCGAACTTATAGCGGATAACATTGCCATGCGGTATAACATAGGCTCCTAAGAAGAAGTTGACGAGGGCAATGATAGCTGCCGACAGCATATAGGGACGCATCAACCGGCGGAAGCTGGTGCCGCTGGCTAACATGGCGATGATTTCGGAATTGCCTGCCAGTTTCGATGTGAAGAAAATGACGGCAATGAAAACGAACAGAGGGGAGAATAAATTGGAAAAGTAAGGGACGAAATTGGCGTAATAGTCAAAGATAATGGCTCGCCAAGGTGCGTGAGTATTGGAGAACTTAGCCAGATTCTCATTGAAGTCGAACACTATGCTGATAGAGATAATCAGCAAAATAGAATAGATGTACGTTCCAATGAACTTGACCATAATATAACGGTCAAGTCTTGGGAGAAAACGGGCCGTCAGATTCCTCAATTTTTGCTTCATACTCTGCGTCCTAAGTCGTTGATAACCGAGCGTTTCCATTGGCTGAAGTCACCCTGCTCAATGTGCTGTCTTGCATCGGAAACTAATCGCAGGTAGAACGCTAGATTATGGATAGAGGCTATTTGTAGTGCCAACAGTTCCTGTGCCTTGAACAGATGGTGCAGATAGGCCTTGGTGTGAAGCCTATCAAGGTCGCACCCATCGGGATCAATGGGACTGAAGTCCTGTTCCCATTTCTTGTTGCGCAGGTTCATCGTACCCTGATAGGTGAAGAGCATTGCATTTCGTCCGTTGCGGGTAGGCATCACACAATCAAACATATCAACGCCTCGTTCGATAGCTTCCAGAATATTTTGGGGTGTGCCGACTCCCATCAAGTAGCGTGGCCGGTGCTTTGGTAAAATCTCGTTAACCACTTCAATCATCTCGTACATCACTTCCGTTGGTTCACCCACGGCCAGTCCACCGATAGCGTTACCCTCAGCATCCTTGTCTGCTATATACTTGGCAGCCTCTCGTCGCAGGTCTTTGTATTTGCAACCCTGCACGATAGGGAAAAGAGCTTGGTGGTGTCCATAGAGAGGCTCGGTCTCATTGAAACGCTTGATGCAGCGGTCGAGCCAGCGTTGGGTTAAGCCCAATGATTTCTTGGCATACTGGTAGTCACTCTCGCCAGGAGGGCACTCATCGAAGGCCATCATGATGTCGGCACCGATGATACGCTCGGTATCCATCACATTTTCCGGTGTGAATATATGTTTTGAACCGTCGATATGACTGCGAAATTCGCATCCTTCTTCACGCAATTTACGAATGCCGGTCAGCGAAAAGACCTGAAAGCCACCAGAGTCTGTCAGTATTGGGCGATCCCATGTGTTGAATTGGTGTAGTCCGCCGGCTTTACGCAATGTGTCAAGCCCAGGGCGCAGATAAAGATGATAGGTGTTGCCCAGAATGATTTGTGCTTTCACCTGTTCACGCAGTTCGGAGAAGTGGACACCCTTCACGCTGCCACAAGTACCCACCGGCATGAAAATGGGGGTCTTAATCTGTCCATGATCAGTCGTGATGATGCCCGCACGGGCACTGCTATATGGGTCGGTATGTTGCAGCTGAAAAAAAACACCTTTGCTTTCTCTTGACCGAGAATGAAGGATGGTTAATTCTGCTGTCTGGTTACTTGCCATTTGTTCTTGTTTCTATTTGACTTTGTCTGTTCAGGCTCTTCTCGTGCTTAGGCGGGGGCAGATGTTTCCTCCGGAATATCAAACTTCAGTGGGTTTTCCACGATTTCATCGGTTAGAGCAAAACGCCACACATCCTGCACGTTCTCCACATAATGGAATTTGACACCTTTAAGATACATATCGGGAATCTCAAGGATGTTCTTCTCATTCTCCTGACAGAGCACGATGTCAGTAATACCGGCACGCTTAGCGGCAAGGATTTTTTCTTTGATACCTCCAACGGGCAACACTTTTCCACGCAGTGTAATCTCACCGGTCATGGCCGTGTTCTTGCGCACTTTCCGCTGGGTTAGAGCCGATGCTATGCTGGTGGCAATGGTGATACCTGCTGATGGACCGTCCTTTGGCGTGGCTCCTTCAGGTACGTGGATATGTATGTTCCAATTGTCGAAAATATGATAGTCTATGCCCAACGTGTCGGCATGAGCCTTTACATATTCTAATGCCAGTACGGCAGATTCCTTCATTACATCACCCAGGTTACCGGTTAGGGTAAGTTTCGAGCCTTTACCTTTTGAAAGCGAGGTCTCAATGAATAAGATTTCACCGCCGACACTCGTCCAAGCCAGACCGGTGACTACACCTGCATACTTGTTACCTTGATAGATATCGCGGTAGAAAGGTGGTTTGCCCAGCAAGTCTTCCAACAGTTCGGTGGTAATCTTCCATGATGCAGTGTAGCCGTCTAATTGATGTTTGTAGGCCAGCTTGCGCATCGCCTTATTAATTTGTTTTTCCAACTGACGGACACCGCTTTCACGGGTGTATTGCTCGATAATCTTCTCTATGGTGGCTTTGTTGAACTTCGGTTTCTCCAGTAGGGTGCTGAGACCGGTGTTTTCCAACTCACGGGGAATGAGGTGACGTTTGGCAATCTCAATTTTCTCCTCCGTGATATAGCCGCTCAGTTCGATAATCTCCATACGGTCGAGTAGGGGACGAGGAATAGTGCTCAGGTTGTTGGCCGTTGCAATGAACAGTACTTTCGACAAATCATAGTCCACGTCAAGGTAGTTGTCATGGAAGGCCGTATTTTGTTCCGGGTCGAGTACCTCCAGCAAGGCCGATGCAGGATCACCGTTAACAGTGTTCTGTGTCACCTTGTCAATCTCGTCAAGAATGAATACGGGGTTGCTACTGCCGGCTTTCTGAATGTTTTTGATAATACGGCCGGGCATGGCACCTATATAGGTTCGACGGTGACCGCGAATCTCGGCCTCGTCGTGCAAGCCTCCTAATGACATTCTCACGTATTTGCGGTTCATGGCTTCGGCCACCGACTTGCCCAGCGAGGTCTTACCTACACCCGGAGGCCCATACAAACAGAGGATAGGGCTCTTTAGATCGCCACGTAGCGACAGCACAGCCATATACTCCAGAATACGTTCCTTCACCTTCTCCATGCCATAGTGGTCGTGGTTTAGAACCTTCTGGGCCCTCGTTAGGTTCAAGTCATCTTTAGTATATTCGCCCCAAGGAAGTGATACGAAAGTTTGCAGATAGTTCAGTTGTACATTGAAATCAGGACTTTGAGGCTGCAGATTGTCCAGTTTGTCCAGTTCCTTTTTGAAGATTTTTTCTACTTCTTTCGACCATTTCTTTTCGAATGACTTTTCTAATAGTTCGCTCTTTTCAGGTGTTGACTCATTACCCATCTCTGCCTGCAGGTTCTTGATCTGCTGTTGGATGAAATAATTCTTCTGCTGCTCGTCCAAGTCTTCGCGGGTCTTATTGCGGATATCTGCTTTCAGATGTTGCAGGTTAATCTCACGGTTAATGGCCTTCATGATGCCGAAGAGACGCTCCTTAATAGACTCCACACAGAGCAACTTCATCTTCTCCTTGACAGAAATAGGCATGTTGGAGCAGATGAAACTGAGTGCCATCACATTGTTGTGGATGTTACGGATAGCCACAGAAGCCTCGTCGGGAATTTCCTCCGTCACATTAATGAATTCATTGACCAACTTGCGCAGGTCGTCCATAGCCGTCTTCCATTCTTTGTCGTGCTTGTCTGGTTGCAGTTCAGGAACAGCTTCCACCTGACCGGTTAAATAGGGGAATTCATCAACGATGCGGTTCAGTTTGATGCGCCCCATACCCTGTACGATAACTGTAATCATGCCTGTCGGCAGTGTCAGCAGTTTCAATACCCGTGCACAGACACCATAGTTGTAGAGATCTTCTTCTGCAGGCATCTCAACGTCTGGATCGCGCTGACATATAATACCGATCAGCGATCCCGTCTTCTCGGCCTTCCTCACCAACTTCATACTGGATTCGCGGCCTACCATGATGGGATTGACAACACCGGGAAAGAGGACCAGATTGCGAACAGGTAGGATAGGCAAAACCTGAGGGACTTCTACGTTAGAGAAGTCCGTGAAGTCGCCGTCTATATCAGCAATCATAGAGAAAGCTTTAGTATTTTCGTTATCACTCATTTGAAATCTATATTCCATTATTCTAAATTTGGTCTGCAAAGGTACAACTTTTAATTAAGAATTAAGAACGAAAGGCTAAGAATTAACAATTTTATTTGTATCTTTGCACACAAATATCAATTCCGGTATGGCAAACGATTACTTCAGATTCAAGCAATTCACCATACGGCAGTCGCTGTGTGCCATGAAAGTCGGTACCGATGGGACGCTGCTCGGAGCGTGGGCCAAAGGGGGAGAACAGCTGCTTGATGTCGGTACTGGCACGGGGCTCATAGCCATGATGATGGCGCAGCGCTTTCCGCAGGCTGTTGTTTGGGGCATTGATATTGATGAAAGGGCTGTGACTCAGGCCAGACAGAATGTGGCAGAATCAGTATTTGCCGATCGTATCAGCGTCGTGCAACGTGATTTCGCGGAAGTTCAGGGGGAGTTTGATTGTTTGGTGAGCAATCCGCCCTATTTTGTCGATTCGTTGTCTTGTCCTGATGCCCAGCGTTCAATGGCACGTCATGCCGATTCCTTGACATATACCTCCTTGATGCGTCATGGATGGCGGTTGCTCAGTGATAACGGCGAGTTCTCGCTCATCATCCCATTCGATTGCAAAGCCAGATTGGAGAGCGAGGCTGCACTGGCTGGCTTTTTCAAAGTGCGCGAATGTGCCGTTCGAACGACACCCACCAAGCCTCCGCGTCGCTATCTGCTGGCTTTCCGAAAGCATCCGGTGCCATTGGAATGTACGGAACTGATAATAGGATCGGAAGCCTATCATGAACTAACGAAAGATTTTTACCTATGAAAGTTTCACTCATACAGTTGGACATCGCTTGGGGCGATCCTCAGGAGAATATTAGACGTGCAGAGCAATTGATGAATGAACAGGTGGCCGACCTTTACGTGCTTCCTGAGATGTGGGCAACGGGCTATTCTGTTCATCCTAAAGATATTGCGGAAGATGAAGAAACATCGGTTGCACTGCGGTGGATGAAATGGATGGCTTCAGAACGACTCTGTGCCATCAGTGGCAGCCTGGCCGTCAGTGATGGGGCTGGATGCTATTTCAATCGTCATTACTTCGTAACACCGGATGATGTGAAATACTATGACAAACATCATCTCTTCACTTTCGCTCACGAAAACATCAACTATCAGGCTGGCAACGACCATGTTGTCGTTGAGTATGGTGGCCTGCGCTTCTTGCTGCTCACCTGCTATGACCTGCGTTTCCCGGTCTGGTCGAGGTATGGCCGAGCCGGTGAGTATGATGCTATTATTTATGTGGCCAACTGGCCTGATACCAGACAGGAAGTCTGGGATACGTTGTTGCGGGCACGTGCCATTGAGAACCAGTGCTATGTGATTGGTGTCAACCGTGTGGGTACGGAACGTAAAACAACATTCACAGGAGGTTCCGCAGTCATCGACCCGTCGGGGCGAATATTGGTCTCCTGTGAAAGTTGCGTTGGCTCTTGCCTTGCGTCAGTCAGTATTGAAGAGGTGAAGTCAGTACGCAAGCACTTTCCCGTGCTCAATGATCGTGACTGACGCGTCCTGAACATTCATGTTCTTTGTTAATTCCTAAAGAGTGTGACACGCGAGTTTAGGCCGCTGGGAACGAGTTCCCACTGGTCGTAGAGCGTCTTTTTATAGTTGATGTCTACGACATTGATTTCTTCCATCTTGCGCCATTTCACACCTTGGCGGTCAAGTTCGGCAATGCGGTTGGCAGGCAGGTTGGTCACTTCGATGCGTATTTCATTCTCACCAACTTTTAGTGAACCTTTAGTGTCGAGTATGAAGGGCACAGACCATGCACAGCCGATGAACGTACCGTTGATGTAGACGCGGGCACTTTCGCGAACGTCGCCAAGGTCAATCATCCATTTGCCTTTGGGATCTTCTTTCTTCGACATCTTGAACTTTGTCGTGTAGACACCTGTGCCCATTGTTACGCGAGTTTGCTCGTCCAGTGTCTCCCATGTTTGCAACTTGTCGAGGTTGTAGATCTTTCCCACCTTGGGGGCTTCTTCCGTGAACGAAAGCGTCCAGGGACCTTCCAATACGATGTTGTTCCATGTTGTCTGACCGTCGCCCTCAGGGCTGGCAGGATTGCTGCCTTTGCCCTCGTTGAATGTCTGAAGGATTATCGACTCCCCACTGCGTAGGCAGATGTCTATGGCATTGTCGCTGAAGTTGGCCTCACGGATTTCACCGTTCAGGGGATTAAACCATGTGGCTCCCTTGAAAGGTACGGCCAGTTTCACCGTCTGCTTGATGTCGCGAGGCGACAGGTTGGCGATGAAATAGTGATAGCCATTCTCGTTCCTGCGGCGGATGGTCTTCAGTCCGAGGTCGGTGCGCATCTGTTCCGGGCGGGCTGCCTTCTGCAGGACGGCTTTGTCTGTCGTATAGAAGACGTGGGCACCCTGTTTCTTGAGGCTCTCAATGTGTTGTTTCACCTGTTCCGGCATCTGTCCACTGCCTGGGATGATCAGCCCTTTATAGCGTGTGCCGGCGGCTGTGATGAGCATACCGTCCTTATAGGTGACACCGGTGAGCAGTTGTTCTGATATATAGTCACAGTCAAAACCGGCTGCGTCGATGGCCAAGATGGTCTTGATGAAGTCAGGAGCCAGTTTGCCCATAGCATGAATACTGAATTGCATGAGCAGCTTACCGGTATTTTTCTTCCACATATCGCGCACGGGCAACAGCACAAGGAAGTCGTTGTCGGGCTGACCCATCTGTAGGAAACTCTGGCAGCGGGTCACATAGTCCATGAAGTAAGGGGCATCGCGCCAGATGCTGTTCGTGGGACTCATGTCGATGGAGGCATAGAATTTCCAGCCCGGCCAGGGATCGTCTTTCGGTGAATAGCAGGTGCCATGAAAGAAGATGTGGTTCACACCGGCACAGAACATCAGGTCGATGTCTGGCTTCAACTGGGAGAGACTGGTGCGGAAATGCTCTGTCAGCCAAGTGAAGGTCTCGCTCGAAGTGTAGGGCTTGCCGCAGATGTGGGCGGCTGAAGGGGCATACTTCAGCATCGAGAAGTCGGAGTCGTTCTTGCGGGTCTTGCCGGGATCTTGCCTGAGTCCCTTGATTCCTAAGTTGGAGAGGCCGAAGCCCTCAATCTCCGGAATATCGACAGCAGCATAGCAGTCAATCAGGTTGGCGGGAGAGCCATGAGCCTGATTGCGGGTGATGGCACCGTGCGAGTGTGCCCAGGCCGTCCACTGTCTTGTGAAGTTCTCCAGCAGCAGGTCGCCCAGCGTCTCACGGTAGTCGCTCAACACCTTAGGCTCAAATGCCAGCAACTCTGGCAGATGGTCTTCGAGTTTATAGCCACGACGGGTTTCAAACTCTTCCAGCAGCGTGGGAGTCCACGTTGCGGCTTCCACCTCATAGCTGTCGTTGAAAAAAGTGTGAGGGTAGGGTGTCTGGGTGCGTTCAAATGCCTGCTCTATGTGTTTCAGATAGTTCTGTACGGCTTTCTTGTCAAAGTGGTCAATGACGAGCCCCTCACCGCCGGGGGCTGCACGTTTTACGCGCATCACACCGAACTTTGCATAGAGTGCAATCACACGCACCTGACCGTCGGCCTGTGGATAGGCACGCTGCAATACGAACCGGCTATTCTTCTGTTCCTTTGCGGGTAAGGTGAGCGTTCTGTTTTTCGACAGAAATTCGTTGGCAGCCTCCTTGCTCATCAGGGAGTCGGCAAACACCATCTTCGAAGCACTCTCTTCCAGAGGCACCCAAGGGCCTCCAAAGGGCCAGCCTGTGCCGGTGGCCATATCAAGCTCTATGCCGTTGCGCTGGGCTTGCTCGCCCGTATAGCGCAGCATATCGAGCCACTTGTCGCTTAGGTATTCGATGTTGTTAGCCTGATTACCCTGCACGCCATAGATGGGCGTAATCTCTACGGCTCCGATGCCGTGGTTGGCATATTCCTGAAGGTTCCACCTGAGGTTTTCCTTGTCGACAGCCGAGCCAAGCCACCACCATCGTGCACCGGGCTTTGCCTCGGTAGTGACGGTTGGCCACGATTGGGCCATCATGGTCATAGACAGGGTGGCCAGTGCTATGGTTGAAAAAAACTTTTTCATACTCTATTTCGTGTGTATCAGTTTGTTAATTGCCGTCAGGCTTTAAGTTCTCTACCATGCGCGATGGAGCCCATTGGAAGGTCTCCCAGTCATCAGGTCGGGCAGGATCGAAGTCCTGCCAGTCTGTACGCAGATACTTGACGATGGGAAGGTCAAGCTGTTTCATGCCCATCACCACGCATTTTGCCACCTCGTAGGCACCATAGGGGTTGAAGTGAGTGTTGTCCTCCAGCTTTCTGCCGTACATCTCTGCAGGATAGTGAACCAAGGCACGCTTGGAGTCTTCAAATCCCAATGTCTCGAAAAACGTTTTTGTCATGGCGTTCAGGTCTATCACCGGAACGTGTTCGCGCTCGGCCACTTCGCACATGGCTGCGGGGAAGTCACCGTGAGTGTTGCGGATAGTCTTCCTGTCGTCGGCAAACATACGGCGTTGGGTGGGGGTGCAGAACACGATCTCAGCCCCTTTGGCACGCACTTGGTCAACGAAGATTTTCAACTGATATTGGTAGTGATACCACGCACCGTCGCCCGGACGCTTTTCCTTCTCATCGTTATGTCCGAACTCAACGAACACATAGTCGCCCTTTTTCAGCGTGGTGAGAATCTTGTCAAGACGGAACCCGCCTATAAACGTGCGAGCCGTCAGGCCGCTCTCGGCATGGTTTGAGATAGCCACCTCAGGGCCGAACCAACGGGTAATCATCTGTCCCCACGAGGCCCAAGGCTCGTTGTTCTGGTCTACCACCGTGGAGTTGCCGCAGAGATAGATAGTGGGCACATCGACTTTCTCTATGTGGATGCTTTTCACTGCCGGCAGCAGGCCGTTGAACTCAAGTGTGAGCTTGTCGTCCCAAGCCAGATAACTCTTTTCGCGCTCCTTGATTTTCACCCGTGTCTTCTCGTCAATCTGGGGCGAGCGTTTATTGACAACGAACTCCACCTCCTGTGTGTCTTTGGCTTTCGCTGTCTGAATATGGTCCACCATCAGGCGACGACCTTCTGCGCGAACGGTCGTGTTCGAGTTCTTCTTGCCTCCCAGCATCACCTTTACGAGGTAGTTGCCATCGGGCACTTTCACCGAGAAATAGAAAGGCTCGGCAGGTTTCTTCTTGTCAGGGGCAGGTAACAGGTCATAGCCATAGCCGTCCTGATCGCTATAGACCGGCTGCGCTTTCGTGAGATCGAAGTCATAGGTTTGTGCCCAGAGCATCGTCGGAGCCGTTAGTAGAATTGCAAGTAGTGTTTTTTTCATTGTTTGTTTTTTGTTTAAAAGTGGGGCAAAGTTACGAAGAATATTTAATACGGCCAAATTTAGCGGATAAAAAAGGCCACACAAAAACATCTTGCATTGCAGTCTTCTTGTATCTCAGGGCGTTTCCCTGATGCTGCAAAGGTACATATTCCGCAGAGAATGACTTCCGTTTCGTTCCGTTTTCTTCCCTTTTCTTCCGCTTTGTTCCGTTTTGTTCCTCTTTCTTCCTTTTTCAGACACGATATTCCTATGAGAAAGCAGCCTTAGTCGAGGGCATTGCCTTCAGGGGCGATAAGTCTTAAAAAGCGTTACTATAGTGTTTACGTTGCCTAAGTATCATACTTACGTTGCGTAAGTATCATGTTTACGAGTGGCAAACAGCATCTTTTGTCGTGGGGGGCGGAGGAGCCTCCCCCTCATATCTAAGTCCCCCTA